>DASWTW010000147.1:0-21175 GCA_036401895.1 Herpetosiphonaceae bacterium | reverse complement strand
CATATCATTGCCGTTCAGCTTCGTGAGATCGCGACCATCAAAGATCACCTCGCCCGAGGTCGGCTTGTACAGCTGCAAAATGGCGCGACCGGCGGTAGACTTGCCGCAGCCGGATTCGCCCACCAATCCCAGCGTCTCGCCGCGTTTGATCGTCATACTGATGCCGTCGACAGCTTTAACGGCGCCAACCTGACGCTGAAAGACGATGCCCCGCGTGATCGGAAAATACATTTTGAGATCACGCACTTCGAGCAGCGGGCTGCCATTTGTTTGGGCGTTGCTCATCCACTCTATCCTTCTAACGGTTATTTATAGCTGAGACGCAGTGAAAAACATGCTCGGCGACCTGCGCGCACGACGAGACAGATCGTAGGAGCGCCTCAAAGCCGCGCCCAGGCTGCTAGGTTGTTTGTTCGGCCGTCCGTTTACGAACCTGGGATGCTCCATCGCCGTTCTGCTGGCTGAGCCACGGCGCGTGAATATCGAACAGGCATGCGGCGCGCTGATTGGCCGCGACTGGACGTAGCGGCGGCACCTGCTGATAGCACGCATCCTGCACATAGTCGCAGCGCGGCGAGAACGGGCAGACCGGCGGCAGATTGATCAAATCCGGCGGCAGGCCACGGATCGGATCGAGCTTGTGGCCGCGCTCCTCGTCAAGGCGCGGGATCGACTGGAGCAGGCCGATGGTGTAGGGCATGCGCGGATCGGCAAAGATCTGCTCGGTCGGCCCTTCCTCGATCACACGTCCGGCGTACATCACATTGACGCGATCGGCCATGCCGGCGACGACGCCCAGATCGTGCGTAATGATGATCACCGCCATGCCCAGCTCTTCTTGCAGCTTGCCGATCAGCTCAAGAATCTGCGCCTGGATCGTCACGTCTAGTGCGGTTGTGGGCTCGTCGGCGATCAGCAACTGCGGATTGCACGAGAGCGCCATCGCGATCATCACGCGCTGGCGCATACCGCCCGAGAACTGGTGCGGATAATCGTCAAGGCGCTTCTCCGGCGAAGGAATGCCCACCATCGCCAGCAGCTCCGTGGCACGATTGCGAGCCTCGCGGCCGGTCATCTTCATGTGCAGCTCTAGCGACTCCGTGATCTGGCGGCCGATCGTCAGCACCGGATTGAGCGAGGTCATCGGATCTTGAAAGATCATCGCGATATCTTTACCGCGAATATGCCGCATCTCGTCTTCGCTGTACTTCAGAAGATCATCGCCGTCGAACAAAATCTGGCCACTGGCGATCTTCCCTGGCGGGCTTGGAATCAGCCGCATGATCGACAGCGACGTCACGGACTTGCCCGACCCCGACTCACCGACGATGCCGAGCGTCTCGCCTTTATCGACATAGAACGAAACGCCGTCCACCGCCTTCACCACGCCGTCTTGCGTGTAGAAGTGGGTGCGGAGATCTTTCACTTCCAAAAGAGGTGGCATACAAACTCCCAAAACGGTACAAGTCTGTCATCCGTGCGCTAACGTTTCAGCGCGGAGTTATTGATTTTGACGCGGATCGAGCGCATCGCGCAGGCCGTCGCCCAGGAAGGTAAAGGCCAGCGTGATCGACGCGATCGCGACCGCCGGCGAGATCATGAGCCACGGCTGCGCCTGGAGCGCGCCCTTGCCGTCAAGGATCATATTGCCCCAGCTCACCGGGAACAGTGCGCCTGCTTTGGTCGCCGGCGGCAGACCGATACCGAGATACGAGAGCACCGCCTCGGTGATAATCGCGCCGGGAACGATGAACGCGCCCGCAACGATGATCGGGCCGAGCGAGTTCGGCAGCAGGTGGCGCAGCAAGATATTATGATTGCGCACGCCGATCGTTCGTGCCGCCTCGACGAACTCCTTCTCCTTGAGCGACAAGATCTGTCCACGGACTAGCCGCGACACGCCTACCCATTCCACGAATGAGAGCGCCGCAAAAAGGATCAAGAAGCCGTTCCAGACTTTGCCGATCGGCGTATTCTTGAGCGCTGACATCACAATAATAAAGAACAGCAGCGATGGGAAGGAAAAGACAATATCGGCAATACGCATCAGCACAGTATCGAGCCAGCCACCCCGGTAGCCGGCGATCAGACCAATAGCCGTGCCGATGGTCAGTGTAAGGATCATTGGAATAAAGCCGACGACCAGCGATGTGCGGGTGCCATAGAGCAGACGGCTCAACACATCGCGTCCGATCGCATCTGTGCCCAGCGGATACTCCCACGATCCGCTCGTCCGTGGATTGTTTGGCGTTTCAATCCAGGCGGCCTGCCGGTAGGTGTTGCCGGGATAAATCTGAAGCGGAGGATGCGGCGCGATCAGTGGAGCGGCAACCGCAATAATGGCGAGCAGCGCGATATAAACAAGACCGGCCACTGCCGCTTTATTACGCAACAAGCGCCGCCGCGCGTCACTCCACAGGCTACGAGGGGCGCGCGCTAAAAGCGTCCGATCCTCTTGTCCCATCGCAGTTCGAGAAGCTGTTGTTGCCATAGTTCTACCTCAACCACGAATTGTGAATGACGCGACGTTGCACACTACGCGCTCTACGGGCCATTCGAGATTCAATACGTGTCCTTGAACCTTAAGCTTCCCAGGAAGCCCTACTGATTACGAATGCGCGGATCTAAGAAGCCATAGCTCAGATCCACGAACAGATTCGCCAGCACCGTCAGCGTCGCGAAGATCAGCGTCGTGCCCATGATCATCGAGTAATCGCGACCGGCGATCGACTCGACGAAGTAGCCGCCGATGCCGGGGATACTAAAGATGCCCTCGGTGATCACGGAGCCCGTGATCAGACCGACCAGCGCCGGCCCAAGCAGCGTCACCACCGGAATCAGCGCGTTGCGCAGCATATGCCGCACGATCACCGAGTTCTCCGATAGACCTTTGGCCCGTGCCGTACGGACATAATCCTGGCGCTTGACCTCCAGCATCGTGGTGCGGGTGATGCGCGTAATAAACGACATCGTCAGCATGCCCAGCACCAGGCCCGGCGCGATATACGGCTTCCACGTATTCCAGTCGTTAGTGGTGATATTGATCCACTTGAGCGTCGTGCCAAAGATGATCAACACCAGCAGGCCGGTGATAAAGGTGGGCAGCGAGACACCAACCGTCGCAAAGAACAGGCTGGCATAGTCGACGATCGTGTTCTGGCGCAGCGCCGCGATCACGCCGAGCGGCACGCCGACCATTACTGCAAAGATCAGCGCAAACAGGCCCAGCCGCGCCGAGTACGGCCACTGCTCACGAATAATATCCTGCACATTTTTGCCGCGCTGACGATAGGACGGCCCAAGATCGCCCTGGACGGCCTTGATCATATAGTTGCCGTACTGGCTATCGACAAACGCACGGCCCAGGCTGATCGGATTACGAACGCCCTGGTTCCAGGCGGCACTGACCGCGCCCGGATTGATATACTGCGGCTTGTCCAGCCCAAACGCCCGGTTGAGCGCAGCGATCGTCGCCGGGTCAACGTTTTTATCTTCGCGATCGAAAGGACCACCCGGCGCCTGGTGCATCAAGAAGAATGTCACCAGCGACACAAAGAAAAGCACCGGGATCATCCAAAGCAGACGACGAATAATAAAACGAATCATCGTTAGGTTCCTTGTGTGCCAACCGGGCTCGCCAACTCTGTTTGACGAACCCGGTCGGTACATCTATCACACCGGCACATTCATAAAACGTGCCAGCGCAGACCGACTACGCGCTATCGCTCGATGGTAACGTTGAGCAAGCCAGTCTCCTGTCCAGGGAACGCCGAGTCCTGCGGCGTGAAGTCGACGTTCTTGACGTACGGCTTCACCAGGTAGGTGTTCTTGTTGTTGCTCAGCAAGATCTCGCCCTGGTCGTCGACCACGATATCCTGCGCCTGCTGATACAGCTCGAAGCGGGTGTCAGGATCGGTCTCGACGTCGGCCTTGTCCAGCAGCGCGTCCAGCTCATCGTTCTTGTAGCCGATGTTGCGGGCGAAGTTGCTGCGCGAGTGCCAGTAGACGCTCAGCCAGTTCTGCGGATCGGGATAGTCCGCGCACCAGCCGCCGCGATACAGCATCTGCGGATAGGTCGAAACGTCCTTGCGCAGGTTGGTCAGCGTCGTGCTCTCGACCGGCTCCGGTACCAGCGTCACACCCAGGTTGTTCTGCAACATCTGGATGATGTACTCGACGCGTGCCTGGGTTGCCGGGTTGTTGCTGGGATAGCTAACCTTGATCTCCGGCAGGCCCTGGCCCTCGGGGAAGCCAGCCTCGGCCAGCGCGGCCTTGGCCTTCTCGACATCGAAGCCGAAGCGGGTCTCGCCTTCCTTGTACCCAGGGAATCCTGGCGGAATCCAGGTCAGGGTCGCGGCCTCGGTGTCCTGAAGCGCATCGCGGACAAACGTCTCGCGGTCGAAGGCATAGGCGAACGCCTCGCGAAGCTTCTGGTTGCCGAACGGCTCCTTGGTCAGGTTGAACGCAAGCACGAAGGTGCACGAGCCGGGATATTCCTTGAACTCCTGGCTCAGCTGCGGATCGGTGCGCAGCGAAGGCGCATCGTTCGCATCCGGCTCGATCATGTCGACTTCGCCGTTCTTGTACGCCTGGAGCGCCACGGCGAGGTCATCGATGAAGCGCAGCTCAACGCCGTCCATCTTCGGCCGACCCTGCCAGTAGTTCTCGTTGGGCTCGTACGCGATCAGGTTGTTGCCGCGATCGATCGTGGTAACCTTCCACGGGCCGTTGCCGATGTGGTTCTCGGGGTTCTCGTACCACTGCGCGCCGCCCGCCTTGACCAGATCGTCCTTGGCCGGGTACAGCACCCACAGGCCGGCCAGCGTGTGGAAGTACGGCGTCGGCTGGGTCAGGTTGAAGGTGATCGTGCTCTCGTCGACGGCCTTCACGCCCAGCGCCTCGAACTTGCTCTCCAGCGTGTCGGTGCCGGTCGGAACCTCAGTGCTGATGATATCTTCAGCGCCCTGGATCATCGAGATCGAGGTCTGATAGTCGCCGGGGAGGTTCGGATCAAGCGTGCGATACACGGCCTTGACGAAATCTTCTGCCGTCAGGGGCGAGCCATCGCTGTACTTGAGGTCGGCGCGCAGCGTAAAGGTCACCACCGTCGCGTCGTCGTTGTACTCCCACTTCTCGGCAGCTGCCGGAACCGTCTCCAGATCCTTGTTGAGGCCAGTCAAGCCCTCATACATCAGACCAAGGCTCGCCAGCTCCTGCGAGAACGACGCCTTCTGCGGATCGAGCGTATCGGGCCAGGTGGTCAGGCCAATGCGCAGGACGTTATCGCCGCCGGTGCTGCCCGTGCTGCCGGAGGGTGAAGCAGCAGGCGACTCAGCCGGCGAAGCATCCGGCGAAGCTGAAGCAGCTGGTGATTCTGCTGGTGATTCTGCCGGTGACGCAGCCGGCGAAGCGGCGGTCGACTCAGCGGGCGAAGCGGCCGGGCTAGCGCTCGGCGTGGCGGTGCCACCACAGGCGGCAAGAATGGGAAGGATCAAAGCTACAAGCAGTAGCCATGAGTAGGTTTTTTTCCAGCCTCGCAGATTCATGAATACTCTGCTCCTTATACGATGAGTATTGGACACATCAGGACATACCGTCAGATATTGCATTTAACGGTTAGTGAAGTCTCAAACAATCAGGCAGTTATGCTCCTTTCAGTCTCAGTGAGACCATAGCGAACGCTCAGGCGATCGGCGAGGTCAAAGATGACCAGGCCCGCAGAAGCAGCGCAGATCGATGCATCTCCGATCCATGCGCGGACATTTGCGCGATCAACGCTTGCAGTTGTCGGTAGGCAATAATGCGCTGCGCCAGACGATTCCAGCGCTCGGAGACCACTGAATTGCTTGAGTCGGGTAGAGATGTACGACGCAAAAGAAAACCTAATTCATCGTAGCGGGTGGAGGCATCGTGTACAACTGCCCGGTTATTAGCTGGTCGCGCTCGTCTCATACACCAACTCAACTGAATTCGGGCCGCAATACGACTAATTGGGGTCCGATAGTAGCATGGCCTGTAGTCACTGTCAAATACGATCCGCGCTACAGGCCATAGCATAGCGCAGAAAGCTTAGACGGAACATGAGTGCGCCATATGCAGCGCTTCCAGAGCCTCCAGCGCGTGGCGAGCATTTGCCGCCGGGTCGGAGGCGATCCAGATCCCGCGCTGCTGGTCATCGACGCTTGCGGCCAGCCAGCGCCGCGCCATCTGGGATGAAAGCCCGCCGACATCGGGTGGCAGCTTCAGCGCGCTCTGTGCTCGGCGTAATCGCGACCGGTAGGCCGGGCCTGTTAGCTGGTTTTCCAGCAGCTGGCGCTGGTAGCCAACCGGCGGTACGCGCGGCTCGACATGCGGCTGATACACGCTGTCTCCCCACTCCGGCGCCGCCAATGACAGCCAGCAGCGCTGCGGCTGTGAGGGCGTCTCCCCGGCGGAGACCAGAATAAATAGATTCGCCGGCAACATATGTCCACAGCGACCGCCGGCGCGCAACGTCGCTGCGACTTCACGCTCAACCCAGCGCAGCGTCGTCGTTGGGTCGCCGGGTGTATCGATCAGAATAAACCAGGCCTTGCCCTGCTCGATCGGCTCGATCAAGGTGCCGACAAAATCGCCGATGCGAATAGCCGCAAAGCGCTGGGCAACCTCGTCTCCACCGATCGGGCCGTGCAGATGCAGCACTTGCTCGCTGCCTGCGCCGACCACAGTCGTGACCAGCGATTCGAAGAGCGCCATGGTGCGGTCACGTGCCGGGCCATAGAGACACACCCGTAGATGAAGTTTTAGGCCAACATAGATGGCTTTAACCAGATCCGTCGACCGACAGCCAACGTCGGTCGCCGCGACGAGCAGCCGCTCTACCAGCTGCTGCTCGCTGGGTGGCGTCAGTGCCACCTTGCCCAGCCGCGCGAGCAACAACGATGTGCTGAGCGCGTGGGTTCCTTTACCTATCAATGAAGTTGCTCCTACGAAATGCTGCAACGTTGTTGTCGACGGCCATGCTACTGTGAGCGGTCATCGCTGGCCTCTAGAGCCAACAACGTAACATCGTCGTTGATGTTAACGTAGCATCCGATACACCTATCACCATCTGCGACACAATCCGGTTCAATACAGATTCGGGCGTACACTCCTTTCTTTCCCGGCTGTAAACGGATCGGCGTTTGGCCCACTGTTGACCAGCAGTTGGTATGCCACGGAGAGTAAAAACGGAAGCGCGGCGGCATCAGTCGTGCGCAAGCCATCGCTCCCCAAACGTGCAAAATCGATTGGCATTCCGTAAGCAGCGCGGTACAATATGAGAGGATATTCAAGACTCTTGATCGTGGAGGACTAAGGCGCTATGCCGACCTACGTTTATGGCTGTGATGCGTGCGGGCATCAATTCGAGAAGTTTCAAAAAATCTCTGACGAGCCAATCCGCACTTGTCCGAATTGCGCCAAGAATGTTCGTCGGATCTTCCAGCCGGCCGGAATTGTTTTCAAAGGCTCGGGCTGGCATATTAACGATTATAAAAGATCCGGTTCTAGTGCCAGCAATGGCAATGGCGAGAGCAAAACCAGCAACGGCGACAGCAAAGCAAGCAGCGACGGCGACAACGCCAAGACTGAGACCAAAAGCGAGCCGGTGGCCAGCCCTGCTAGCGATGCCGCCTAGTGCATAGTGGAATGCCTGTGGATGTGATAGCGCACAAACCAGCATTTTTGATAGCCTCCTTAAGTAAGCAGCGGCGGAATACCTTCTGCGCGTGTCGTTCGGGGTGTCGTGTGTGCGGCACCCCTTTTCTGCGCTAAGCGCAGCACCGTGTCAGTGACGCCGGTTCTGCCCTACTGGGAGGCTTTTGTATGTCCATCTTTTCTGCATATTCGATGCTGCGCGAAGACTTTCGCGCGATTGTACGCAACGATCCTGCCGCGCGGAATGTGTTCGAGATTATTCTGTATCCGGGCCTGCACGCGATTCTGATCCATCGCCTGGCGCACCGGCTGTGGCAAAACCAGGTTCCGTTCGTGCCCCGGCTCTTATCGCAGACCGCGCGCTTTTTTACCGGCATCGAGATTCATCCCGGCGCGACGATCGGCTGCGGCTTCTTCATCGATCACGGCATGGGCGTTGTGATCGGCGAGACCACCGAGATCGGTGATTATGTCACACTGTATCAGGGCGTGACGCTGGGCGGTACCGGCAAGCAGCGCGGCAAGCGCCATCCAACGTTGGGCGACCACGTGGTGGTTGGCGTGGGAGCCTCGGTGCTGGGCGCGATCACCGTCGGCGATGGCGCGCGTGTAGGTGGCGGCGCGGTGGTAGTCAAAGACGTTCCGTCGCATTCCACAGCGGTCGGCGTGCCGGCGCGCATTGTGGCCACGCGCGACCCGGAGACCGGCGCGACACGGCGCGTGGAGCAGCTGCCTGATCCCGAGGGCGCGATGCTCAAATCTCTGCACGACAAGGTGTTGGAGCTGGAAGGCCGGATCATGGAGCTGGAAGACGAGATCGAAGGCCACCACGCTCATCACCAAGAATTTCACGACATGCCCGAATCATTGTTTGCAACGCTCAACACCAACGGCGACTACGACGGCGGGCCGGGGTGGGGCATCTAACAAGAGGAAGCTATGCCGATTCAACTGTATAACACGCAGACCGGCACCGTTGAGCCGTTTGAAACGTTGGAGCCCAACAAAGTTAAGCTGTATGTTTGCGGCCCAACAGTCTATGACAAAGCCCACATCGGCCACGGCATGTCGGCGCTGGTCTTCGACATCATCCGGCGCTACCTGCACTATCGCGGCTACGACGTGACGCACGTGCAGAACTTTACCGATGTCGACGACAAGATTATCAACCGCGCAAACGCCGAAGGTCGTGATCCGATCGCGCTGGCCGAGCAGTACATCAACGATTGGTACCGGCACGTCGCCGACCTCAATATTTTGCCGGCGACCGCCTATCCACGCGCGACCACAACCATGACCGAGATCATCGATCTGATCTCGGAGCTGATCGAGCGCGGCCATGCCTACGCCGCCGGCGGCGATGTGTATTTCCGCGTGCGCACCGACGAGGAGTACGGCAAGCTCTCGCATCGCAGCGTCGACGCCATGCGCTCAGGCGCGCGCATCGCTCCCGACGAGCGCAAAGACGATCCGCTGGATTTCGCGCTGTGGAAGGGCGCGAAGCCCGGCGAGCCGGCCTGGGATAGCCCGTGGGGCGGAGGACGGCCCGGCTGGCATATCGAGTGCTCGGCGATGATTTTGAAGGAGCTAGGGCCGAGCATCGACATTCACGGCGGCGGCAACGATCTGATCTTTCCGCATCACGAGAACGAGATGGCGCAGAGCGAGTGCGCTACCGAGCAGACCTTTGTGCGCTACTGGGTTCACAACGGCATGCTTCAGATGCGCTCCGCCAGCGGCGAGCTGGAAAAAATGTCGAAGTCGCTAGGCAACCTGGTGACGATCGACGATTTCCTGGCCGAGCATCCCGCCGATGTGCTGCGGCTGATGGTGCTGGCCTCGCCGTACCGCGCGCCGCTGATGTACGACGTAGGCGTGGTTGCCGAGAACAAGCGCAAGCTGGAGCGGCTGATGAGCGCGCTACGTCCGTCGAGCGGCACGACTCAAGGCGCAGCGGTTGAAACGCTGACATCTACGATCGCCGAGGCGCGGCAGAAATTTGAAGCGGCCATGGACAACGATTTCAACGGTCCAGGTGCGACGGCTGCGCTCTTCGACATGGTCAAGGCAATCAACACGGCCCGTGATGCCGGCGTTGGCGGTGAGCCGTTTGCCGAGGCGCAGGCTACATTTCGTGAGATCGCCGGGGTGCTGGGCCTGGAGCTCAAGGAGCAGGCGCGCGGCGGTGAAGAGGCCGGACCGTTTATCGAGCTGCTGATCAAGCTTCGCGCCGATCTGCGCAAGGCCAAGCAGTACGCGCTGGCGGATCAGGTGCGCAACGAGCTGACGGCGCTGGGTGTGATTCTGGAAGATTCGGCGCAGGGCACCACCTGGCGATGGGGTAAAGCATGAGCTGGCTTGAGCTGAGTGTTGAGATCGAACAAGAAGCGATCGAGTCCGTCACCGAGCTGTTCGCGCAGGTCGGCTACAACCAAGGCGTCGCGATCGATCAGCCGTTTGTGGGCTCGCCCGACGGCCCGGAGTACACGATCGACGCAGCCAGGCCGGTGGTAGTGCGCACCTACATTCCGCTCGACGAGTACGCCGAGGAGTCACGGGCCCGAGTTGAGCAGGGGCTCTGGGCGCTGGGCATGATGCGGCCGGTCGGCGAGCTTCAGGTGCGGCAGCTGGAAGAAGAAGACTGGGCTAATGCCTGGAAGGCGCACTACCCGATCCGGCGCATCGGCGAGCGCTTTGTGATCGTGCCGTCGTGGCTGGAGTACGAACCGCAGCCCGGCGATCTGATACTCAATCTCGATCCGGGCATGGCCTTTGGCACCGGCCTCCACCCGACGACGCAGCTATGTCTGCTGCTGTTGGAGCGCTATGTCCAGCCCGATGCGCGCACGCTGGATCTCGGCTGCGGCTCCGGCATTCTGGCGATCGCGGCGGCCAAGGCGGGAGCGCAGCCCGTGCTGGCGATCGATAACGATCCGATCGCGGTGCAGGCGACCGAAGAAAATGTCACGCGCAACCAGGTTGAGGCCGTGGTCACCACCGTCGAAGGCAGCCTGGGGCCGGGCGCGCAGCTTGGGCACTGGCTCGGCAGCGACTGGGCGATCAAGCAGCGCACAGCCGGAGCGCGCACCGCAGGGCCGGTCGCGTTCGAGCCCGACGCCGAGTTCGATCTGATCGTCGCGAATATTCTGGCGAATGTGCATGTGCTGCTTGCGCCCTACCTCCAGCGAGCGCTCAAGCCCGGCGGACTGCTGGTCACATCCGGCATCATCGCCGATCGCGAGGCGGATGTTGTGGCGGCGTTCGAGGCGGCGGGACTACAGCCGATCGAGCGCATGCAAGAGGGCGACTGGGTGGCGCTGGCTCATCGCCGCGCGTAGGAAGAGAATGACCTCACCCCGGCCTGCGGGCCGCCCCTCTCCCGCCGCGGCAGGCGAGGGGCAGAGCCGACCGAGCGCATGTAAGAGGGCGATTGGGTGGCGCTGGCTCATCGCCGCGCGTAGAAGGCTGATTCACGTCACACCTCTCCTATCGCTGACGAGGCGGAAGCCTGCCGAGGAATGGGGAAGGGGCCGGGGGTGAGGGCCTGCAAATTCTAAAGGTGATCACTATATTATGGCGAAGCGCCGTCAACGTCCAGCTGAGAATCGTCGCCGGCAGCAGACCGACAGCAACACCTACCGTTTCTTCGTCGCGCCTGAGATGCTGCAAGGTCGCGTGGCCCGCATCGAAGATCCGGCGCTGATCCACCAGCTCTCCACGGTGCTGCGGCTCAACGCGGGCGATCAAATCACGCTGCTGGACAACAGCGGCTGGGAGTACGTCGTGGCGCTGGACGAGATCGGACGCGGCTACATCAGCGGCGCGATCGAGCGCAAGACGCTGGCCGAGACAGAGCCGCAGCTCAAGCTGACGCTGTATGTCGCGCTGCTGCGTGGCGAGCGCTTTGAGTGGGTGCTGCAAAAAGGCACTGAGCTGGGCGTGAGCGCCTTCGTGCCGGTCGTCTGCCAGCGCAGCGTGATCGACGACATCGCCGAGATCGGCGGGGCCAAGATCGAGCGCTGGGAGCGGATCATTCGCGAGGCCGCCGAACAATCGCGACGCGCCAAGCTGCCCAAGCTGCTGCCGGCGATGCTCTTCGACACTGCCTGCGACCATGCGGCCCGGCGATCGCGGGCGTTTGTGCTGTGGGAAGGCAGCGGCGGATCGAGCCTGCGCTCCTTGATTGGCAGCGACGAAGCGCGACCGCTGGCGGAAGAAGCGCCCTTCTCGATCGCGCTGCTGAGCGGCCCCGAGGGCGGTCTCACCGAAAGCGAGCTGGCGACAGCGGTGATGTACCGGCTGGGCCTGGCCTCGCTGGGACCGCGTATCCTGCGAGCTGAGACCGCGCCAGTGGCGGCGGCGGCGGCGGTGCTGTTCATGCACGGCGATCTGGACTAAAGGTTGCCACACAGCATAGTAAAAGAACAGCGGGACCAGCGGCTTGCTCGGTATAATGAACGTGCAACCCTTGATCCCGTTTTTGGTTAGGAGTAGGGCATGGTACGAACATCTCGCGCGGTCGCTGTTGGCGCGCTGGTATCAGGTCTGATCGCGATTATCGCGTTTGTGGGCGGCATTGTCGTGGCGCAGCGCTGGGGCAATAGATTGCCACAGGTGGCGGCGGCAAGCTCAACCGGCGCCGCGCAGGCCAGCACTCCCGAGCAAGCCCAGGCCGACTTCAAGGTGTTCTGGCAGGTCTGGAATCTGGTCGATAGCAAGTTCTACCACAAGGAGCCGCTCGATTATCGCAAGATGACCTACGGCGCGATCGAGGGCATGTTGAAATCGCTGGGCGACGACTACACGTTCTTTGAGGAGCCACAGGCGGCGGAGGAGACGCGCGAGCGGATCTCAGGGAAGATCGAGGGCATCGGCGCGTATGTCGAGCACAAAGACAACAAGCTACTGATCCTCTCGCCGATCGAGGAGTCGCCTGCCGAGAAAGCGGGCCTGCTGGCCGGCGATCAAATTCTCAAGGTCGACGATACCGATATGGCGGCCTTTCTCGACGGCCTGCAAGGAACCGAGGCGTCGCGCAAAGCGGCGGATCTGATTCGTGGTCCCCAGGGCACAGCCGTGAAGCTAACGCTCTTCCGCGAGTCGAGTAATGAGACGTTTGAGCTGTCGATTGTGCGCGATGCCGTGCCGCTGATCAGCGTGCGATCCTACCTGCTGGACGGCAACGTTGGCTATGTGCAGGTCAGCGAGTTCAAAGACACCACAACCGGCGAGCTGGATCGACAGCTCAAAAACCTAATGGCGCAGCAGCCCAAAGGCGTGATCCTGGATCTGCGCAACAATCCCGGCGGCCTACTCACCTCGGGCCGCGAGATGATCGGCCGGTTCGTGCCGAGCGGTGTCGCGCTGCAAGAAGAGTTCAGCGACGGCAAGATCGAAAATCTGGATGTCAAGCGGGATAGCGGGGCGGCTGATGCGCTGGATGTCCCGCTGATCGTGCTGATCAATAGCGGCTCGGCCAGCGCCTCCGAGATCGTCGCCGGAGCACTGCGCGATCACAAGCGAGCGCTGATTGTTGGCGAGAAAAGCTTTGGCAAGGGCTCGGTCCAATCGATCGAGCCGCTGGAAGAGGGCGCATCCGCCAGGATTACGATCGCGCACTGGCTCACGCCCAACGGCGTCGAGATCCATAAAAAAGGACTTGAGCCCGACTACTATATTCCGTTCCTGCAAGACGATCAGTATCTGATCAAGTTCCCGCAGCGCCGCCCAACCGACCCCGAGTCGGCCAAAGACTCGCAGCTCTGGTGGGCCGTCAAGCTGCTAACCTCCGAGGAGCGCCCGTCGTTTACCGCGCCGACGCCAACACCAGCTGCCGAGGAGAGCGCCGCACCGGCGCCCGCAGCCACCGAGACGACCACGCCGTAGACAGACTCGTGTAGGCTAGCCGAGATCTCGGGCGTGATAAATCACGCCCCCTGCAAGGGATCTACCGCATTCAACACAGCGGCAGCGCCTTTCCTCAGCGCTGCCGCGTACTTCTTCCACATGCTCTTTTTCACAATCCACGGGCCAGCGCCAGCGCATGAACTTCTCGCGCGCCCGCCGCATGGAGCGCCTGCGCAGCAGCCTCGACGGTCGCGCCGGTTGTCAGCACATCGTCGATCACCAGGATGCGCTGCGGTGGTGGGGATGCCGCCTGCCACGCAAACGCGGCACGAACATTTTCGCGACGCTGGGCCCGATTGAGATCCGCCTGCTGCGAGGTCTGGCGCACACGCACAAGCTGCGTTGCCAGCAGCGGTAAGCCGGCCTGACGCGCTAGCTGTTGAGCAAGCAGGCCGGCCTGGTTGAAGCCGCGCTTTCGCAGTCGCTCCGGGTGCAGCGGCACCGCCACGATCGCGTCGATGGCGATGGGACGGGCTACCAGGTAGCGATTCAGCAGCTGGCCGAGCGGCTGCGCCATACGTTTGCGCCGATTGTACTTGAGCGTATGCACGGCCTCGCGGATCGCGCCCTCGAAAACATACGCGCCTGCCGTCGAGAGCAGAAACGGACTATTCAGGCGCAGGTGCTGCTCGCGGTTTGCCGCATCGGGCACGAAACGACAGCTAGCCTGGCAGGCAGCGCAGAGCAGCGCGCCCTGGCTTTTGCAGCCGGCACAGCGCGGCGGAAATAACAAATCCAGGAGGTTGTCGATCAGGGACTGCATGGCCTGTAGCATAGACCAATCGCAGCACCAGCTGATCGAACGAACTTCCTGGATCGAGCTGACTTTCTGTACTAGGCGAACTGCTGCCCGCGCGGCCCTTCACGCGGCCCTTGCCGCTGGCTCATATCGACGACGGCCCACACCACCAGCGCGATCAGCAGCCATTGCAGCGGCTGTTGAATCCGTACCAGCGTGCTGACGACGGTTCGCGCCTGTGGATACGCGGTGTAGAGCTGTTGCAGTAGCGCCGCCGGCAAGCGTGCGATCTCCGAGAGCCAGGTGTTGAGACCAAGCTGATCGATCATCAGGCCGTAGATCTGGCCGGCGTACATCAGCGAAAGCAGCAGCAGCGTCGCCGTCACAAAATACACTGTGGCTACAACCCAGCGCCGAGGCCGTACCGCCGGAGCGAACTCCGGTACAACAGCCGGCGCCGCTTGCGGCACTAAAGCCTGCAAACGCGCCGTTAGCTCGGGCGGTGCCTGGATCACCAGCGCATCGCGCAGCGCCAGGTCCAACGGCGATCTAGCCCGAGCCGGCTGCACTACCAGCGACTGCAAGCGTGCGGTCAGATCGGCGGGTACCGCGACCAGCAGCTCATCGCGCGCCGCTACATCCAGCCGATCGTCGACGCGCGCCGGACGAGCCGCAACCACCTGAAGCTCAGCGCTGACAGCGGCGGGCGCCGGAACGAACAGCTCAGCCCGCAGCACGCCGTCCAGCCGTGTCATATACTCGGCGTAACCCGCGCAGCGAACGCACGACTCAAGATGTGCATTCAGCGCCGCGTTCGTTGGCTCGATATGAATTTCTGTGCGAACTGTCTGGCAATCCATCGGGATTCCCTCTTCTTATCGAGCATTGCCTAAAGCAAAGCGCTGCTGAATCTGCGGCTGTCGCGCCGAAGCAGACGCCGTTGTCGATCGTTCCTGTGCCGAGCTATTCTCATTATACTCGTCGAGCAGCGTCGCCAGCCGCTCTTTGCCACGGCGGATATAGCTTTTGACGGTGTTGAGCGGCACGTCGAGAATCTCAGCAATATCGGTATATTTGAGATCCTCGAAATAATATAACGTCAGCGACAGACGATAATGATCTTCCAGCTGAGTCAGCGCCCGTCGAACGGCAATCCGCAGCTCACTATCGTTGAGCGCGCGCAGCGGATCGCTGGCCCGATCGTCGTCCGCGACCATATCCAGCGGGCTGAGCGTCTGCTCGTCGTCTTCGGATGGTTGAATGAATTGGACCTGTCGTCCGCGCCGTCGCAGCTCATCGCGGCACAGATTGACGACCAATCGGTATAGCCAGGTGGTAAAACGGCTCTCGCCGTTATACTGCGGCAATACCCGCATCAAGCGAATAAAAGCTTCCTGAGTTAGATCGGCAGCATCTTCCGGCTGATGCAGCACGCTCATCGCGATGCTATACACATAATGCTGCTGACCCATGATCAGATCGGTTAAGGCTTGTGGGTCGCCAGCCTGCGCCCGTCGCACACATTCGGCTGTTGGCTCGGCCACTGTTACACTCCTGAACATTGCGCTCTACGCGCCATTGTCGGCTTTGACGACAGTGGTTCGCAGAAGGTTGCAGACTGATCATACCAAATTCAAGCACAGATTCGCATCTGTCAAAAGATAGAAGCTTTTGCGCTTCGATCTCCATTATAACGACCTAAACAGGCGATCATTTCTGCTATGATCAGCATATAACTATCAGAAGGAATACACAATGAGCTGGATCAAGGTCGGAGCCTATTTTTTGAATCTCGATAATATCACCAGCGTTGAGATCAACGAGCACACGCCAGGCCGCGACCGGGAGATAACCGTGTTTTACACGACGGGCCTCAGCGAGTATGGCCGCGCCAACGACATCTTTAGCGGCAAGCAGGCAGACGCGATCCTGCGGTACTTAGAAAGTATCGCCATCGATGTTGAGAGCTGAGCGCTTAATACTGGTACCGATCACGACCGCTACTCATACAGCTTGGAAAACAGCATTTGGTATTTGACGGTTCGTTAACCCGTATGCTACCCTCATATAGGTATACGTGCATACAAAGAGCGAAAGGCGATCTATGGCGGAGCTGCTACGGGGACGACCAGCGGTAACAGTTGAATGGCAAGTGTCGCTTGGCCTTGAGCTACTGTCGGCGGCCAGCCTGACGATTGTTGTCCATGAGTTCGAAGGACTTGGATCGTGGCTCCTGGAAGCTTACTCGACGCTCTCCAACCGGCTGCGCCAGGATCTTGAGCTTGCCCTGCGCCTGACGGGCTATAATCAAGCGGTCGTCGAGATACTCACCAGCCGGCTTCTGGGCGCAGGAGCGGCAGCGCACAACAGTGTCGAGGCGTTTTTTGACGAGATTGCGGCGCTCGACGACGAGACATGCCGGCAGATGCTTGAGACGATTCTGGAGAAGAGCATCGAGCGTCATGAGATCGCCACCGATCTCAGCGCCGCCGAGCTGCTGGCCGACCACAGGCAGCTCGACGCGGTGCTGGCGCAGATGCCGCTGCCCGTCGAGGTTGCCAAGGCCAGCCGTCTGCTGCGCACGCCCAGCGAATGGCGAGACCTGGTGGTCAGCAGCCTTCAGCGCTTCTGGGAGCGGGTGTATCGCGATCAATGGAATCAAACGCGCGACCAGCTGCTGCGCAGCGTCGAGTACCACCGGCGGCACAGCTACCCGGCCGAGATCACCGCGCTGTTCACAGCCGTCACCGGGCGTCAAGTGCCGGATCGTATCCGCTCGCATCTGAGTGAGATCGAGCGTGTGCGCTTTGTGCCGTCGCTGTATCTCGGGCCGTATGTTTCGTTTTTGTTCCACGATTCGACCGGCACGATCCTTTACAATGGCCAGGGCACGCCAGTGACCGAGCCAACCGAAGGGCCGCAGATCGAAGACCTGTATCATCCGCTCACCGCGCTGGCCGACAAGACGCGCCTGATGATCGTGGCGATGCTCAACGGACGCGAGCTGTACGCGCAGGAGATTGTCGACCGGCTGGGCATCTCTCAGTCGGCGGTATCGCGACATCTTCAGCTAATGGTGGATATGAAAGTGTTGAACGTGCGGCGCGGCGAGCGCGGCGCCAAGTATTACTCGATCAACACGATCGCGCTGCAAAGTGTGGCACACCGGCTGAGCGAGTTCCGCTAAAACCTGCTTGCCCGCTGCCCGAAACTGATCGCGCACGCGGTCTCTGTTATAATCTCGCGGTGTTTCAGTTAGCTTCAACGTGGCACCGCAGCACGAAGATTCTGCGCACCTGGCTGCTTACGCTGGGCGAGTGGCCGCTCTGGGCCTTGCTCGGCTTATTCGTCATACTCGCGTTTGCGGTCAGCCAGCAAGCGCTCAGCTACACGATCAATATCGGCTACGAGGAAGGCTGGCACAGCGATCAGCCATTGATCGCGGGCTGGAATACCGCCGAGCCCGAGCACGCCACCGCCGACGAGCTTTCGTATCGCTGGAGCGGCGACAGCTCCACGATTTGGCTGCCTGGCCTCGGTCGGCAAACGATCATTGTCGGTTTGCAACAGCTTCCCGCAACGGCCAATCCACTTGTCGGCACGGGCTCGCTCCATCTCAGCAGCGGCCAGATGGCAGTCAGCCAGCCGCTGGCCAATGGGCGCACACTGCATCTGCTGCTGCCGCCGGGCGCCGCGCAGCAGGGCCAGATCCAGATTAGTGCGCCCGCCTTCACGCCGCCCAACGATCCGCGAACACTCGGCGCTCCGATCGCCGGAGTTGAGCTAAGCCCAATCGATCAGCCGCTGCGTCTGCCGCCGCTCTCGCTCTTGTGGCCGGTCTTGCTGCTCCCGATCGCCTGGATGACCAGCCGTCGCTGGTGCCTGTCCCAAACCAGCGCGGCGATCGGCGGCGTAGTCTTGATTGGGCTGCTGCTGGCCGCGCTCTACGGCGACCGGCTGCGCTATGCGCTGGCAGGAGGGCCACTGCTGCTCGGCGCTGTCTGGGGCGTGATCGTCGGGGCGGCAGCGCTGTGGCTGATGGAGCGCTATGCTCATCGGGTCGGCGTGCAACCATCGGCGCGGTTTGTGCGGCTGGTGGCGCTACTGATCTTCTGGCTGATGCTGCTGCGCTACGGCGGGCGGCTCTACCCGGACTCGATGGTCGGCGATCTCGGCTTTCATGTCAATCGCCAGGCCGATGTGATCCGTGGGCTGATCCTGCTGACCTCACGGCATCGCGGCATCGACTTTCCGTATCCGTCGGCGACCTATGTGCTGCTGGCTCCGCTGCGTCTGCTGCCGATCGCGCCGCAAACGCTCGTCGAGTGGTTCGATGCTTTCTTCGGCGCGCTGGGCCTCCTACCGATCGCCTATATCGCGCTGCGTGGGCTGCGCAGCGAGCGGGTAGCGCTGCTGGCGACAACCGTCTACGCGTTGCTGGCACCCGCGATGATGGCGCTGTGGTGGTCGTTTCTGGCGCATATTTTCGCCCAGGAGGCCGTCGCGCTGATCGTCGCGCTGGTGATCGGCTGCTGGCATCAGCTTGACCGGCCGCGCAGCATCGCGCTGGTCACGATCGGGCTGTGTCTGGTTTTCTTCGGCCACTTCGGGCTGTTCATCAATATCTCGGTGCTCTTCGCCGGGCTGCTGCCGCTGCTCTGGTGGCGCTATCGGACTTCGCCGCAGCTGCGCCAGGTCTACGGTCTGGCAATCGCGTTTGTGATCGCCGAAGTGCTGGCGCTGGGCCTGTTCTACTCGGCCTATCTGGGTCTGATCCTGACCAAGCTGGCCGAATTTCAGGCGGGCGGTATGGGCGCGGTGCAGGGTGGCCGCTCCGAGATCAGCTGGCAATCGCTGGCGCTCTCGCTGTGGCGCGATGGCTTCGTCGCCCACTACGCGATCATCGGCGTGCCGCTGGCGCTGCTGGGCGGCTACTGGCTCTGGCGGCGCGAGCGCGGGCAGATGCTGGTCTGGCTTTTCTGGGGGACGGTTGCGGTCGCAGTGATTCAGGGCTCGATCCCGTTCATCACCTCCTCGACGATCACAACGCGCTGGCTGTCGTTCTGCGCCTGGGTGATCGCGATCGGCGCGGGCGTGGTGCTGGAACTGCTGTGGCGGCGTGGTCGAGTTGGACAGACGCTGGTGGTCGCGGCGCTGGTGTGGATCGGTGGGAACACGTTGTGGATGTGGGTGCGGGCGCTAGGCTATCGTATCCGGCCGCCGGAGCCGTTTTAGGCTTGTTCGCGCAGGCCCGAGGACTCTGTGATCGAACAAAGGAACAAGGAATCTTGATCGTTTATTCTTGGTTCTTGGCTAGGCCCTCACCCCCTGCCCCCTCTCCCGTTGCCACAGGCGAGGGGAAAGATCGTGGCCTCTTTGTTCTTTTGTTCTTTGTTCTTTGTTCTTTGCTCTCGTGTTGGTTCCTTTGTTCTTTTGATCCTTTGTTCCTTCACTCCACCCCAAACCCCAGCCCATACACCAGATGCCCGCCCACCCACCCGGTGACCAGCACGAGCAGCGCACCCAGAACCAGCAGACGCAGATAGGCTGCCCGCTGCGGTCCTTGCAGCACAGCCGGATCGCGACGACGACGCAGGAGCGCCTGACCATAGATGATCAGAAGCGCGATGCCCAGCGCGGCGTGCGCATTGATCCAGGCGACGGTCTCGGCGCGCAGCGGCCACCTTAGCGCCAGATCCAGCGTGCCGGTCAGAATCGCGGCGAATAAGCTCCACCATCCGATCACGAGCGTGCCATAGGCGCTGCGCTCCAGAAACGGATCGGCGCGGCGAAGATAGACCAGCGTCAGCGCGAGATTGAGCAGCAGCAGCGCGATCGGGAAGTGGGTTGCGAAGGGATGCAGAACAACAGACACGGCACGCTCCAACAAGAAACAGGCTGAGGAAGATCCTCAGCCTGCTCTGATTTTACCATCGATACCGGAAGCGCTAGATACGCACGCGGGATCGGTGGGCGCGAATGCTGTGCAGCAGCAGGGTCAGGCCCAGCAGCACAAAGCCGTAGAGCGGGATGCCGCCGCTGGTATTCGGCAGATCCGTGCCTAGCTCCTCGGGCGGCGCTGGCTGCGGAACTTCCGGCGGCGTGCCGCCAGCTGCATTCGTCCCGATAGCGGGCGTGTTGGTCGGTACGTTGGTCGGGGCGGCGGTCGCAGTCGGCGCGTTCTTGGCGGCAACCGTAATGTCTACGATGTTCGAGAAGACATTGATCGGCAGGCCGGTGTAGAGCAGCGTCGCCTGGTTGCTGATGGTAACCGGCAGCACGTTGCTGGGCCGCGCGCGCACCTTGATCGTGACTTTGACCTCTTCGCCACCGGCCAGCACCGCGCGGGTCGCCTCGACCTTCTGGCCGGTCGTCTTGACGGTCAGGCCATCGCCGGTCGCATCCACGATCTCGAAGGCCGCGTTGATATCGTCGCTGATCACGACGTTGTTGAGCGGCGCGATATTGCGCATCGCCTCGACCTTGCTGCCGCTCCGAGACTGCGACATCATCGGCGACGAGCCGCCCGCTTCCTGGCCAACGTTCTGGAGCGTGATCACGTACTCGAACGTATCACCCACGAAGACCTGGCCCCAATCGCTCTTGAGGTTGAAGCGGATCGACGGCTGCCCTGCGGCGGGCGTCGTCACCGGCGGCAGCGTCGGACCGAACGTAGGCGCCGGCGCTGACGTGGCAGCCGGACCCTGCGGCTGCGCGGTCGACTGCGGGTTGCTCGGCCGTGCGGTCGCCTGTTGATTACCGCTGCCTGCCGGTGGCCGGGTCGGCTGCGGATTGTTCGGCCGTGCCGTTGGCTGTGATGGCCGCGATGTCGGCTGGCCAGGACGCGCGGTT
>DASWTW010000146.1:0-10412 GCA_036401895.1 Herpetosiphonaceae bacterium | reverse complement strand
TTACTGATGGATTCACACCCGGCAGATACGGAATAACTCAACGTTTCCAAATTATCCTGTATCGTACAATCTGCCGAATGTGCAAGAAACTTATGGCGCGACAGGCACGCCGATCACGTACAACAGCAGCACAAGCGCGGGCGCAATCACAACCGCCGGTATCAGATTGGCGACTCGAATGCGCTTGAGGTCAAGGATCAACAGCCCGATCCCAAGCATCAAGATTCCGCCTGCTGCCGTCATTTCGTCCAACATAACGCTTCCAAGTGAAAGCGTATCTCCTCCAGCAAGAATCGTTCTTCCGCTCACCAGGCCAGTCGCATTCTCCCCCAGAACGCGCGCCAGCAGTGTGATGCTGCCCTGGACGGCCAAGATGGAGAGCGCTGAAAGGCCGACGCCCCAGCCAAGAGCGGCGGCAAGGGTAAGCGCTGTGATCAGGTCGAGCAGTGATTTGATCACGATGAGCTGGTAATCGCCCCGCAGCCCATCCTGGATCGAGCCCAGGATCGTGATCGGTCCGACACAAAAGATCAGGCTGGCTGTGACAAAGCCGGTTGCAATGCTGTTGGATCGCTGCCTGGCCGGTGTGGATTCGCGCGCGTCTGCTGGCGCGGCTAGGCTTGCCTGCTGGCTGTTTGCTGCTGTCCGGCGCGTTACCAGCTTCTCTACGCTCTGGCCAAAGCGCTCAAGTGCCGCGTCGATGCGCCACCACTCGCCGAGAACGCCGCCGATCAGCACGCCGCCGAGCGTGAGAAGAATGTTATGCGTGCTCCACGACATTTGCAGGCCCAGCACCAGCACCACCAGTCCGATCACTGCCATTGCCGTCTCGCGAAACCGCTCAGCCAGCCGATTGCCGATCAGGACGCCGAGCAGCGAGCCGATGGCAACTGTTGTTACATTAATCAACGCTCCAACCGGCAGGGTCACGCTGTCGTAGGCTCCTCAGGCAGGCGGCCGGTCAGCTCGCGAATTTTCGCAGCAATATCCGGTGCCGTCACAATCGCTTCGCCTACAAGTATAGCATCCGCGCCCCAGGCCCGCAAACGGTTGCAGTCGCCGGCGGTCTGGATTCCGCTCTCGCTGACCAGGATCGGACGCTCGGTGGCGGGCAGATGTTCAAAGAGTCGCTGCGTCGTCGCCAGATCTACGTGGAAGGTGTGCAGGTTGCGGTTGTTCACGCCGATGATCGTCGCGCCGACCGCCAGCGCCCGCTCCAGCTCGCGCTCGTCGTGTACTTCGACCAGCGCCTCCATACCCAGCGATTCGGTCAGCCTGAGCAGCTCGCGCATGTGCTCGTCGTCGAGCGCCGCCACGATCAGCAGCAGCGCATCCGCCCCATAGGCGCGCGCCTCGTACACCTGATACGGCTCAAGAATGAAATCTTTTCGTAATAAGGGCACGTACGAGTGCGCTGAATCGGCGCCTGGCTGCATATTATCAGCCGCAGTTGCTTGCAGGCCGCGAATAGTTTTCAAGTACTGCAAGCTGCCGCCGAAGAAGCGCACATCCGTCAGGACCGACAGCGCGTCGGCTCCGGCGGCGATGTAGGCGCGCGCCAGCTTTACTGGGTCGAAGTTGGGCGCGAGCACGCCTTTGGAAGGGCTTTTGTGCTTGACCTCGGCGATCAGGCTGAGCCGCCGGGGATTGCGCAGCACGGCGCTGAACGATCGTGGCGGCAGTGCGGCCTGGGCGCGCTCCCGGATCTGCTCAGGCCGCACTTTTAGCTGCTGCCGGGCGACTTCTTCGCGCTTGTGCTCAAGGATGCGATCGAGATAGGTTGTTTCGCTCATGAATAATGCCTTGTAGAGAACAAAGGAACAAACGAACAAGAGAACAAAGAACGTAGCAACATAGAACAAATCCCATGAGCGCAACTCAACGACGCGCGCTTTGTCTCTGGTTCTAGGTTCTAGGTTCTTGGTTCTTCCGAATTATAGCGGTTTCGGCCTGACATATTGACAGCCATGGGCCAAGCCTCTAAACTCGGCACGTCGATAACAGGAGCATCACTATGGCGAATGAGAATCTAGAGGAATTGATCCGCAACGTGCCGGATTTTCCGATTCCCGGTGTGCAGTTCAAAGATATTACCACGCTGCTGCGCGACGGTCCCGCGTTTCGCTCGGTCGTCGATCAGATCGTCGAGCGCTTCCGGGATGAGCGGGTAGATATTGTGGCCGGTGTCGAGTCGCGCGGCTTTATTTTCTCCGCGCCGGTAGCCTATGAGCTGGGCGCCGGCCTGGTGCCGATTCGCAAGCCCGGCAAGCTGCCCGCCGAGACGATCGAGGTCGCGTACTCGCTGGAGTACGGCACCAATGTGCTGCAAATGCACTCCGACGCCTTCCCGGCCGGATCGCGCGTGCTGCTGGTCGACGATCTGCTGGCAACCGGCGGCACCGTGGCAGCCTCGATCGATCTGGTGAAGCATCTTGGCGGCGAGATCGTGGGCCTGGCCTTTGTGATCGAACTGACCTTCCTCGACGGACGCGCGAATCTCGGCGAGTATCCGATCTTTTCGCTGGTACAATACTAGTTGCTGGTATAATGTTAGTACTAAATGAGTACAAGTATTTCTGGCTCGGTACTTGCACTGCCGGATTCAGCAAGGTATTATGTACACAGCGCGGTATTCCCACGCCCCTGTAGAGGAGGTATCGTCTATGACAACGATTCCGCTCGTTGACACTAGTTCTCTGGTAACACTAACACCGGCAGCCTCAGAAAAACTGCTCGGCCTGATGCAGGAAAAGCAGCTCGAAAACCACGCGCTGCGCGTTTTCGTGGCGGGCGGCGGCTGCTCCGGTCTCCAATATGGCATGACCTTTGACGACGAGACCCATCCGGGCGACGCCGAGTTCGAGGTCAACGGCCTTAAGGTTCGCGTCGATGCGATGAGCGCGCGCTACATCCAGGGCGCAAACATCGACTATCAGGATTCGCTGATGGGCGGCGGCTTCAAGATCGACAATCCCAACGCGGTCTCGGCCTGCGGCTGCGGCTCGTCGTTCAAGCCCCGTGACGAGGAAGGCTACGACGATGCTTCGGCCGGTGGCGGCTGCGGCAGCGGTGGCTGTGGCTGCGGTCACTAAGCATTTCCAGCTAGAAGCACGACGAAACGATCATCCTGCGGGATGGTCGTTTTGTTTTGCGCGCATTGTTTTGGCCGGCACATGATCCAACGATCACCCGCGGATCGTCCGCCTTGCCATTCGCGTCGTCGCCGATAATGGCATAATGAACTCACGATCTACACGAAAGGACGATCACGATGACCTCGAACGGACAGATACATGTTGTCGGGCTGGGCGGCACGCTGCGCGAACGATCGACGAGCCGCTGGGCGCTTGAGCGGGCCTTGCGCGCTGCCGAGACCGCCGGCGCGACGACTGAGCTGCTGTCGCTCTACGATCTCAACCTGCCGATGTTTATTCCCGGCAAGCCCGTCGCAGAGTACGACTCCTCGGTCGCACGGCTGCTGGACGCGGTGCGCAAGGCCGATGGGCTGCTGCTCAGCACGGCGGGCTACCACGGCACGCTGGTCGGCGCAACCAAGAACGCGCTCGATTTTCTGGAGTTTTTGTCCGAGGAGGAGCGGCCCTACTTGCATGAGCGCATCGTCGGTCTGATTGCGACGGCCAGCGGCGAGATCGCAGGCGTCAACGCGATCAACGCGATGATCCACAGCGTGTACGCGCTGCGCGGCACGGTCGCGCCGCTGCTGGTGCCGATCCCACGGCCACGCGAAGCCTTCGACGCACAGGGGCAGGTCGTCGACACCAAAGCGGCCGGGCGGCTGGATCAACTGGGCCGACTGGTAGCCGAGACCGCCGGCAAGTTTACGCCGTCTTCAGTCAAGTCCTGAGCGCTCAAGGCCCGACTTGTGCTACAACCCGCGTGACAGACGATCATAAGGAGTGTGATAGATGAATCCCAATCGGCCTAAACAAGCCAGACCACGCGAGATCAAACAGCGGCTGGACGCGGGCGAGGATCTGGTGCTGATCGATGTGCGTGAGCCGGAAGAGGTGCGGCGGGCCTCGATTGAGCAGGCTGAGGTTTATCCGATGAGCCAGGCCGCAGCCTGGATCGACTCGCTGCCCAAAGACCGCGAGCTGGTGATCATGTGCCATCATGGCGGTCGCAGCGCCCAGGTCGCGATGGCGCTGGCCCAGCGCGGGCATAGCAATGTGACCAACATGTCGGGCGGTATCGACGCCTGGTCGCAAGAGGTGGATTCGAGCGTGCCACGGTATTAGAATGCGGGCAAATAAGGGAACCGGGTGCCAGACCCAGAGGGTACCCCGGCGCACAAGGGAACAGAGCGGCGTACTATTTTTTGTTTGCTGTTCTTTGTTTTTCAATTTGTTCTTGAGTCAGGCCCTCATCCCCCGTCGCTATCGCGACTCCCCCTTCTCCCGTTGCGACAGGAGAAGGGGAAAGAAATTCCAGTATCTGTAGCCTTTCTTTCATGTTTTGAGTGTAAATTTAGGTTCTTTTTTTTGATTGTTTTCTTTGTTCTCTGTTCTTCGTTCGTTAGGTTCTAGGTTCTTGGTTTTCTTCTTTGTTCCTTCGCCCAGAGGGCACCCGCTTTGTTCTTTTGTTCATCGTTAGGTTCTTTATGCCGTATTCATCTGAGTATCTTGCCGGTCTCGAACTCTTCAACAGCGGGCGCTTCTGGCACGCCCACGAGGAGTGGGAGGACGCCTGGAAGGCGACGACCGATCCGGAGACGCGGCTGTTCTACAAAGGAATTATCCAGACGGCGGCCGCGCTGGTTCACTGGCAGAAGGGCAATCCCAAAGGTTTGCACTTGAACTGGGCCAAGGCGCGCTCCAAGCTGATCGAGCTGCCGCCTGTGCTGATGGGCCTGGATCTGCAAGCGCTGATCGCGGCGATGGATCGTTTTGAGCAGGCCGAGGGCGTGGATCTCACGCCGCCGCAGCTGGTGATACACTCCTAGACATTGGGCTGACCACGAGGCCCTGGCCGGTACAACCTTGGACTGTTGCCGAAAGCAGCGGTCTGCTTTACACTGCCTCCACTCTACCCCGAGGAGGCTGCTATGCCACCGATTGTCGATGTTGCACACCTGGGAAAAACCTTTACGCGACGAGTCCGTGCCAGCGGCGTCGGCGGCATGCTGCGATCGTATCTGCGTCCTAGCTATGAGACGATCGAGGCCGTGCATGATCTTCAGCTCCAGATGCACGAGGGCGAGTCGCTGGCGCTGATCGGGCCGAACGGCGCGGGCAAAAGCACAACGATCAAAATGCTGACCGGCATTATGCATCCGTCGAGCGGCCAGGCGACCGTGCTGGGCATGGTTCCCTGGCGGCAGCGCACGCAGCTGGCGATGAATATTGCGACGGTCTTTGGGCAGCGCTCGCAGCTCTGGTATCACCTGCCGGCAGGCGAAACCTTCGATCTGCTGGCGCGCATCTACGAGATTCCCGAGGCCGAGTACCAGTCCCGCCGCGCCGATCTGGTCCAGCGCTTTGAGCTGGAGCCGCTGCTCGGCAGCGCGGTGCGCAAGCTCAGCCTCGGCCAGCGTATGCGCTGCGAGATCGCGGCGTCGCTGCTGCACCGCCCGCGCATCCTGTTTCTGGACGAGCCGACGATCGGCCTGGATGTGATCGCCAAGCAGCAGATTCGCGCCCTGATCCGTGAGCTAAACCAGAACGAGGGCGTGTCGGTGCTGCTGACCTCGCACGACGCCGGCGACATCGAGCATCTGTGCAAGCGGGTCATCGTGATCAATCACGGCACGGTCATGTTCGACGACCGGGTCAGCATGCTGCGGCGGCGCTATCTGCGGCGCAAAGTGATCGATCTGCGCTTGAAAGAAGAGCTTGTCGCGCTGCCCGAGCTGCCGGGCGTGAGCGTGATCAAGGCGCGCGGTTTCGGCGTAAAGCTGGAGGTCGACACCGAGCGCCAGCCGATCGAGCAGGTAGTCGCGGCGCTCATGAGCGGCCTGTCGATCGCCGACGTCACGATCGAAGATCCGCCGACCGAAGAGATTATCGCCGCGATGTATCAGGATCAGGCCCGTGAGCGCGCCGAGAGCCGCCGTGTATCAGCCGAGGTGCTGGGATGAACGAGCAGCTTCATCGACAATCCGCCACAACGCCTACCTGGAGCCTGCGCCGCTCGGGCGGTCTGGGCGCGCTGCTATCCAAGACGATCGCCGTTCTGCGCATTACGATCGCGGCGCGGCTGGCCTACATTGGCGAGATCCTGATCCGCACGTCGTTTCTGGTGATGGTGCTGTATATCTTCACGCAGCTCTGGCGCACCACCAACGGCTCGCAGGATGTCGTGGCGCTGACCGGCTTCGAGATCCCGCAGCTGATCTGGTATCTGGCCTTTACCGAGGCGATTATTATGTCAGCGGTGGCGCTCGGCGAAAACGATGTTGATCGCGAGGTTCGCTCCGGCGACATCGCTTATCGTCTGGCGCGACCGCTGCCGTATCCGCTCTATCATCTCGGGGCGGCGCTGGGCGAGCGTCTGCTGCGCTTTGTGCTGAATCTGATCGTCGGTGCTCTGGTCGCGCTGATCGTCGTGGGGCCGATTCCGCTCGCGCCGCTGTCGCTGCTGGCCGCGTTCTCCGCCGCGCTGCTTGGCTTTGTAGTCGACTGGATCTGGACCTTCACGATCTCGCTGCTGTCGTTCTGGGTCGAGGATACGATGGGCCTGCATCTGCTCTACCGGCGCGCGCAGATGCTGCTCGGCGGCATGCTGATCCCGCTGAGCGCCTATCCCGAATGGCTTGGCAATATCACGCGTCTGCTGCCGTTTCAATATCTGGTCTACCAGCCCGCGCGGCTCTTCGTCGAGACGACCGTAACTGGCTGGTTCAACCTCATGGCAACTCTGGCACTGATCGGCCTCGTGAGCCTGCTGCCCATGCTGGCGATCTACCATCTCGGGCTGCGGCGAGTCAGCGCGCAGGGCGGGTAGGCGAGAACAAAGAACAAAAGAACAAAGAACAAAGGAACAAAGAGTACCTTCATTCCCCCTCGCCTACCGCAGTGGGCGAGGGGGCCAGGGGGTGAGGGCCTTATGAAACAACATCCGATCAAGCGCTACGGCCGGTTTGTCTGGGGCTATGTTACGGCCAATATCCAGAGCGCGCTGGAATATCGCCTGTCGTTTGCCACTCAGGTCTTTGCTATGCTGCTCAACGATCTAATGTGGCTGATCTTCTGGCTGGCCTACTTCAGCAAGTTTCCTCTGGTGGCCGGGTGGGGCCGCGACGACGTGGTGATGCTGTGGGCGGTCGTCGCGGCAGGCTTTGGGCTGGGCACGACGATCTGCGGCAACGTGTTTCGGCTGGCGGGCATGATCGTGCGCGGCGAGATGGATTTCTTTCTGGCACTGCCTAAGCCGGTGCTGCCGCACGTCCTGATCAGCCGCATGAGCATCACGGCGCCGGGCGACATCGCCTTTGGGCTGCTGGCATTCGGCGTGATCGTCCAGCCCACCGCGATGCAGTGGTTCCTGTTTGGTATCTTCATGATCACAACCGGCGTGATCATGGTCGCGTTCGGCGTAATCACGCAAAGTCTCTCGTTCTGGCTGGGCAACGCCGAGGGGCTGGCTATGCAGATGTCCAACGCGCTGATCAGCTTTTCGACCTATCCCACGGTGATTTTCAACAACACCGTCAAGTTCTTTCTATTCACCCTGATCCCAGCCGGCTTTATCGCGTATGTCCCGGTACAGCTCTTGCGAGAGTTTTCGTGGTCGTGGTTTGGCGGATTGCTGGCGTTCGCGCTGGGCATGGTTGTGCTGGCGAGCCTGGTCTTTCGCTACGGCCTACGACGCTACGAATCGGGTAATCTTGTGCTGATGCGAGAATAATCGGGAGAAGGAGCAGCTATGGAACCTGAGCCTCAGACGATCGAGGAGCGGCTGGCGCGCCTGGAAGGCCAGTATCACGCGCTGAGCAAAGAGTTGAGCGACGGCTTCGGCGATCTGCGCAAAACCATCGACACGATGCAGCAGCAGGTCGAGGAGATTCACACCGTCAAAGGCGGCCTGATCCGCAGTGAGACGCTGGCCGATGTGATCAATCGCATCGACGAGCAGGTTCAAGAGATGCATAAGCAGGTGATTGCGATCAGCAACTGGACTCAGACCGGCAAGTAGCGCCGCTGATGGCAAGCCGATTGCTTGGCTGAGAGCAGAAATCGGAAAGGCACGCAGGCCGGCATCAAGCGCAGATGCCTGACGTGCCTTCGCCTGGGAGAGCTCAACAATGGAGCGTGCGGCACCGATGACCAGTGACGATCTCACGGCTAAAGCCTGGACGATGTATGAGCTGCTGGTGGCGACCTACGGCCATCAGCCCAACGTTCCGCGTCGCGAGCCGATGCACGAGCTGATCTCGACGATCCTGTCGCATCGCACGACGGGCCGCAACGAAGACCTGGCCTACGAGCGCATGGTCAAGCGCTGGGGCTCGTGGGAGGCGATCCGCGACGCGCCGGTCGACGAGCTAGCTGAGGCGATCGCGCCGTCGAACTTTGCCGAGCAAAAAGCGCCGCGCATCAAGCAGGTGTTGCACCAGATCATCGAGGAGCGCGGCGAGGCTAACCTTGAGTTTCTGCGCGACATGCCGCTCGACGAGGCCATGCAATGGCTCACCGACCTGCCGGGTGTCGGCCCCAAAACCGCCTCGCTGGTGCTGCTCTTCTGCTTTGCGCGTCCGGTGCTGCCCGTCGACACGCACGTACACCGCGTTTCCCAGCGCGTGGGTTTGATCGGCCCCAAAGTGGACGCGACGGCCGCCCATGCGCTGCTGCTGCCCATGTTTCCACCCGATCCCCAGATCCTTTATAACTTCCACATCGACACGCTGCGTCACGGGCAGAAAGTCTGTATCTGGGGCACGCCCCGCTGTAGCAAGTGCCCGCTCACCGAGATCTGCAACTACTACCACTCGGATGCGCCCAGGCGTTAGGCGCGCTCCATGGCTTGCAATCTATGGTAGTATGGTGACTACTCAACGGGCGGTATGTCCCGTTGCTTTTCTGCGTCATCACCGTTATCATACATAGCTGTTGCAGCCCCGCGCGGGCCGCTGCAATTTCTCAGAACTTCCTGGTCGGCGATTACGAAGAGGAGACGGCCCGTATGCGCCTCGCTCACCCATTCACGCGTGCCCTCGTATCAATCTGTTTTACGCTATTGTTAGCAGGGCTGATGCTGCTGCCTTCGGTTGACATGTCGGTCCTGGCACGGCCTAATCAGCAAGGGCTGCTGGTCGATCTTACGGTCGATGACGACACGAAATTTGGCGATGCCGGCGCTCTCGTCACCTATAATTTTACGGTTACGACATCAGCAGCAAATACCTGTGCCTCACAAACCTATACCATCTCAGTCACAGGCTCGAACTATAATTTTACTGCTCCCGGCTCGACATCGGTCGGTCCGAACGCTTCAACCACATTTGCCGTCCAGTTTCGTATTCCAACCTCTGCTGCGCCAGGAAGTAGCGACGATGCGATTGTCCAGGTGACCTGCCAGGGCACGACCGGCATCTCGGATGCGGTCAGCATCTTGACGACGGTGACTGTCAACGGCTCTACGCCAACGCAGACCTCGCTGCCGACGAGCACGCCGACCGCTACCGGTACGACCGGCCCGACGCCGACGCCCGGCCCGATCTGTATCGATCCGTTTGAGCCCGACAATCTGCTGACTCAGGCCAACGAGATTCTGCCCGATGTGCCGCAGAATCACACGATCTGTCCCAAGGGCGACGAAGATTTCGTGTACTTCGGCGGCATCGCCGGCAAGGTCTACACGATCGATATTCTGGCAATGGACAACGGTATCGATCTGACGCTGAGCCTGTACGACGAGGCCGGCAACCTGCTGGCGTTCAACAACGACTTTCCGCGCAACAACGACGCCTCTGATATTAAACCGCGTATTCAGTCCTGGCGCGCGCCGGCCAACGGTCGCTACTACATCAAGGTGCGCGACGATGCCGGACGCGGCGGTACGGATCTCAAATACAGCATCGAGCTACAAAGCGAAAGCTACGGCCCGACGCCGACGTTGGTTCGCGAGCTGTGCGCCGATCTTTTCGAGCCCGACGGCGTGCCCGAGCAGGCGCGGCTGGTCGTGATCCGTGAGATTCAGCCCAATCACCGCTTCTGCCCCTCGGGCGATGCCGACTGGGTGCGCTTCTTTGCCAAGACCGGCCAGCGCTATACCCTGCGCGTCGATAGCCAGTCGCGGCCGGGCGCCGATCCCGTAATGGTCCTGGTCGACCGTGATGGCGCGACGATCCTCGATTTCAACGACGACAGCGGCGGCACGCTCGATCCGCGGATCGAGTTCCAGCCGATCGTCGATGGCTTCTACTTCGCGCAGCTCAAGAACGTCGGCGATAT
>DASWTW010000145.1:0-8520 GCA_036401895.1 Herpetosiphonaceae bacterium | reverse complement strand
CATCTTATCTACCATTCAAATCATCACGGAGTCGCGAGACCCACCAGCACCACAAAGCCTATTCCGCCCAGGAGCAGAGCCAGAATCAGCCCCGCCAGCACCACCTTACCGGTGATGACCGGCTCGAAGCGCGGCGCGGACGGCAGCGACGGGCTGCCGGAAGTGGTGTACTGCTTCAAGCTAGCCGTAGGATTTGACGACGGCGTGTAAGTTGGCGTGTACATCGTACTGCCCTGACGCGACCGGTTCACCCGCTGGACGATCACCGCCAGCACTACCAGCGCCACAGCGCCGCCCGCAACGATCATCAGCTGCTGGTCGGTGATGATGCCTCTTGTGGCACTGCGCACCACGTTGTAGATCTGCCCGCCAAAGACCAGCAGAAATACAATCAGGCCGAAAGGAAATCCGCTGGATTTTTTGGCAGGCTTCGGATTATTTCCCGGAACAATCGGCATGGTTTCCTCGCTTGCCGGGTTGGAGCGTATTGTTTCAACTCAATCAGCGCCGACCACAAGCAGTTGACACGGCGCTGACATCCCGGCTACACCAGCCATTGTACCATTGGAGCGCGACCGCCGACGCTGCCGGAGCGCGCAACGTCGAGGATTACTGGTATTTATCGCGCCGCGAGGACGTAGAGCGCGAGGCAAGCTGCCGCCGTCGCTCCTGGTAGCGCTGCTCGCCATTGTAATAGCCTCTTACTTTACTGAGCATATAGGCACTCCTGATACCCCCGGCGATAATAAGCACCAGCCCAAAAACCACATATAATGCGCCGTCACTCCGCGACACACCTGAAATGATCAAGCCGATACCAATAACCACGCTGAGCGCTGTGTAGATGCCCTCCAATGGCGTAGGAATATAGCGCGCGCCATAACGACCCCAAACTTTGTAACCTTCTTGCTCCTGCTTCCAGTCGCGCTCAAGCTGGGCAAGCTCATGTTCCCGGCGCAGATATTCCACTTCCTTTCTCAATGCGGTTGAATCGGAAGCTGACGACTCAACAGAGCGCCGGGCCAGCAGCGCAGCCTTGGCCTGGTTAAACTCGTCCTCGCTTACTTCTCCATGAACATACAGATCGATCAGCTTCTCCATCTCTTGGTCGATGCTCATCACTAGCTCCTTTTTTGACCATGCTCGTCGGCTGTTGCGGTGTTACCACTCCTGGCTACCTGAAGACCTGTGCGAGGCAAGCTGCCGCCGTCGCTCCTGGTAGCGCTGCTCGGCTTCTTTATATGCCCCGGCTTTTCCATACGAGATGAAGCTCGTCACGGCACCAAAGATGATGAAGATCACGCCAAAGAGCGGAAAGAAGCCCGGCGCGCCCATCTCCAGCGTCGAGATCGTCCAGAAGAGCCCGAAGCCAACGATCGCGATCCCGCCCAGCAGGCTGGTTCCCTCGGACGGAATATAGCGTGAGCCGTAGCGACCCCGAACCATGTAGGTTTCACGCTCCCGGTCCCAATCTCGATCAAGCTGATTAATCTCGTTTTGTAAGCGCAAATACTGCATTTCCTGGTTCAATTCGCTTGAGTATGCGGCAGGCTGCTCTGAGGAAAGGCGGTCAAGCAGCGTGGCTTTGGCCTGGGAAAACTCGGCGTCGGTCAGCGCGCCCTGAGCGTGCAGCACTTGCAGCTTTTCGATCTCTTCGGCGATACTCATACATACTCCAACTTTCTCAACGCGAGGTGTTTATTCTACGTGCCATTATGCAGGCGGTTACAGCCGCCTTTGAGCCTGTACTCAGCGTAAACCAGAGCATGTGCCAGAATAGCGTTGAACTTTGTACTATTCTTTACAATCCATGGCGATCTATGCTAAAATCCGCAACGCATAGAACGCTACCGCGAGGTATCAACCCCTATACAGAATCCGGACACGTCAAACAGCCGGGCGATAGGGCGCGATCACATCCGACAGCGCGTAGTACTCAAGCAGCAGCCCGGCAAGAACTCCTGTAGAGCCAGACGCGGAGCGTGTGGCTTCGGGCAGATCTTTGCAACGATCAGGGATCGGCTGGCGATCCCGCTACAACTCACGGAAACCCGAACGCTGGCGCGAGGATGTCGCGCCATGGTTTATATAGGCCGTATATTTCGGACGGCAACAGCGTTGTTGCCGCGCACATATAACCATCCTGAATGAACAGGACGATAAGGAGTAGGTATGTTTCGAGGGTTGGATGGCCTGAACAGCTTCGAGCAGGCCGCAATCTGGGTGGTACTGGCGCTGGCGCTAGCCGGTCTGGGCTATGCGGCCTGGCTGCGCAGCCAGATTCTGGCGTATGAGACCGGCACCGAGCGCATGCGCGAGGTGTGGGGCTGGATTCGCGCGGGCGCGAACGCGTATTTGAGCCGTCAGTTCCGCACGATCGCGATCTCGATCGGCGTCCTGTCGGTGCTGCTGTTCCTCAGCGTGTATCTCATCCCACCCACGCCGCAAGCTGAGCGCGTCTGGGGTGAGAGCGCCAACCTGGCGATCGGCATTGGCCGTACTGTCGCGTTCTTGATGGGCTCGCTCTTCTCGTACGCGGTCGGCTTCGTGGGCATGAACGTGGCAGTCGCCGCGAACGTGCGCGTGGCTGCGGCGTCACGCAAGAGCTACAGCAAGGCGCTGGAAGTGGCCTACCGCTCCGGCACGGTGACCGGCATGCTCTGCGTGGGCCTGGGCCTGCTCGGCGGCACGGTAATCTTCCTGTTCTACGGCACCTCGGCGCCGGACGCGCTGCTGGGCTTCGGCTTCGGCGGCTCGCTGATCGCGCTGTTTATGCGCGTTGGCGGCGGTATCTACACCAAGGCCGCCGACGTGGGCGCCGACCTCGTGGGTAAGGTCGAGGCCGGCCTGCCCGAGGACGATACCCGTAACGCGGCGGTGATCGCCGACCTCGTGGGCGATAACGTGGGCGACTGCGCGGGCATGGCTGCCGACGTGTTCGAGTCCTTCGAAGTGACGATTGTGGCGGCGATGATCCTCGGCATCGTGCTGGGCTCGATCGAGGTGCTACAGGGCGGCGCGTTCAATCCGTTCTACCTGATCTTCCCGCTGCTGGCGCGTGGCGTCGGCGTGGTAGCGTCGGTGATCGGCACCTACGTCGTCAAAACCACCGACACCGAGCGCAACGCGATGGGCGCGATGAATCGCGGCTTCTACCTGTCGGCGGCGATCGCGGTCGTCGGCACGCTGCTGATTACCCTCATCTACCCGAACCGGGCCGGCAGCGATGTTGGAGTAACTGATTGGCGACCGTTCCTGGCAATTGTTGCCGGCGTGGCGCTGGCGATCGCGCTGGATCGTTTGACCGAGTACTTCACCTCGACGCACTACCGGCCAGTGCAGGAAACCTCAAAAGCATCGCAGACCGGCTCGGCGACCAACATTCTGTCCGGCCTGGCGCTCGGCAATGAGTCGAGCACCTACGCGGCGCTGGTGATCGCGGTGGCGATCTTCGCCTCGGTCTTGATCTTTGGCGGATCGGGCGCGGAGGAGCTGACGGCGATCCTGTACGGCGTGTCGCTGACTGGCATCGGCATGTTGACGCTGACCGGCAACACGATCTCGATGGACGCCTTCGGCCCGATCTCGGACAACGCCAACGGCATCGGCGAAATGTCGGGCCTGGAGAAATCGGCGCGCGATGTGATGGACGATCTCGACGCAACCGGCAACACGACCAAGGCTGTGACCAAGGGCGTGGCGATCGGCTCGGCGGTGATCGCGGCGGTGGCGCTCTACGGCTCGTTCTTCGAGGACGTGCGGATCGCGCAGGATCGCCTGATCGAGCAGGGCGTGCAGGGCTTGAGCCGGCTGGAAGGCATCAATATCGCCTCGCCGCAGGTCTTCATCGGCCTGCTGATCGGCGGCGCGCTGCCCTTCCTGTTCTCGGCGCTGACCATTCGCGCCGTCTCGCGCGCGGCCTCGCTGATCGTCAACGAGGTTCGCCGCCAGCTGCGCATTCCTGGCATTATGGAGCGCACGGTGCAGCCCGACTATGCGCGCGCGGTGGCGATCTCGACGACTGCGGCGCAGCGTGAGCTGGTCTCTCTGGGCGTGATCGCGGTGCTTTCGCCGATCGTCGTCGGCTTCTTGCTCGGCATCGAGGCGCTGGGCGCGTTCCTGGCCGGCACGATCGTCTGCGGCCAGCTGCTGGCGGTGTTCATGTCGAACGCCGGCGGCGCGTGGGACAACGCCAAGAAGTACATCGAAGAAGGCCACTACGGCGGCAAGCATACCGAGGCGCACAAGGCGGCGGTCGTGGGCGATACCGTGGGCGATCCGCTCAAGGATACCTCCGGCCCGGCGCTCAACCCGCTGCTCAAGGTGATCAACCTGGTCGGCCTGCTGGTCGCGCCGATCGTGGTAGTCGTCAACCAGAGCGGCGGCCCGAGCGTGATCGTGGTGGTCGTCATGCTGGCGCTGGTCGCGGCGATCGCGGCGGCAGTGATGCGCTCCAAGGGCGCGGCCGACGAGATGACCGAAGGTCCGAACGTAGCGCCAATCGGCGAGCAGGCGTAACAACCTGGCGCAAGCTTGAGACGCGGCGCGGCTCCCGTTATCATAGCGGGAGCCGCACTCTTTTAAGCGGCGATGTATGCCAAAGGATTGCGCGCATGAATACAGGATGGATCGCCGCCGGCTGTGTGAGCGCCGCCGCGCTGGGAACACTGCTCTACCGCAGCTACAAGCGCGAAACACAGCCGGCGGCACAGCAGCAGCAACATCGATCCGCGCCTGCTCGTCTAGTAGGGAAGCTGGCGCAACTGCGTGGTACAATGCCGCCGGTTCGCAAGACCGATTCTTTCAAACATAAAGGAAGGCTCATGAATCGACCGACGACGGTTAACGATGCCGATGCGGCGGTTGCGCATCCTCCTCGCGTATCACGCTGGTTCTCCACGCTTCCTCTGGTGATCTTGCTGGCCCTGGTTGCTCTGGCGCTGCTGCTGCGCGGCGATTACCAGATCGCGACGACGCTGGGCATTGTGCAGGGGCTGGGCGAGTTCCTGCCGATCTCGTCGTCGGCGCACCTGATTATCACGCCCTGGCTATTTGGCTGGAATGATCCCAACTCCTTTTTTAACTCGCAGTCCTACGATGTGGCGCTGCACGTGGGCACGCTGCTGGCGCTGATCGGATTCTTTGGCCGCGACTGGATTCGCCTGGCGCTGCACGCGACCAAGCCGGAAACGCCCGACGGACGGCTCTTCTGGCTGCTGGTGGTGGCGTCGGTGCCCGGCGCGGCGATCGGCTTTGTGCTCGACAGATACGCGGCGGATTTCTTCCGCGACAAAGAGCTGATCATTGCGGCGGCGCTGGCGATCATGGGCGTGATCCTTTACTACGTGGATCGCACCGCTCCTCAGCGCGACGATCTTGAACATATCACCTGGCAGAAGGCGCTCCAGATCGGTCTGGCGCAGGCGCTGGCCTTTATTCCCGGCGTGTCGCGCTCCGGCTCGACGATGACCATGAGCCGTGCGCTGGGCCTACAGCGCGAAACGGCGGCGCGCTTCTCGTTCCTGATGTCGATGCCGATCACCTTTGGCGCGGCGCTGGTCAAACTCAAAGACATCGAGGGCGCGGCGCTGCGATTGCCGGCCTTCTGGCTCGGCATCGGCGTGTCGCTGGTGGTGGGTGTGCTGACGATCGGCTTTTTGCTGCGCTATCTGCGCCGCAACAGCTTTCTGCCGTTCGCGATCTACCGCATTGGCCTGGCCGCAGTGATCGTCGTCGTGTACTTCCTGCGTGGCTAGCCGCTCCCGATGAAGGCGTTCTTACAGCAAAGAGGTCCAATGGCTCAGTTTGGACTTGGCCTGCTCGCCGGTGGGCTGCTCACATTGATCCTGCTGTCAGTGCTGCTGCGCCTGCTGGGCCGCGCGCCTGAGCCAGTCACGCCCGCCCGCTCCAGCGAGCTGCCGGATCTCACGCTTTCGCTGACGCGCGAGCTGCTCCAACGGCTGATCGACGATAGCCTGCGCGACGTGTCACTGCCGCTGGTTTCGCTGCGTGATCCAAACGTTCAGCTTGAGCCAGACGCAATGCTGGTCGTGCGGATGCGCGGCGATACCGTGCTGCTGGGCGCGCAGATGATTGTGCTGCGTATGCGTGTGGTGCCCGCCGCGACAGGCGTGCAGGTTGTGACTCAGGCGGCGGATGTGGGCGGCTTGCTCGATCTGGCCGGCCCGCTGACCGAGCGCCTGGATCAGCAGATCAACGCCGAGCTGGCGCAGCGCCTGGCCTTTGCCGAGCAGTTCGAGGTGCTTAGCGTCGACGGCACAGCCGATGAGGTAACAGTCACGGCGCGCATGAAGCAGTGAGCGCAGATGGTCTATCGAAACCAGGGGATACGCGAGAGCTTGCGCGTGTCCCTTCTGATTTAATGCGCAGCCCGGAAGAAGCATGAGCGAGCGGATGATGCTAGACTCACGCCAGCATGGGATCGAGTTCCAGGACCGTTATGCTTGCCGAGCTACAACAACAATGTACCGATCTTGACCGGCGCAGTCGCACGCTGCTCGATGAGCTTGCGCATCTGGCACCGCCCGAGCTGAGCTTCAAGCCCCATCCGCGCTCCTGGTCGATCCTGGAGGTCGTCCAGCATCTCGTGCTCGCCGAGCAAGATGTGATCGGAAATGCGCGTTTTGCCGACACGCCAGCGTTTCGCCGCCGCGATCTGCGCGCGCTCCTTGGCTATCCGGCGGTCTTTCTGGTGCTCTACTACGGCGTGCCGTGGCCCGTGCCGTCAGCAGGCATGATCCCTGACGGCCGCGCCACACTCGCCGAGCTGCGCAGCCAGTGGAGCGATCTGCACGCCTGGCTCCAGCACTATGTCGATCGCCTGACGCCCACGACCATCAAGCGCGCGGTCTTCTACCATCCGCTGACCGGGCCGATCACCGTTAAGCAAACGCTGGTCTTGTCGCACATCCATCTGACGTGCCACACGCGCCAGATCGAGCGGATTAAACAGCTCGCGCTGGCCAGTGCGACCAGCGCGGCGTACGGTTCCAGCCGGCACCCGTGAGCTTATGATCGTGGAGCCGCGCCGGTCGCGGCCGGTCGTTTCGGCAGCGGACGCAGCGCGATCAGCAGCACCTGAAGCAGATTGAAGTTTTCCTCGGCGGGCGTCGCGCCATTGGCTGTGCCGAAGTAGTAAGTCGCGAGCTGCGGATTGGCCGCCATGTGTAGCAACAACCGCCGCGACAGCCAGGGCGGGCTGGTGAGCTGGCTTTGAACAAAGGCAAACTCGTAGGCACCCTTGCTGTCGGCATCGCGACGGCGTGCGAACTGCTGCATGGTCTGCTCCCAGTCGGCACCACCACGAATCCTGGTCAGCGCCTCCGCCAGCAGCTCAGAGGTGTGCAATCCCTGGTAGATGCCCTGGCCGGTCACCGGATCGAGCCGCATGGCCGCGTCGCCGGTGAGCGCCCAGCCGGGACCGTACGCCTGGCGACGGAACATGCGGAACGGAGCCAGGCCACTGATCGGCGTGGCGCGCTCGGCGTTTCGGAAGCGCTCGGCCACCTCCGGCACCCGTTGCAGCATCTTCAGCATGGCCGCCTCGGGATCTTTGCGCGCCTCCTCGAAGGGCGGATCGATGCCGCCGATCGAGAGCACCGTCAGATCTTGATCGGCGTCGAAGACCAGCAGCGCCATGCCCGGCAGATTCCGGTAGACCATCGCGCTGGGCTCTTCCAGCGGCGTGACGTTGCGGTAGTAGGCGTAGTAGAGGTAGCCGTTCGGCGGCTTGACATCATACTCGCTCGCGTTGACCATCCTGGCTACCGCGCTGGTGCGTCCATCCGCGCCGACCACGGCCCAGCGCGCGCGCAGCTCCTCGATCTCAGCGCCATGCTCGCTGCCACGCACACCGACGACGCGACCATCCTCCCAGATCAGATCGTTGACTGTGAAGCCTTCGCGCAGCGTTACGCCGGGCAGCTTCTCGACATGCCGCGCGATCGCTTCGTCCAGGCGCACACGCTGAATCGAGTAGGCGTAGTTGCGGCCATGATACGGCGGCAGATGCGCGGCGACCCGTGTAAAGCCGTAATGGGTACCGTATAAGCGCAGCTTGGGCGCGTCTAGCCGCTCGACGACTTCTTCCGCGCCAAACTTATTCAAAATCTCAAGCGCGTTGCCGAACAGCAGCGGGCACGAAACCGTCGGGCTGGGAAAGGTCGATTTTTCCAGCAGCAGCACCTCGAAACCTTGCTGCGCCAGCAGTGCCGCCGTGGTAGCGCCGGCGACTCGCCCGCCGACGACGATCACATCATAGGTAGCCGGATTGCTCATGAACACCTCCGCAAAGGCCCATCTCGCCGAATCTATCGTAGCACGATTCTTCCGCCACTATACGATCTTGTGAATAAATTCTCAATAAGCCTTTGGATGGATTGTGAAGAATATCTTGAACCTAGGCCGATCTAAGGCCACAAAAAAGTCCGGCAGCCAGATTAGCTACCGGACGTGAGGAAAGCGCAGATTATTGCGCGGCGACGACGCAGTTCTTGCCCT
>DASWTW010000144.1:0-13858 GCA_036401895.1 Herpetosiphonaceae bacterium | reverse complement strand
ATCAGGCGTCCAACCATCTCGCCGCCAGCCCAATGTTTTCTGACCACATGGGAGTCCGGCGAACTTCAAATGGCACACAGGCTCCGTCCTACAACAGACGCGTCCCATCTAACCGATGTTTCAATACGATCGAGCAGCGCTACGGGAGCGCGCCGCCTGACCGTCAGTTCAAAGCAGGCCCCACGATAAACTACCGAGCACGCCGGTAGCCCTTGTAGCTCGCCAGTAGCAGTGGCATCTGCCCACCGAAAGAACACGATGAGCATGTTACCCCCTCACTCCTCGATGGCTTCGGAAACCCTTGTCGCACTTCTCCAACGGCGCGCTCAGTACCAACCTCAGCAGCTCGCGTACCGATTTCTGGTAGACGGAGAGCTTGACGCTGTTGAGATTACCTATGCCGAGCTGGATCGTCAGGCGCGTGCGATCGCAGCGCTGCTCTCATCCGCCGCGCGCGGAGAGCGAGTCCTGCTGCTCTACCCGCCGGGCCTGGATTATATCGCGGCCTTTTTCGGCTGCCTGTACGCGGGAGCGATCGCGGTGCCGGCCTATCCGCCGACCTCGGCGCGCATGGACCGCACGCTGCCGCGACGGCTCCGGGCGATCGTGCAGGATGCGCAGCCGCTGGCCGCGCTGACCACCGCGGCGATCCTGCCGCTTGGCGAGGCGCTGGCGGCGCAAGATCCGGCCATGCAAAGCCTGCGCTGGCTGTCCACCGATACGCTGGCCGACGACCTGGCCGAGCGCTGGGCCGCGCCCGATGTGGACGGCGCGACGCTGGCGTTTTTGCAATATACCTCGGGCTCGACCGCAGCACCCAAGGGCGTGATGCTGACGCACGGCAACCTGCTGCACAACCTGCTGCTGATCAAAGAGTCAATCCGGGCCGGCGAGCAGAGCCAGGGCGTGATCTGGCTGCCGCCGTACCACGATATGGGCTTGATCGGTGGGATTTTGCAGCCGCTCTACAGCGGCTTTCCGGTCACGCTGATGTCACCGCTCGCGTTTTTGCAGCGTCCGCTGCGCTGGCTCGAAGCGATCTCGCGCTATCGCGGAACGATCAGCGCCGGACCCAACTTCGCCTACGACCTGTGCGCACGCAAGGTCACGCCCGAGCAGATCGCGGATCTCGACCTCAGCAGCTGGACCGTCGCTCTGAACGGCGCGGAGCCGATTCGCCCCGACGCGCTGGAGCGCTTTGTGGCAGCATTCACGCCCTGCGGCTTCCGGCGCGAAGCCTTCTATCCTTGCTACGGCCTGGCCGAGGCTACGCTGATCGTCTCGGGCGGGCAGATGTCGGCGCCGCCGATTGTGCGCGCCTTCGATGCCGCCGCGCTGAGTCGTAATCAGGTTGTTGCTTCTGCCAAACCCGGCGACGAGCGCGCGCTGGTGGGCTGCGGCGTGACACTGCGCGACCAGCGTATCGTGATCGCCAGCCTGGAAACCGGCGCTGAGTGCCAGCCCGGCGAGGTCGGCGAGATCTGGGTCAGCGGGCCAAGTGTGGCCCAGGGCTACTGGGATCGACCTGAGACGACGGAGCAGACGTTTGGCGCGCGGCTGGCGGGCAGCGGCGACGGCCCGTTTCTGCGCACCGGCGATCTGGGCTTTCTGGACGAGGGCGAGCTATTCGTCACCGGGCGGCTCAAAGATCTGATCATTATTCGTGGCCGCAACCTGTATCCGCAGGACATCGAGCTCACCGTCGAGCAGAGCCATTTCGCGCTGCGGCCCGGTGGCGGCGCGGCCTTCGCGATCGATGTGGACGACGAGGAGCGCCTGGTTGTTGTGCAGGAGGTCGAGCGCCAGCACCGCAAGGCCGACGTCGACGAGGTAGCCGCCGCGATTCGCGCCGCCGTCGCCGAGCAGCACGAGGCCCAGGTGTATGCGGTGGCGCTGCTGAGGCCGGGCAGCGTGCCCAAAACATCCAGCGGCAAGATCCAGCGCCACGCCTGCCGCGAGGGATTTGTGCAGGGCACGCTCGACGTGATCGCCGTGAGCACGCTCGACGAGACCGCCGTGATCGCGGATGGAGCCGATGATCTCAACCGTGAGTCGCTGCTGGCGCTGCCGGATGCCGAGCGGCACTCACGCCTGACGGCCTATCTGCAAGCGCAGGGTACGCGGGTGCTGCGCACATCTGCGGCGCTGATCGCCGCCGACCAGCCGATCAGCGCGGTGGGTCTGGACTCCCTCGGCGCGGTCGATCTTCAGCATACGATCGAGTCGCATCTGGGCGTTGTCGTGCAGATGACCAGCTTCTTGCAGGGCGCGTCGATCGCGGAGGTAGCGGACGAGGTGCTGCGCGAGCTGGTCGCGCCCACCGAGGCTGCGCTGATTCCCATCGCCAATACCAGCGAGCAGCGGCTATCGCGCGGGCAAAAAGCGCTCTGGCTGCTGCACCAGCTATCGCCGGAGAGCGCGGCCTACAACATCCCCAGCGCGGCCCGGATTCGCGGCGATCTCGATCTCCAGGCCCTTGAGCGCGCGTTCCAGGCGCTGCTGGAGCGCCATCCCGAGCTGCGCACGACATTTAGCGCACCACGCGGCGAACCGATGCAGCAGGCGCAGGAGCAGCGTATTAGCTTCGCCGTTACCGACGCGACCGAATGGAGCCAGACGACCCTGGATCAGCGCCTGGTCGCGGAGGCCAACTGCACCTTCGATCTGGCACGCGGGCCGCTGGTCCGTGTCCAGCTCTTTCGGCGCTCGGCGGCTGAGCATATTCTGCTCTTCGTGGTGCATCACATCGTGGCGGATCTGTGGTCGCTGGCGGTGCTGACGCAGGAGCTCGGCGCGCTCTACGCGGCTGAGCTGCGCCAGACAGCGGCAGCGCTGCCGCCGCTCAATCTGCGCTACACCGACTACGTGCGCTGCCAAGAGGAGATTCTGGGCGGGCCAGGCGGTGAGCGGCTGTGGAGCTACTGGCAGCGTCAGCTGAAGAATGCGCCCGCCGTGCTCAACCTGCCGACCGATCATCCGCGACCGCCAGTGCAGACCTATCGCGGCGCGGCACATGGCTTTACGCTCAGCCCCGAGCTAACCCGGCGGCTCAAAGCGCTGGCCGAGTCGCAGCGTGCGACGCTCTACATGACGCTGCTGGCGGCGTTCGGCGTGCTGCTCTACCACTACACCGAGCAAGACGACATTGCGCTGGGCTCGCCCACGGCTGGACGCAATCGTGCCGAGCTGGCGAACGTGGTCGGCTACTTCGTCAATCCGATCGTGCTGCGCACACAATTTGGCGGCAATCCCGGCTTTGGGGAGCTACTGGCGCAGGTTCGCCAGACGGTGCTGGAAGCCTTCGAGCATCAGGATTATCCGTTTGTGACACTGGTCGAGCGACTACAGCCGATCCGTGACCTGAGCCGCTCGCCGCTGTTTCAGGTAATGTTCGCCTGGCAAAAAGCGCATGTTCGCGACAACGCGGGCCTGACCGCGTTTGCGCTGGGCGAGGCCGGCGCACAGATGAATGTCGGCGGGCTGCTGTTCGAGTCAATGGTGTTGGAGCAGCGCGCAGCCCAGTTCGATCTGTCGCTGGCGATAGGCGAGGCGCGGGACAAACTGGCGGCCACGCTGGAGTACAACGCCGATCTCTTCGACGCCGCCACGATCGAGCGTATGGCGCTGCATCTGACCACGCTGCTCCATGCGATCGTCGCCGATCCCGAGCAGCGCATCGCCGATCTGCCGCTGCTCAGCCCAGACGAGCGCCGGCTGCTCGACGACTGGAACACGACAGCGTTTGAGGTACCCGCCGCGTGCGCGCATACTTTGTTCGAGGCCCAGGCAGCGCGAGTGCCCGAGGCGGCGGCTGTGATCTGCGAAGATCAGGTACTGAGCTACGGCACACTCAACCAGCGAGCGAACCAGCTGGCGCACACGCTGCGGCGGCGTGGAGTCGGTCCCGAAACGCTGGTCGGGCTGTGCCTGGAGCGCTCGCCGGATCTCCTGGTCGGCGTGCTGGGCACTCTCAAGGCCGGCGGCGCATACGTGCCGATCGATCCAGCCTATCCCGCCGAGCGCATCCAGCATATTCTGCGCGATGCCCAGGCGCGGCTGCTGATCACGCAGGCGCATCTGCTGGACGAGACGATCACGGCGACCGAGGTGCTGTGCCTGGATCGAGACTGGCCGCTGATCGCCGACGAGCCGATCGAGAATCCCGCTGCTGCGGCGCGGCCCGAGAACGCGGCCTGCGTGATCTACACCTCGGGCTCAACCGGACGGCCCAAAGGCGTGGTAATTCAGCACAGCAGCATCGCCAATCTGATCGCGTCGTTCGAGCAAAGCTACCAGCCAGGCTCGGCAGATCGTATGCTGCCGCTGACCTCGATCGCCTCCGCCAGCTTTGTGGGCGAGATCTTCCCGCCGATCTGCTCGGGCGGCGCGGTGGTGCTGCCCAACACCGTCGAGGCGCTGGACTTCGAGCTGCTCTTCACGCTGATCGCGCGGCATCACGTCTCGATCGTGAGCACGGTTCCGGCGATGATGGCGCGGCTCAACGCGCAGAAAGATGCGCTGCCCCGGCTGCGGCTGATCCTCAGCGGCGGCGAGGCGCTGGCGCTGGGCGAGATCGACAAGCTGCTGCATACCACGACGATCGCCAACGGCTACGGCCTGACCGAGACGACGATCTGCTCGACGTTCTACCATCTAAGGCCGGATCGCGACTATCCCGGCGGCAACATCCCGATCGGCAGGCCCGTAATCAACACGACGGCCTACATCCTGGATCGCAACCTTCAGCCGAGGCCGATCGGCCAGCCGGGCGAGCTGTACATCGGCGGCGACGGCCTGGCGCGCGGCTATCTCCATAGCCCGGAGCTGACCGCCGAGCGCTTCGTGCCGCATCCGTTCGCCGCAGGCCAGCGCTTGTATCGCACCGGCGACCTGGCGCGCTGGCTGCCGGAAGGCCAGATCGAATACCTGGGCCGCATCGATCACCAGATCAAGCTGCGCGGCTTTCGCATCGAGCTGGGCGAGATCGAGGCCACGCTGCTACAGCACGCCGATGTGCGCGAGGCCGTCGTGATCGTGCGCGAGGACACGCCGGGAGACAAGCGGCTGGCGGCGTACATCGTCGGGGACCAAAAGAACAAAGAACAAAGAACAGAGGAACAAAGTACCATGACTCCCCTTCTCCTGCCGCAGCGGGAGAAGGGGTTGGGGGATGAGGGCCTGCTCACAAATCGAGGTGACGGCCTCCTCTCTACTCTTCGCGCATTTCTCAAAGAGCGCCTGCCCGACTACATGATGCCGAGCGCGTTTGTGATCCTGGATGCGCTGCCGCTGACGCCCAACGGCAAAATCGATCGCCAGGCGCTGCCCATGCCCGACATCCTCCACCCCGAGCTGAGCGAGAGCTTTGTCGCGCCGCGCAGCGAGATCGAGCGTACGATCGCGACGATCTGGCAGCAGGCGCTCAACCTGCCGCGCGTCGGCATCCACGACAACTTCTTCGACCTCGGCGGCCACTCGCTGCTGCTGGCGCAGGTTCACAGCAAGCTCCGCGAGTCGTTTGCGGATCTGTCGCTGATCGATCTCTTCAAGTATCCGACGATCAGCGCGCTGAGTGGCCATCTCAGCGCCAGCGGCCAGGCGCAGCCCGCAGCCGACACCGAGTTCGAGGAGCGCGCCCACAAGCAGCGCGCCAACCGCGACCGCCGCAAGCGACTGCTCGGCAACACCTGAAGCCGGCGATTACCCGGAAACCTGAAATACGTAGACACACGACGCATAAGGAGCGATCTTCGCATGGATAGCGCGGAAACGGAGCAAGCGGCAGACGGCATCGCGATCATAGGGCTGGCGGGGCGCTTTCCCGGAGCGAACAGCGTCGACGAGCTGTGGAGCAACCTTCAGCAAGGCATCGAGTCGATCGCGTTCTTCAGCGACGAGGAGCTGATCGACGAGGGCGTCGATCCGGCGCTGCTGGCGCTGCCTAACTATGTCAAGGCGCGCGGCTCGCTCGGCAACGCGGAATACTTCGACGCGGCCTTCTTCGGGCACAGTCCCAAAGTAGCCGAGCTGATGGACCCGCAGCACCGGCTGTTTCTGGAAGTGGCCTGGGAAGCGCTGGAGCACGCCGGCTACGATTCCGAGCGCTACGCAGGCCGCATCGGCGTCTACGGCGGCGAGAGCATGAACACCTACCTGCTCAACAATCTGCTGGCCCAGGTGCGCATGGTCGCCTCAGTCGACAGCTTGCAGGCCGCGATCGGCAACGACAAAGATAGCCTGACGACCGAGGTTTCCTACAAGCTCAACCTGCGCGGCCCGAGCGTCACGATCCAGAGCGCCTCGTCCACGTCGCTGGTGGCGGTGCACCACGGCTGCCAGAGCCTGCTCAACTACGAGTGCGACATGGCGCTGGCCGGCGGCGTCTCGCTGCATTTTCCCGAGCGCGCGGGCTACCTCTACCAGCAGGGCGGCGCAACCTCGCCCGACGGCCACTGCCGCGCCTTCGACGCCAGCGCGCAGGGCTTTGTCAACGGTCACGGTGCGGGCGTCGTCGTGCTGAAACGGCTTGAAGACGCGCTGGCCGACGGCGACTCGATCTACGCGGTGATCCGTGGCTCGGCGGTCAACAACGACGGCTCGCTCAAAGTCAGCTATATGGCGCCCAGCGTCGACGGCCAGGCCCAGGTGATCGCGATGGCCCAGGCGATCGCTGAGGTACACCCTGAAGAAATCTCCTACATCGAGGCGCACGGCACCGGCACCGCGCTGGGCGATCCGATCGAGATCGCTGCGCTGACGCAGGCGTTCCGCAAGAAAACGCAGAAGCGGCAGTTTTGCGCGATCGGCTCGATCAAAACCAACATCGGCCACCTCGACACCGCCGCCGGAGTTGCGGGGCTGATCAAGGCCGTGCTGGCGCTCAAACATAAGCAGATCCCGCCCAGCCTGCACTACACCGCGCCTAATCCGCAGATCGATTTCGCCAACAGCCCGTTCTTCGTCAACAACGCGCTGAGCGAGTGGATCAGCGACCGGCCGCGCATCGCCGGGGTGAGCTCGTTCGGCATGGGCGGCACCAACGCGCATGTGATCGTCGAGGAAGCGCCGGCGCTGGAGCCGACCGACGAGGGCCGGCCCTGGCAGCTGCTGGTGCTGTCGGCCAAGACCAGCACCGCGCTGGAAGCCGCAACCACGCGGCTGGCGACGCATCTCAAGCAGAATCGGGATCTCAATCTCGCCGATGTGGCCTACACGCTCCAAAAAGGTCGTCGCGCCTTCAGCCATCGCCGGGCGCTGGTCTGCACCGATCTTGACGATGCCGTCAACGCGCTGGAAACCTGGGATGCGCAGCGAGTGCTCACGGGCGTCTACGAGCAGGGCGATCGTCCGGTGATCTTTATGTTCAGCGGCCAGGGCGCGCAATATGTCAACATGGCCCGTGAGCTGTACGCGGACGAGCCGGTCTTCCGCGACACCGTCGATCGCTGCGCCGGTGTGCTGCGCCCACAGCTCGGTCTCGATCTGCGCGACGTGCTGTATCCCGCGCCCGACGCTGCCGAGACAGCCACGCAGCGCTTGACGCAAACCCAGATCGCGCAGCCGGCGCTGTTTGTGATCGAGTACGCGCTGGCGCAGCTGTTCATGTCGTGGGGCGTCAAGCCACAGGCGCTGGTCGGCCACTCGATCGGCGAGTACGTCGCGGCCACCCTGGCGGGCGTGATGACACTGGAGGACGCGCTGCTGCTGGTGACGGCGCGTAGCAGGCTGATGCAAACGCTGCCGCCCGGATCGATGCTGGCCGTGCCGCTGCCGGAGGCTGATGTGCTGCCGCTGCTCGGAGCGAATCTCTCGCTGGCGGCGGTCAATGGGCCGTCGCTGTGTGTGGTCTCAGGCCCGACGAACGCGATCGAGCAGCTTGAGGCGCAGTTGAGCGCCGAGGGCCTGAGCTGCCGCCGCCTGCATACATCGCACGCCTTCCACTCGGCGATGATGGAGCCGATCCTTGACGCGTTTACCGCGCAGGTTCGCCGGATCAGATTGCAGCCGCCGCAGATTCCGTATCTGTCGAATGTGAGCGGCACCTGGATCACCACCGCGCAGGCCACCGATCCGCGCTACTGGACCACACATCTGCGGCAAGCGGTGCGCTTCTCGGCGGCGCTTGACGAGCTGCTGAGCGAGCCCAACAATGTGCTGCTTGAAATCGGTCCCGGCCAGACGCTCAGCACACTCGCGCGGCAGCATCCAGCCAAAGACCCCAGCCAGATCATCCTTGCCTCGGTGCACCATCCCAACGACAAGCTCAGCGACGCCGCGTTTGTGCTGTCTACAGCCGGCAAGCTGTGGCTGGCGGGCGTCGCGATCGATTGGGACGCCTTCGACCAGGGTGCCATGCCCACTGGGCACCCGGCGGAGCAGCGTCGCCGGGTTGCGCTGCCGGCCTATCCCTTCGAGCGCCAGCGCTACTGGGTCGAGCCGGCCCCGACTGCGCCAGCGCTGCCCGCGCCCGGCGCCGCGCCCACTCACAAAAAAGCCGATGTCGCCGACTGGTTCTACCAGCCGTTCTGGAAGCCCGCGCTCCTGCCCGTTGCCAACACCGAGCAGCCGACGCGCTGGCTGATTTTGAGCGATGTTTCCGGCCTGGGCGTGCAGATCGGCCAGCGGCTGGAGGCGAGCGGCCACGCGGTTGTCACGGTGACCACGGGTAGCCTCTTCACCAAGCTGCGCGAGCGCCACTACGCGATCGATCCGCGCAGCCGCGACGACTACGACGCGCTCTTCGCCGAGCTGCGATCGCAAGATCTCGCGCCGTCCGCGATTCTGCATCTGTGGAACGTCAGCAGCTACGACGAGACGTTTACGCAGGGGGATCGCATCGCGCGGGCGCTGGATGTCGGCTTCTACAGCTTGCTGGCGCTGGCACAGTCGCTGGGCGCGCAAGATCTGGCCCAGCCGGTGCAGATCACAGTGGTTTCGAACAATGCGCAGCCGGTGAGTGGCGAGCCAGCGCTTGAGCCGGAGAAAGCGACCGCGCTGGGCCTGTGCAACGTGATCCCGCAAGAATACCCGCAGATCGCCTGTCGCAGCATCGATCTGCGGCTGCCGCAGCCGGGCAGCTGGCAGGAGCAGCGCCTGATCGAGCATGTGATCGCCGAGTGCAGCACGCCGAGCACGGATGCGGTGGTGGCCTACCGCAATAACCGGCGCTGGGTGCGCGATGTCGAGCCGGTACGCCTGGATCGAGCAGCCGGCCGGCCGGGCCTGCGCCAGCGCGGCGTGTATCTGATCACCGGCGGTCTGGGCGGCATCGGTCTTGAGCTGGCGCAATACCTCGCGCAGACAGCTCAGGCCCGGCTGATTCTGACCAGCCGCTCAGGACTGCCGCCGCGTGAAGAGTGGCAGCGCTGGCTTTCCACTCGTGCCGCCGACGATCGCACCAGCCGCCAGATTCGCAAAATACAGTCGTTCGAGGAGCTGGGCGCCGAGGTGCTGGTGATCAAGGCCGACGTCGCCGATCGCCAACAGATGCAGACGGCGATCGATCAGGCCCAGCAGCAGTTCGGCGCGCTGCACGGCGTGATTCATGCCGCCGGCCTGGTTGGCCGCGAGTTCTTCCGCCCGATCCGGGAGACCACGATCGAAGTCTGTGAGCAGCAGTTCAAGGCCAAGATCGACGGCACGCTGGTGCTGGCTGAGGCGCTCTCCGGCCGCTCGCTCGACTTTTGTATGCTGCTCTCGTCGCTCTCCACGGTGCTGGGCGGTCTGGGCCTGGGCGCCTACGCGGCGGCGAATCTGTTCATGGACGCGCTGGCGCACAAGCTCAGCCAGAGCAGCCCGGTGCCGTGGATCGCCGTGGATTGGGACGCCTGGCAGATCACGGTCGATCAGGAGCGCCAGCCGGGCTACGACCAGGCCGCGTCCGAGCAGGCGATCACGCTGGCCGAGGGCATGGAAGCCTTCGAGCGCATCGTGGCCCGGCCCGATCTGCCGCAGGTCATCGTCGCGACCAGCGATCTGCGCGCCAGGATCGACCAGTGGATCAAGCTGGAGGTGGTGCGCGACGACGCGACGACGGCCGAGACCGGCGATGCTCCGCTGTACCCGCGCCCGACGCTGCAAAATGCGTACGTGCCGCCGCGCAACGAGACCGAGCAGACGATCGCCCGGATCTGGCAGGAGTCGCTGCGCATCGAGCAGGTTGGCGTCCACGATAACTTTTTCGATCTTGGCGGCAACTCGCTCAGCGGCATTCAGATCATCAACCAGCTGCGCAAAACCTTCGACGTGCAGATCCCGACCGTTAGCCTGTACGAAGGCCCAACCGTGAGCGCGCTGGCCCTGCTGATCAATCCCGCGCCTGACGACAAGCCGCAGTATGAGGGCAGCCGCAGCCGGGGCGAGAAGCGCCGCGAGAAGCGCCGCGAACGCCGCTAGGACAAAGAGCAACAACATTTGTAGGGACGAGCTGCGTGCTCTGAGCGTATCGCGACACGCCCCTACCGGAAAGCGGCCAGTGTAGCAGTCCGGCACTTTTGCCGCGTGAGCGGCGCCTCGTAACGATCGGTGTCCACGCGGCCTTTAACGCATGTAGAGGCTTGTTCAGCCGCAGTTTTCGCTGTGTCGCCACGTTGACAGCGCCCGGGAATGCTGCTAGGATCGCCTCACCCACGTTGCCAGGAAGTGTTCACAGACACTCGCTTGCGCAACCCTGCATGCATCGATCTCGCATTCTACCCGGCACGCAGCAAGCACTAGCGCCCTATCAAATTCGACGACAAGGCGATCCCGCTCGCGATCTTTCCGAAAGATCAGGATCGCCCTGACAGCTCAGACTCGCTTCGGCAGCGTGATATTCACGGTGAACGGTTTAAGCGAAGGAGGTTTGGATGTCGTCTCGATTGACCCGGCGACACTGGTCGTCGCTCCTGGTCGTTGCCGCACTGCTTTCATCACTGGTCGGCGTTGCCGCCGCTGCTCCTTCGGCGCGTTCGCCGCGAGCCGACCACACGATCATGTTCGCCGCCGATGGTCTGCGGCAGGATATGATCGCCGACTATGTCGACGATGGGCTCTTGCCGGCCTTCGGCGATCTCCTCAAAAAAGGCGCATATGCCGGCGGTCACGGGATGCTGACCCAGGCGCCGCCGAATACTGGCTCCGGCTGGTACACGCTCGCCACGGGTGCCTGGCCCGGCGTCCACGGCTCCACCAACAACACCTTCCATATCAACGGCCAGCCCTTCGCCAACCGCACCGCTGCCTTCGATGCCAACGTGTTGCAGGCTGAGTCGATCGCGCAGGCGGCTGAGCGCGGCGGCAAGCGTGTGGCCCAGATCGAGTGGGCCGGCGGGCGCAACGCCACCATCAACGGCCCGACGGTAGATTATCGCGGCTTTTTCTCCGGCCGTGGCGTCGCCACCAACTATATTAGCCCGCTGGACGATCCGCAGTTCACGGCCTCCTTCGGGCTCCAGTTCGATCATCCGGCGGGCTTCGCCGGCAATGCACCGTTCCCACAGGCCGCGCCCACCGATGCGACCGGCTGGACCAACGTTCCGACGTCGTACAGCCCGGCCAAGGAGATGCGGCTGCGCGTGCTGGATTTCGGCATCGACAAATATGGCTTGAACGCCTACATCTTCGACTCGACCAACGACGGCCAGGTGAACTACGATCGCGTGCTGCTGGCCTTCGGCAAAGATGGCTCCGCCGCCGTGGCAACCCTGGCGCGCGGTCAGTGGGCCGACGTTAAGGTCACGCTGATCGGCGGGGCGCTGGCGGGCAAGACGGCCGGTATGCTGGTCAAGGTCGAAGAGCTGACGCCGGATCTGTCACGGGTGCGGCTCTTCCACACCTCGGTCACGCGCGCGAATGCCAGCTGGCCGAGCTGGCCGGGTGAGCCTGGTTTTACCGGCGACTTCGACGAGTATGTGGCCCAGCGCTTCCCGGTCTCGACGGCTGCCGACTTCGCGGTCCTTGAGGCCGGGATCGTCAGCGAGGAAACCTACGTCGAGCAGGGCCTGTACTGGGAGACCGGTCACCATCCGCTGATCCGCTACATTCTTCAGCGCTACCAGCCGGATCTGGTGCTGGGCGGCTATCCCGTCACCGACGAGTTTCAGCATCAGTTCGTGGGCCTGATCACGCGCACGCTGCCGAACGGCGCGCCCAACCCGGCCTACGACGATGTGCAGGTCAACGGCACGCCCGATGGTCGCGTCGCGCAGCGGTCAGCGTTTATCCAGCGCACCTACCAGGGCGCGGATGCCACGCTAGCGCTGATTCAGTCGCTGATGCCGCGCCGAACGCCGACCTTCGTGGCCTCGGATCATGGCTTTGCGCCGCAGTTCCTGGCGATCGACGCCAGCAAGGTACTCGTCGATCTCGGGCTGCTGTCGCGGCCACAGACCTCGAACTGCCGCCCGGCGACCGGCGAAACGATCGGCAAAGCGAAAGCCTGCTGGGCCGGCGGCGCGGTTCAGATCTATCTCAACCTGGCCGGTCGCGATCCGGCCGGCGGCGGCTTCCAGCAGGTCGCGGCTGCGGACGAGGCGGCGGTCGTGGCCCAGATCAAGGCCGCGTTTGAGGCGCTGCAAGATCCCAACGACTGGACCGGCGACGGACAGCCCGAGCAGTGGAAGGTGATCGATCGGGTTTATACCAAGGCCCAGACACGCTACATTCCCAACGGTCCCGGCAGCACCACCGACATGGCCTACCCAACGCGCACCGGCGATGTTGTTGCGTTTGCGTATCCGCCGTACCAGTACGACGCCGCGACGCCCGGCACGCTGGTAGCGCGATCGGCCTTCTTCGGCCAGCATGGCTACGTGCCCGACATCCAGGATCTTGACGACAACATCAATATGCGCGCGACGTTCCTGGCCGGCGGCGAGGGCATCGCCAAGGGTCGCGTCGGCGGCGTGCGCTCGATCGACCTGGCGCCGACCGTCGCGTATCTGCTCGGCGTGCCACTGCCGCAGTTCGCTCAGGGCCGCGTGCTGCTCCAAGCGCTCCGTGGCAGCGACTCGGTCAAGGCGTTGTCGGTCGTCGGCCTAAACGATTTCCACGGTCAGCTCGATCCCACGACGATCCGGCTCGACAATCTGAACGTCTCGGTCGGCGGAGCGGCCTACCTGGCAACGCTCTTCGACGAAGAAGACGCCAACTTCCCGCGCCGGACGCTGCTGCTCGCCGGTGGCGATAATGTCGGAGCCTCGCCGCCCAACTCCGGGCTGCTGGAGGACATGCCCGCGATCGATGTCGAGAACGCCTGGGGGCTCGACGCAACGGCCTACGGTAACCACGAGTTCGATTATGGTATCGAGCGGCTGCTGCGCCAGCAAGCGCGCGCCAACTTCCCGTTCCTGGCGGTTAATATCGTGGAGACGGCGACGGGCAAAGCGCCGTCCTGGGTACGCACATCGCGCGTCTTCGAGGTCAACGACGTCAAGATCGGTGTGATCGGCGCGGCGCTGGAAAGCACGCCGGAGCTGGTGGCGCGCGGTGCGACCGAAGGTCTGACCTTCCTATCTGCCGTGCCGCGCATCCAGGCGGAGTCGGAGCGGCTGCGCAAAGAAGGCGTGCGCGTGCAGATTGTGGTGATCCACGAGGGCACAGCCAACGGCCAGAACGCGATCGGCCAGCAGCCGGCCGTGCCCTGGGATGGGCCGATCATCGGCATCGCGCAGGCGCTTCAAAACACCACGATCGATGCGATCATCGCCGGACATACGCACCGGATCTCGAATCTCCAGGTTGGCAACATCCTGGTGACCGAGGGCATCAACGCCGGCGCGACCTACTCGGTGCTTCAGCTGATGGTGCAGGGCAATGATGTAGAGTGGGTCGGCGGCGCGACACGGATCGCCAAGATTCTGGGCGTGGCACAGCGCCC
>DASWTW010000143.1:0-6347 GCA_036401895.1 Herpetosiphonaceae bacterium | reverse complement strand
TTCTTGAATCATCGCAAAGACATCCGGGAAGACGGGGAAATCGGGGCCGCTGTGCAGACGGCGCAGTAGCTCCGCACAGTTGGCGATCTGCTGAGCATCACGCTGGAGCAGCGCCATCGCCGACTGGTGCTCAATGTACGCGGTGATACTGACGCCCAGCTCGGCGCTGGTGTAGTACACCGGCGGCGCGATGCTGCGCTCTGCTGCTAGCTGCATACAGGTCAATTGCCGCAGCGGGTTGTTGAAGGGATTGAGCCCTTCGATAATCCGCAGCACCACAGGCTGTTCATCGACCACTAGCTTATAGACCAGTGCTCCAGAAAGGCCGCCATGCAGCGGCACCAGCGATTGGAGATCCGCGCCGGGAAATGCCTTAGTAAAAGCTTGCTCCGCTTTTGCTCGTGCGCTCTGGGGAAGCGCAGCGAAAATAGTGGACATACATCATCCTTGTTTATCGAATGCCAGTACGCTCGACCTACTGATTAATCATCTGTAATGATAACGTAACTAACGATAGTTATCAATGGGGCTTAAGCAGTAACGGTGTCGGCGCTCTGGCTGACCCCATATAGAAATTGCCGGTCGGGAGTAGATAGCGCGCTGATCGCCGAGGGCACGACGAGCGCCGCGCATTTGAGAATACTGGAGGAGTAGCACAGGATCAAGGCGCGGTTCGAATAGCTATGCGCTCGTATTGCCTGCGGTGCATAGCTCAGCAAAGGGAGACATCCAAAAGATCGCCCGTGTGCGGGCAACCTTTTGGATTTGGTGGATAGAGGTCATGTTTTAAGGAAGAACGTTGCGGAGAAATGCCAGCATGACGCTGTTGAACTGCTCGGGCCGCTGGAGTGGCGCGAAATGACTCACGTCCTGGAGCAGAATAAAGTCGGCGCCGGAGATGCTACGCGCAAGATATTCGGCGTGTTCGCGCTTGATAAACTCATCGTGCTCGCTCTGCACGATCGCGACTGGAACACTGATCTCCGCCAGATCCTGCGCCGAATAGTTCGGCTGCGTTCGCTGCATCAGGCCAACCGCATCGGAAAGATCGTCGAATTGTTCCGGCGTGGACGAGAGCTGTGCGTAGTCCTGCATGTGCCGGCTGATACAGCGCTGAAGAATCGGAGTGAACTCTATTTCTTTGGTTCCGCTGGGGTCCATGTTGCAGGCAAAGAAGAATACACCTGCGGATCGTGCAGGCGCTCGTGAGGCCAGTACCATAGCCGTACATGCGCCGTCGCTCCAGCCCACCAGCGCCGCCTGCTCAAGGTGCAGCCGATCCATCACCGCAGCCACGTCAGATGCCATCAGCTCATAGCTAAAGGGGCGTTCGTCGCGTGTGCTGCGGCCATGGCCCCGGCTATCGATCACTACCGCACGATAGCCGCTCTGGACCAGCGCCGGAACCTGGTAGCCCCAGTTGCCACTATGGCCCATGCCGCCGTGCAGCAAAATCACGGGCGGACCGGAGCCATACGCTGCGTACCAGATGTGTGCGCCCTGGTGCTCGACGTAGCCCTGTTCCTGCGGTGCCGGCAATGGCGCCGCACCCTCTGCGGCAAACCGGCTGAGGTCGTCATCATATGTTTCCATGCTGATCTCCCTGGATCGTAACGGCTATCAAATACGGCTGTTCGCGATTGATCGAGCTAGCTCATGTGTGTATAGCACTCCTGGTTAATAGACATGCAAAGTGACATCTACAGTCACAATCAAAGCTAAGCTCCATCCGCAGCGCCAGTGCCAAAAGCTCGGTGGGTCTGGCTAACCCAAGCGCGGTTCTACTCTTTGCGGCGCTTTGAACATAGTGCGATTGGCGAGTATGTAGCGGTAGTTGCGCTGCTCATCAGAAGCGGCGATCCTGTGATAGAGTGTTCTTAGTCATAACAAATTTTTAACTGCGTCTTGACAAATCTAAAATAACATGCTAAGTTTGAATCGTTTCAATATGAAGCTTTGGATAGCTCGAAAATTACATAATCTAGCGCTAAAGGGCATCTGGAGGAAGCCCCAAGATCCATTCTACGACGGTGGTCGGCTGAAGCTTGCAAGGAGCATACTCAACCTTCCGACCATATGCCTGCTGAGATCAGACTTAGCAGCCTGAACCTCTCCGCCCCTTTGGTAGTCGGGCCATACAACGTTACGCTAGTTCTTCTGTTCTCTTCTCAACCAAGCGGTAAGTAACGTTTCAATCACATTTTGTCTAACATCTAATCGATACGCGAACCTTTCCAAATGAATCAGTTTTAGCAAATTTTAGATAAGTTTTTTGAACCGGTTCAAAAAGTTCTGATCACTTAATAAGAGCAGGAAAAGTGAGCTATAGCGGAAGCAGAGGCGAGGGCGCTCCCCTGTCACGCTTCAGCTGCCGAAATCTTGTTCAAGTAACTCATCACTACATTTTACCGTCGATAAAGCATCGACAAGCATTGGAAAGGAGCAGATCACCGGCCGGCATCGCTGCTAGTCATTGGAGCAAAACTGCCCATCTCATCCACAGCGTTTCGTGGACATATTCAAGGAGGAGTTCGATGATTTCTATCTCGAAACGTCCGTATTTTTCGAGCCTTGTCCTGTGTGTCGTGATGTTCTCGCTGGTAGCGATTCAGCTCGCCGCCGGATTGGTGGCAGGGCCGGCCGCTGCTCAGACGCCGAGCTACGTGCGGATCAAGAACAAGTGGCAAAACACGTATCTGTACCAGGCATCGAATCAGGTGCGCTACGGCACGCCGGCGGCGAGCGACACGAGCGCGCACTGGGTGTTGGAAGCGTACGCAGGCAGCACGCGGATCAAGAACCGGGCGAGTGGCAACTACATGGCGATCGAGCACCTGTACGACTACGTGGAGGCGATCGCGATCCAGGACACGTGGGAAAGCGCGCGCTGGACGGTGAGTGACGCGCCGAGCGGCGGCGGCTACAAGATCATCCGCAACGTGTGGAACAATTGGAAAGTGCTGCACATCGAGAACCTGCGCGGCTACGCGCAGACGGGCGACATCCCGACGAGTTGGGACAGCCCGCAGTGGCTGCTGGAGCCCGTCAGCGGCACCAACCCCACCGCCACCCCCGTTCCGCCTACGGCAACCCCGACGCGGACGCCCACGCCCGGCCCAACGGCGACACCCGGCCCGACGAGCACGCCGCAGCCGACGCCGCAGCCGGGCTCGAATCTGGCGCTGGGCAAGCCGATCACGGCCTCGTCGACGGTGCATACGTTTGTGGCGACCAACGCCAACGACAACAGCCTGACGACGTACTGGGAAGGCGCGGGCGGGAGCTATCCCAACACGCTGACGGTGAGTCTGGGCGCCAACGCCAACCTGAGCAGCGTAGTGGTCAAGCTCAATCCCGACGCGGCATGGTCCACACGCACGCAGACGATTGCGGTACAAGGCCGCGACCAGAGCGGCACGACCTTCAATACGCTCAAGGCCGCCGCGACGTACACGTTCAATCCGGCAAGCGGCAACAGCGTGACGATCCCGGTCAGTGGCACGGCGGCGGATGTGCGCCTGGTCTTTACGTCTAACTCTGGTGCGCCGGCCGGACAAGCCGCCGAGTTCCAGATCTTCGGCTCCATGGCGCCCAACCCCGACCTGACGATCACCGGCATGAGCTGGACGCCGAGCGCGCCGAGCGAATCCCAGGCGATCACGCTTCAGGCGACGGTGCGCAACGGCGGCTCAGCCGGCTCGGGCGCGACGACGGTCAACTTCAGCCTGAACGGCTCGGTGGTCGGCAGCGCGAACGTGGGCGCACTGGCCGCCGGCGCCTCGACCAACGTCTCGCTCAATATCGGCACGCGCACGCAGGGTAGCTACAGCGTCTCGTCAGTTGTCGATCCCGGCAACACGATCGTCGAGCAGAACGACAACAACAACAGCTTTAGCTCATCTACATCGCTGAACGTGGCGCAGGCTCCCGGCCCCGATCTCCAGGTTGTCGGCGTGAGCATGAATCCGCAGAGCCCGGCAGCCGGCGCGGCGGTCTCGTTCATCGTGTCGGTCAATAACCGTGGCACGACGGGTGTCGCCGCCGGCACAACGACGCGCGTGGTGGTCGGCACGACGACTCTAAACAACGCCAGCACGCCAGCGATCGCCGCCGGAGCGACGGTGAACGTTACCGTGGGAACCTGGACGGCAGTCAACGGCTCCACCGCGCTGACCGCCACCGCCGACGCCACCAACATCGTCGCCGAGACCAGCGAGAGCAATAACTCGTTCACGCAGCAGGTCGCCGTCGGCCGTGGCGCGATCATGCCGTACACCAAGATCGAAGCCGAGGCCGCCTCGGTTGCCACCAACGGCACGCGCCTGACCCCGAACTACCGGCTGGCCGATCTGGCCGGTGAGGCCTCGGGCCGCTCGGCAGTCATGCTCGACGCGACCGGCGAGTACACTGAGTTTACACTGACCTCGTCGGCCAACGCGCTTGTGCTGCGCAACAGCATTCCCAACTCGGCGGACGGCGCAGGCATCGACTCGACGGTTACCGTCTACGTCGGCGGTGTCAACAAGGGCAAGATGCCGGTCTCGTCGAAGTTCTCGTACGTCTACACCACGCCCACGAACCTGGGCCAGCTCGGCTACAACAACACGCCGGGCGGCACTGCCTACTGGCTCTACGAAGAAGCCAACATGATGCTCGACCAGGTGTATCCAGCCGGCACCAAGATCCGCATCCAGAAGGATGCCGGCGACGTGCAGTGGATCTCGGTCGACTTCCTGGAAACCGAGAACGTTGCTCCCGCGGCCGGCAATCCCGATCCGACGCGCTACGTCCAGGTCTCGTCGACCAAGAACATCGACGCCGCGCTTCAAGAGTTCCGCGCCGACTCGACCAAGCTCGGTATTTTCATCCCCGCCGGCAACTGGACGATCAACAGCAAGATCTTCCTCTACGGCCGCGCGACCCAGATCATCGGCGCGGGACCGTGGCACACGCGACTGATCGCGCCGCAGGACCAGACCAACACCGACGTCGGCTTCAACATCAGCTCCCAGGCTAACGGCTCGGTGCTCAAGAACTTCTCGGTCTGGGGCAACTACCGCTACCGCGTCGACGGTCCGGGCAAGTTCATTGACGGCAACGGCATGCAGAACGTGACGGTCGAGAACATCTGGGCCGAGCACTTCGTCTGCCTCTACTGGGGCGTCAACTCCTCGAACAACACGTTCAGGAACCTGCGTATCCGCAACACCTTTGCCGACGGCATCAATATGACCAACGGCTCGTCCAACAACCTGATCACGAACTCCGAGAGCCGTGGCGCAGGTGACGACGCGTTCGCCCTGTTCAGCGCGATCGACGCGGGCGGCTCGTACAACGTCGGAAATCGCTACACCAACCTGACCGCGATCCTTGTGCGGCGCGCGGCGGCGTTCGCGGTGTACGGCGGCTCGGGCAACCTGTATCAAAACCTGTACGGCGCCGATACGCTGACCTATCCAGGCATCACCATCAGCAGCTTGAGCTTCGGCTATAACACGCTCGGCTTCGGCGATCAGGATAATGTCTTCGACGGCGTGACACTTGAGCGCACCGGCGGCGACTTCTGGACCAGCGTCGGCGGCGACGACAAGATCAACGACTACCAGAACTTTGCCGCGATCTGGTTCTTCGCCGGTGACCGGCCGTTCCGCAACATCGTGGTCAAGAACGTCGACATCAACAACCCGGTCTACTTCGGCGTGATGTTCCAGACCAAGTATCCCGAGAAGCCGGCCATGCAGAACGTGCGGCTGGAGAACATCAACATCAACAACGCGCCGCGCTACGGCATCAAGCTGGTGATCCGGGCGGAAGGCAGCAGCGATACGCCGCCGGTTGGCGCTGTGTCGTTCACCAACGTCAAGGTCAACAACGCAGGTGTCGCCCCGATCTACGGTGAGGGCCGCGCTCCCGAGTTCACGATCAACAGGATCAGCGGAAACAACTGGTAATCGCTTGTACGGACATAAGGGGCGCAATCCAGCGCCCCTTTACGTTTACCCACAGCGTCCAGCACGGCCACCATCAGGCCATTTTCGACACATCGCCGAGCCCCCTACCAACCAATATTCAATATGGAGTGGTGATGATAGCGACAACGCCGCGCTCCGCATGGAAGCTTATGCCAGTGTTGCTACTGGCACTGACGATCTTAGCTACCGCCCTGCCTGGGCTGGTGCCAGCTCCCGCGACCGCTCAGACGCCGAGCTATGTGCGGATTAAGAACAAGTGGCAAAACACGTATCTGTACCAGGCATCGAATCAGGTGCGCTACGGCACGCCGGCGGCGAGCGACACGAGCGCGCACTGGGTGTTGGAAGCGTACGCAGGCAGCACGCGGATCAAGA
>DASWTW010000142.1:0-59848 GCA_036401895.1 Herpetosiphonaceae bacterium | reverse complement strand
CCGATCCCGGAGATGATGCGCTGATCCAGGATCGCGTCGCCGATCGGGCGATCGGGCTCGGCGCGGAGACGGCGCAGCACCTCGGCGCGGTCAAATGGCTGGTGGAGAATGTCGGGACCCAGCGCGTTGAGCTTAGCGTGGGTAGCCAGCTCATTCTCGGTGAGAAACTCGACCACCGGCCCATGAAAAAACACCGCCTCGTGCTGAGCGGTGCGTAGCCAGAGCCGGACATAGCGAGCTTCTTTGCGCAGCTCCTGCCCGGTCTCTCCGATCTGCCACGAGCCGTACTGCATGGCGTGACAGTGAATCGTGAATGCGCCCGAGGATCGGAGCAGTAAATGCTTGCCGTGCGTATCGACTGCGGTGAGATGCGCTCCCACCAGCTGCTGCGCCTGCCTCTGCCAGCGCTGCGCTGCTTCGACTGCCTTCAGCGGCTCACCGATCAAAACCCGCAGCGCCTTTGCCCAGCGCGCAACCGCATGTCCTTCTGCCATACACTCCTGCTCCGCTCATCCTGATACAGAGCAAGTGATGCGCCACAGGAAGGCCCATAGAAACACCCCGGCGCGCCATGCCATCTCGACGCTGCTCTAAACGTGCTTGCGTCGCGCTTCCAGTGGACAGCTATAGCGGATCGTCGCCGCGAAATCTCCCGTGTCAAACGGCTTGGGAATAACATTGACATTGAACGTTGCCAGATCGTGAGCGTGCCGCTCGACCGTGGCGACATCTCTGGTACACAGCACAACCGGGATCTGCTCGGTATCGGCGTACGTTTTGAGGTGGATGATGAAGATCCAGCCACGCGGCGTGGAGCCCCGGAAATAATCCAGCAGGATCAGATCGGGTTGCAGCTTGCGGATGACCTCGATGTCAGGGATTTTCGCCAGCAGCATGACATCATATCCCTCAGCCTCCAGAATCGTCCGGTAGAGCTTACACATGCGAGTATCTTCGTCCAGAACCAGAATACGGGCAGGCATAGATTAAACTTTCGTGCTGGGGGGTGGTGGGTTGTTGGCTACAGTGTTCACCATCACTCGTCGAAGTTAAAAACGACAAACGGTAGTGTACCTGATCTTCCAGATCAAGAGAAGGCGCGAACAGTACGAATATGAGCACTCCTTCTGTACCTATTGCTTCAGTATTGAGGCGCCTGCTCCGTTTTTTTTCCGGCCGAAGTCCTGTAGCGCTGCCGCTAGTACTGCCATAAGGAACAAAGGAACAAAAGAACCAGGGAACAAACGGAGAACCTAACGGAAGAACAAAGAGTAAAGAACAGACCGAGAACAAAGGAAGTACCACTTTCCCCCTCGCCTGCGCCGTGAAGCCGGAAGCCTGGCTGAACGCGGGGAAGGAGGTTAGAGGGTGAGGGCCTAGCCAAGAACTTATGAACAAGCGAACAAAAAGAGTCCTGCCCCTTTGTTCATTTGTTCGCTTGTTCCTTTATCTATAGCTCTGCACTGCCGGCGGATGCATCCAATTGTGGTGACGCGTGCAACTCAACCCGCACGATAGACCGGCCTGCGCCCGTGCCTGATCGACGCGGAAGATAAAGAGCGATGCCTGGTTTATGGAGCGGAGTCTGAGCCTGGAAGATCGCGCTGGACTGCTGCCTGAAGTCCCGAAAGGTCTTGGGTATCGATACCGATGGTCTAGCTTGTGCGCCGGCTGCCTGCCAGAGCTAGCGACACGTGTAGCTTGGAGCCGGGACGTTACGCGTCAGCGCGTGAGCAGCGATCGCGGGTACTCGCTCAGAGGGCAAGCTATAGCGGATCGTCGAGCGAAAGTCGTTCGGATCGAAGGGCTTGTAGACGACGTTGACGTTAAAAATGACCAGGTCGTAGATCTGCGCGTTGACAGCCTCGTGATCGGCGGTGCAGACCACGACCGGAATATGCTCAGTTTCGGCAAAGGTCTTCAGCTGAATCAGAAAAATCCATCCCGGCGCTGTAGAGCCACGAAAATGATCCAGGAGGATCAGATCCGGCTGAAGGTCGATTACTGTCTCAATGTCCGGCAGCGTGGACGCAGTGATAATGGTATAGCCCTGCCCGTCCAACGTCGTACGATACAAATCGCACCAGACCGGATCTTCATCCAGGATGAGTACCCGCGCAGTCATATAGCAGTCCTTTCGGGACAAGGGTTGCTGACCAACAACTTTTGCCGACGGGATATGTGCGGAGGAAAACGATATACGTTAGTTTACACGATCGCACTCCCGCTGAGAATACCCTTAAGTCCGGTATTGCGCATCTGAGCATATATATGTAGCCGGCGCCTGATCTGCATCTCATTTGCCCGGTACCATTCCACCCGCAAATTCTGGTCTTTGAAACGGGCTGTGTTATAGTATGTGTACAGCGATCGATTGTGCTTGCCGCGAGGATTGCTGCGGGCTGTTGCATGATTCACCAAGGCGAAACCCACCCCGCCGATGAGTCGGACCGTTTTTAGAGCAAGCGGACTATTGTGTATGATAAGGGCTTAAACGGCTATGCCGCGCCGTGTTTTTAAGCGTCGCCCCGCCAAATTTGCCAGCGGCGGGCATCCTGGCCTTTCACGCTCTCGCACTGCGGTGTCGGCAGACGCGCTCGCGATGTTGATGGCACAAACCAGCGATCTGCTCAGCCTGATCGACGACCAGGGTTGCTTTGCCTATGCCAGCCCATCGTTTCAGCGGATTCTGGGCCTCGATCCCAGGCTGCTGCTGGGAACTCCCGCCGCTCAGCTGTTGCACCCCAACGATCGAGCGCTGTGGCACGCCGCAGATGAGCTTGCCGACGCGCCCTTGACGCTGCGCTTTCGCCATGCCGACGGCTCGTGGCGCTGGATCGAGCTTCAGCGCGACCTCGTCATCCGAGATGATCTGCGCTACAGCGTTCAGGTTGGCCGCGATGTTTCCGAGCGCTTTGTGGCCGAGAATCGCCGCCAGCACGATACGACCCGGCTGTATCACGAGGCCTGGCAGCATACACAGTATCTGCAAATGCTGGCCGAGGCCACACGCGCTTTTGCCGAGGTCAGCCTGGATCTGGGAGCGCTGCTGGAGCGCATCGCCCGGCACGCCGCCACGATTCTAGGCGATGTCGGTGTGATCCGGCTGCTCTCGGACGATGGCGTCTGGCTCAATCCGGTGGCGGTGTTTCATCTTGAGCCCGCGAAGTGGTCGGCGGTGCCAGCCAGGATCGTGGATGTTAGCGCAGACTTTGCCAGCTCGGTTGTGCAGTCGGGCGAGACGCTATTCATCACCTCCGCGCACGATCCGCTTCCCCCAAGCATCGAGCCAGAGTCCCGCGCTGCTCTAGAGCACTATGGCATCTATAGCCTGCTGGCTGTGCCGCTGCGGGTTCAGGGGCAGATCATTGGCACGCTGCTGCTGGCGCGTGGCGATCAGCAGCGCCCCTACACCGAGGCCGATCAGCATTTTCTGGAAGACATCGCCGATCGCGCCGCGCTGGCGATCAGCAGCGCCCTGCTGTATGCCGCCGAGCGTCAGGCGCGTCACGCCGCTGAGCGCTCGGCGCAGCGTACCGCCCCGCTTCAGGCTGTACCAGCGGCGCTCGCCGAAGCGCTGACGCCGTCGCAGGTCTCCGATGTGATCGTGCGCGAGGGCGTCAAGGCGCTGGGCGCGGATGCCGGCTCGATCTATATCCGCTCCGACGATGGCTCAAGCCTTGAGCTGCTGACCTACATCGGCTATCCTGACGAGCTTCAGCCGGCTCATGCGCGCGTTCCGATGAATGCGCAAAGTCCCTTGAATGATGCTATTCACTCGCGGGAGCTGATTGTCGCCGAAACCGTCGAGGAGCTGATTGGTCAGTGGCCGCGGCTGGCGGCTGCCCAGGCGATCACCGGCGACGCCGCGGTGGCGGCCGCGCCGCTGCTGGTCGATCAAAAAGTCCTGGGCGCGATCTACATGGCTTTTCGCACGCTCCGGCAGTTCAACGCCGACGATCGCGCGCTGCTGACCACGCTGGCGCGTCAGTGTGCGCAGGCTTTCGAGCGCTCACGACTCTACGCCGCCGAGCAGCAGGCCCGCAGCGCCGCTCAAGAGGCTGTGCATCTCCGCGATGCCTTTCTCTCGATCGCGTCACATGAGCTGAAAACGCCGGTGACTGCGCTGCTGGGCTACGTCGAGCTGCTGCAACGCCGCGCGCAGCAAAACGGCGCAGCGGAGCGCGACCTTCGCTCGATTCAGATTATCCACGACCAGGCCTGGCGACTGACCAATCTGATCGGTACGCTGCTTGACATCTCGCGGATCGAGACCGGGCAGCTGCGGCTCGATCCCGCGCTGCTGGATCTGCGCGCGCTGGTTGAGCAGATTATCAGCGAGATGGAGCCGGTCTTCGAGCGCTACACGTTCCACTATGATCTTACAGCAGAAGCGCTGATCGTCGACGGCGATGCTGTGCGGCTGGAACAGGTGCTGCACAACCTGTTCCAAAACGCCACGCGCTACAGTCCTGCGGGTAGCACGGTCACGATCCGGCTCTGGCGTGAAGGTCAGACTGCGCGGCTATCGGTGGCGGATCAGGGCATTGGTATTCCCGAGGCGGCACTGCCGCATATTTTTCAGCGCTTTTTTCGCGCGCACACCGGCGATACTCACCGGATCAGTGGGCTGGGCATTGGGCTCTACGTGGTCAAAGAGATCATCGCGCTGCATGGCGGCTTGGTTGAGGTGGAAAGCGCTGAAGGAGCAGGCAGCACCTTTACGGTGATTTTGCCGCTGGTCGTGGCGGGGGAACCAGGGAACAAGTGAACAAAGGGGTTCTGGGTCAGGCCCTCACCCCGCCGCTAACGCAGCACCCCCTCTCCCACTCCGGTAGGCGAGGGAATTTGTGGTACTTTGCTCTTTGCTCTTGGTTCTTGGTTCTTGGTTCTGGCTCCCCGGCTCTCCGTTTGTTCTTTTGTTCCTTTGTTCTCTTGTTCTTTACAAAGGAGGTCTCCCATGCGCTATGGATTCGTAATCCCCGGCGGCGATGCGCGTCTCAGCGCTGATCTGGCGGCTGAGGCTGAGGCCGCAGGCTGGGATGGCGTCTTCGTTCCCGACGGTATCTATATCGAGAATTTTCCGCTCTACGATCCGTGGGTGGTGCTGGCGGCGATGGCGATGCGTACCGAGCGTGTGCGTCTCGGCACGATGCTGACGCCGGTTCCACGACGACGGCCCTGGAAGCTGGCGCGTGAGACGATGACTCTCGATCGGCTGTCGAATGGGCGGTTGATCCTCGCCGTTGGCCTGGGAACGCTCGACGATGGCGGCTTTACCAAGGTTGGCGAGCCAACCGAGCGCAAGGTGCGGGCGCAGCGGCTTGACGAAGGGCTGGAGATTCTGGCCGGGCTGTGGAGCGGGCAGCCGTTCGCCTATCAGGGCGCCCAGTACAAGGTCGAGGAGATGACCTTTTCGCCGCCGCCGATCCAGCAGCCCCGCATTCCGATCTGGGTTGTCGGAGCGTGGCCGAAGCAGCGATCGATGGCTCGCGCGGCGCGCTGGGATGGTCTGCTGCCCTACAAGCTCAGCGACGACAGTCCGTTTGGCGCTGAGCTGACGCCTGCCGACATTCGGGAGATGCGCGCGTTTATCGATGCGCAGCGCCAGGCGACAATGCCCTACGATATTGTGATGGAGGGCGCAACGCCAGGCGACGATCCCGCCAAGGGTGCGGAGACCATCGCGCCGTTTGTGGAGGCCGGGATTACCTGGTGGCTGGAGTCGATGTGGACTGCGGAGGCGGCTTCAACCGACGTGCGCACGCGGATTCGCCAGGGACCGCCGCGTGTAAGCGAGTAAGCATGCGCATAGCTTAGCGAGCAAAGCCGATCCCGCCGATATGTTATCGGCGGGATCGATGATTTTGCGGCGTGAGCGCTAGGAGTTCTTCCAGGTGGTCAGGTTGTTGAAGACTTCCTGGGTGATGCGCGTGCCGCCGTTGTAGCCGTTGCTGCCGACGCCATAGGCATGGATCGCGATGCCACAGGTCGAGCAGCCGGCTTCGTTGTTCCAGACCGGCGAGCCGCTGTGTCCGCCGTAGGTGTCGTTGGCATAGTAGAGGCGGCGTGTAGCCGTGCTGCGAATCTGATCGTCGCTGCGCCACTGCGTGCCCGAGGGCTTGTCGCCGGGATAGCCCGAGATATAGCTCGGCTGGCCGGTCAGGCTTGTCGTCGAGTAGCGAATGCCGAAGAAGCCGGTCTGGTTGCCGACCGTGCAGTTCAGCTTGATCGCGGCGTAGTCGTACTCAGGGCTGCGGCTGGAGGTCCAGCCCGAGACCGCGTAGAGTCGTGTCGCGCCGCAGCTGCCGTAGGGCGTCGAGCTGCCGTTGCGGCCCGGGTAGACCAGCACGTTGGTCGCCCAGCTGCCGTTATGCACACAGTGACCGGCCGTCACGACGGTGTTGGCGTTGATCAGCCAGCCAGTGCAGCCGCCGATGCTCGACGTAATCTTGGCGATCGCGCGGTAGGGAAACGTCGTCGTCGCCGTGATCTGGTAGCGGCTGTCAGTGCCGATGATCGAGGTAATGCCGACCTGATCGCCCTGCGGTGCCGGCGGAATATTCTCGTCCGAGACCGTGCGCGTGGAGCCGACCACTTGCTCGCCGGTGCCTTGTGTGCCTGGCGAGTACATGCCGTCCGTGCTGGCGATCACGCCGGACATATTCGTCGGAGGGATATAGCCGTCGCTCGAAACGATCTGGTGGGGATGTTGGCTGGCGGGCTTGTCCGGCTTGGCGCTCGTGGGAGTAACGCTAGCCAGAATCGCGGTGATCAGAAGCAACAGGGCCATCAGACGAGAGGCGGACGATGTCCGTTCACGCAGGATCGAGATGTGCATGCGGTTAAGTCCTTGACTGTAAGCGAGATCAGGAACGATCAGCGACAAGCGAGCGCGGCAAAGAGCTGCCGTGACGAAGCGATCGGGCGCAGCCTCCTTTCGGCGATGAGCGGCGAGGGGAGCCGCCTGCGTGCGTGTAGCACGTGAGTATGTGTTCAGTGTACAGTGTCAAGCTGATTAAGTAAATACCTTTTTTACTTTCATCGCCGCTCTCGTGTGCATGATTTGGAGCTTCTGCTACTATACAGCCGTACTGAAAAAGAGCGATCAAGCCAGAGGCGGAACATGCGCGGTGCGGCGTGTGCTCAAGAGAAAGTCAGGTATTACCATGAACGACGGAACGCCCCTCATGGATCGGCTGCGAACGGAGACCCAGCGGCGGCATATGCAGGTTGAGGATCAGCCTTTTTTCAAAGCGCTCGCCGCCAACGATCTGCCGCTGGAAAGCTATGTTGGGCTGCTCAGCGCGCTCAACGTCGTGTATGCCGCTCTGGAGCAGGCAGCGTCAGCAGCGGCGCATCCTGCCGTCGTCGCGGTCTGGCAAGACTCGATGCGCAAGCTGCCGCTGTTGCAGCGCGATCTGGACTATTTCAAGCCGCGCAGCGTGCCCGAGATGCCCGTCGCGACGCTCTATGCCCTGATTCTGGCCGAGCAGATCCGGCGCGTAGCCGGCGACGATCCCGTGGCGCTGCTGGGCTATCTCTACGTTTTTGAGGGCTCGACGCTTGGCGGTATTGTGCTGCGCTCCCAGGTCGAGCGGGCATTCAAGCTCAAGGATCGTGATGGCCTGGCCTATCTTTCGAGCTATGACAAACAGATCGCGGCCTCCTGGCGGGAGTTCAGCCGGCGCATGAACGAAGCAGCGCTCAGCACATCCGAGCACGATCGAATCGTCGCGACTGCCAATCGCGCGTTTGCCGAGGTCGAGCCGATCGTCCAGGCGCTCTATCCCATCCCCGAGCAGGAGATGGCCGCGATGGTGCAGGCGCTCAATCCCGAGGCGGGCAGCCATGTGATCTCCAACGATCCCCGTGAGATCGAGGCGGCGATGCGCGCGGGCGAACGCTCCTGGCGCCAGGTGCCCTACTACGAGTGGCGCTACGGCGAGCGTGGCCGGCGCTTTACCTGGAGCGACAGCTCCTGGATTGTGACGCTCACCCGCCACTCGGAGACAGTCGCCACCCACCAGCTCGACTGGCTGAGCCGTGTGCTGGCCTCGCGAGGCATGCCGCGCTGGCTGCTGGAGCAGCATCTTCAGGTGCTGCACGACGAGCTGGCCCGCGCGATTCCTGAAAACCGCCACGCGTACGCGCTGCTGGCGCATCAGTCCGAGCGGCTGCGCGATCTCCGGCAGCAGCAGATCGACGAGCCGACGTTTCAGTCGCTCGCCGCCGAGTTTGCGGCACAGGTTGGGCCCGAGTGGGACGAGCGCCTCGCGGGCACCGGCTATTTGCTCGTCGCGGCCGTAGCGGATGAGCGCGCCGGTATCAAGCAGGCCGTGACCAGCGTCGAAGGCGCGCTGACCGATCCACAGCAGTTTCCGCAGCAATGGATTGACGCCGTACATGAGATCGTCGAGAAGGCGCGGAGGGGCGAATGAACAAACGAACAAACGAACAAGGGAACAAAGGGGAGACGAAGAACCTAGAACCTAGAACCTAACGAAAGAACAATGGAACAACGAACAACGAACAGTTCAATGCCCTGAGATATAAAAATACTTTACATTCAAAGCGATGAGACATTCCGTAGGGGCGTGATTTATCACGACCGAGGCTCAATGTTTTAGCTCATATTTTGGTGATTTTGTCAACATTTTAGGATGCGTTCTCCCCTCACCTATCGCAACCGAGGCTGAAGCCCGCCGAGGTTTGGGGACGGGGGTGAGAGCCACGTCTTCCCCCTTCGCCTGTCGTAAATAGTTATCTGTGATCGGCTGGAATGCTATGACAACATCGCTCTTTAATATTATTCCCCCCAATCTCTTTAAGCCGCTTGCCGCGCCCGGCGCGGAGATTTACGCTGAAGCATTGCTGCGGCTTTTTCGCGAGGCGCAGCGTAGCTACCAGCCGTTGTCGCGCGAGACCGCGTTGTATATCGTGGGCGACGTGCTGAGCGATCCGGCGGCGCTCAGCTTGACGGAAGATGCCGACGACGAGCCATCTTCCGAGCAATCAGATCTGCCTGTGGATGCGACCCAGGCTCGTGCTGCCGCGATCTTGCGCTACCTGACGCGCTGCGGCTGGTTTCGCAGCGAGATGCAGAGCGATTTTACACAGACCTATGTCCTGCCGGACTACACATTCCGGCTGCTGGCAGTGCTGACCGAGATCACACGCAACGATCCGCCTTCGCTGCGTGGCCTGATCTGCGCGATCCACGATATGCTGATCGCTGCGGCGCAATCGGGTGATGCGCATATTCGGCTGCCTGAGGCGCATCGCCAGACGATGCATTTGATCAACGGCTTAAAAGAATTACAGCACAACATCGGCGCGCACATCGAGCAGCTTGTCCAGCAGAGCGAAGCCCGCGCGGTTCTGGAGCAGCTTTTCTTCAACTACCGTGATGAGATCGTCGATCGGGTGTACCACCAGCTGCGGACGACCGACCATATCTCGCGGTTTCGTCCGGGCGTGATCCAGGCGCTCAAACAGATCGAGGCAGAAGGGCATATCGATACCATCGCCCAGCGGCTCTTTCAAAGCCAGGACGCGCCCACGATCGAAGCGGCAGCGATTCGCGCCCGCGATCAGCTGCGTGACATCCAGGAACAATTCGACTCGCTCGATCGCTTTTTGCAGGCCATCGATACCCGGCATAGCCAGTTCGTGGACTCGGCAGTGCGGAATGTCGAGCTGCGGCTGACCGCAAGCAGCACCACCAGCGGTCAGCTACACACGATTCTGGAACGATTGCTGACTGATCCTGATCTGTCGGGCCGTGAGCTGCCCGGCGAGTTCGGGAATCTGATCGATCTGTTTAAGCTTGAACTGGTCGATGCGGAGTCTTTGATGCCGCCAAGTCAGGCGGCGGTGCCGTTTGAGCCGCAGCCGGTCGTGCTGCCCGTGCTCTCGGAAGCCGAGATTGCCGCAGCTCAAACCGCGACGCTCCGCCAGCTCAACCGGGCGATCAGCCGTGAGCGGGTTCGGCGCTTTGCCTTCGATCTGCTGGGCGACCGGGAATCGCTGCGTGGCGCCGAGATTACACTGGACGATCCCGGCGATCTGCCGCTGCTGATCTATCTGCGGGTGTATGGCGATGGCTCGCTCGGCTACCGCGTCGAAGAAGCTCCCGATGCCGGCTGGATCGTGTACCAGCAGGTAGGCTTTCGCGATTTTCTGCTCCTGCGTGAGCGCTAAACCGCCGACGATTGGCTATAATACGGCTGGCTGCATTTGTGATCGACGGTGACTATGAGCTTGCAAACCTTTGCCAGTGAATATGATCGGCTTCCGCCCGGCGAACAGGCACAGTTTGCCGATGCGATCCAGCGGTTGCTCAGCAACGGCCTGATCTGGCGTGAGGACGAGGCCGATCGTAAAGTGTATGGCTTTTTGGCGCGACGGCGAGAATTGATAGGAGATTACTTGCAGATCGGTGGGTGGGAGCTGCGTCACGACGAGCGAATCTTTGTGTATCATATCGTTCATCGCGAGGGCGCTCACCGGCGGCGGCTCAACCGCGACACCACGATCTGGCTGCTGTTGCTGCGCCTGATCTATGCCGAGCAGCGCGAAAGCACAACGCTCAGCTTGACCCGCTATCCTGTTGTGCAGGTCGGCGATGTGATCCAGCGCTATGCCGAGTTTTTCCCTGGGCAGAGCGTGCGCAAGAAGACCAGCCTCGACGAGGCGCTGCGCACGCTGCAAAGTTTGAAGCTGGTACGCGATGCTCACGGCAGTGTGCTGCGTGCCGGAAATACCGAGCAGCTGATCGAGTTGCTGCCGACGCTTGAGATCGTTGTGCCGGCCAGCGCGGTAAGCGCGCTTGTCGAGCGGCTGCAAGCATATCAGCGTCCGTCGTCAAACGACGAAGAGTCCGGCCGCGATTAACAATAGCGCCGATCGCCTCCCATCGGCCGCCTCCGCCTGTGAAGATCTATGTTATCGCTGACACGCATCTTTTTACATAACTGGCATCGCTTCACGCATCATGTGATCGATGTGGAAGATAGCCTGTACTTTGCTGGGCACAACGGCTCAGGCAAGTCGTCGGTTCTCGACGCGATTCAGCTTGTGCTGATCGCCGATCTTCAGCGCGTGCGCTTCAATAGTTCGGCTCAGGAGCGCTCTCAGCGCAATCTTGACAGCTACGTACGCGGCAAGATCGGTGAGGGCCGCTTGCTGCGGCCCGGCGATACCGTCGCGTATATTGCGCTTGAGTTCAGCGATACGGTCGACCGCCGCCAGATCACGCTTGGCGTCTGCGTAGAGGCAGGCAAGGATCGGACACCGGAGCGTACGTTTGTGATCGTTCCCGACGCGCTCGACGTAAGCTTGTTTATGCCCGAGGGTCGCGAGCGCTCACGCCGGCAGCTGCGCGATGCGATCCGGCAGCGACGCGGCGCGCGCTCCTTCGATCATGTCGGCGAGTACCAGGATGAGCTGCGCAATCGGCTTGGCGGCCTCAATCAACGTTTCTTCGATCTGTTTCTGCGGGCGCTCACCTTCCAACCGATCCGCAACATTCGGGATTTTGTCGAGCAGTGGCTGCTAGAGCCGAGCTCGCTCGATCTCGACACGCTACGGCGCGTCAAAGAACGTCTTTCCGATCTGCGTATCCATGCGCGTCAGGTCGAGGCCAAGCTCGCGGCGCTCAACGACATTGTCAAAGAGCAGGAGGAGGTTCGTCGCCTGCGCGATCTGTTTGCGGCGTACACGCTGCTGGTAGTGCTCCTCTCAGAGATCGAGGCGCAGCGGCGCGTCGATCGGCTGAGCGCGTCGATCCAGGCACTACGCGGGCAGATCGCTCAAGGCCAGCGCAACCATGCCGAGGCCAGCGCGGCGCGTGAGGGCGCGCAGAAAGCTTATATTGCCGCGCAGGTACGTCTGGAGCAGTCGGATGTTATTCGTCGCCGTGATGAGCTGGCCCACACTATCGAGCGTCTGAAGCACGAGGCCGATGCGATCCGCGAGCGCTGGCGGAGTACCCGTCAGCGCTTACAAGGTGAGATGACGGCGCTGCAACCGTTTCTTGCGGCAGCACCGTTTGAGCCTCAGGAGCGTGCGGCGCTCGACTCGTGCGCGGCCCTGATCGGCGGCTTGTCGGCTGCCGCGCCACCGGCTACCCTGGCCGCTGTGCTGGAGACCACGATCTCGGCGCTGGATCAGGCACGTGAGCGATCGCAGGAGCAGCTCTTCGCAATCAATCAGCAGCTCAAAGATCTGCATGAACGCCGCGCCCTGCTTCAGTCCGATCTTACCCGTCTGCTCGATCCCACTAGCCGCCCGATCTATCCACCGACCGTCGAGCGCCTGCGGGATCTGCTCACGCCGGTGATTGGCGAGCGGCCGCCGCTGCTATGTGAGCTGCTGGAGATTCCCGACGAGCGCTGGCAGGATGCCGTCGAGGCGATGCTTGCCGGCCGACGCTTAAATGTTATCGTGCCGCCCGCGCGCTTTCAACAGGCGCTGCGCGAGCTGGATCGGGCGCGCGCCGCCGAGCAGCTGTATGATGTTGGGCTGCTCGATCTGGAGAAAGCGCGCAGCGAAGCCCGCGAGGCCAGGGCCGGATCGCTGGCACACAAGGTTCAGGTTTCCGGCAACATCAGGCCGCTGCGCGCCTACATCGACACAATCCTGGGCGACATAATAACCTGTGAAACTGTGGATGAGCTGCGCCAGCATCGCCGGGCGGTAACCGCCGAGGTCGTTGTGTACGGCGAGTGGACGGCGCGCTCGATGTCGCCGCAGCGCTACCGGCCCTGGTTCATCGGGCAGCAAGCCCGGCAATCGCAGATCGAGGCGCTTCAAACGGAGCAGCGCGAGATCGATGGGCGGATCGCCGAGCTGGCGCCACAGCAGCGCGATCTCCTGGCGCTGGTTCGTGGCCTGGATCACGGCCGCTCGCTTTCCCTGCTGCGGCAACGGCTGGACGAGACGCTGGATGAGCAGCCACTGCGTGCTGAGATCGTCGCCGCCGAGCAAGAGCTTCAATCGCTGGATCTGAGCGGCGTTGCGACGCTGGAGCGCGAGGTGGTGCGACTGAAACAGCTCGTAGATGATGAGCAGCGTGCTGTAGATGACCTGGTCGGCTATCTGGCAGGAATGCAGGCTGATCTACATGCTAAAGCAGATCGATTGCAAACAGCGCAGCAGCAGCTTACACAGTGCCGGCAGCAGACCCTTCAGGAGCGCGAACGGCTGTCGCAGGCAGTCGCTCCGGCAGAGCAGCTGCTAGCCGAGCGGATCGAGCAGCCGGATCTGGAGCCCGCAATCCGCTCGGCTGAGTCCACGGCGCGTAACTTCGAGACGCGCGCCGTCAACACGATCAATCGCTTGACTGAGCTGGGCACAGCCTATAACACAGCCTACCAATTCGTAGCGCTGCCAGGCAATCACGACGACCCGCGCTATGCCGCCGAGCAGCAGCGGCTGGCGGCCACGGAGTTGCCGCGCTTCTCCGAGCAGATCGAGCAGGCCCAGCGCGAGGCCGAGGAGGAGCTGCGTGAGCATGTGCTGCACCGGCTGCGTGAGCAGATTTTCAAAGCCAGGGAGCAGCTCGATCGCATTAACGATGCGCTGCGCTCGGTCGAGTTTCACGGCGAGCGCTACCGCTTCATCGCCGAGCCGGCTAGCGAGGTCCGCGCTTACTATGATCTGATCAACGATGCCCAGATCCTGGGTACGGCTAAGCTCTTCGAGAGCGAGTTCTACGAGCGCCACCGTGCTACCTTCGATCAGTTCTACGACGCACTCACCGGCACGCCGCAATCCGAATCCGAGCGCCTTGAGCAGGAACGGCTGACGGATTTCCGGCGCTATCTCAGCTACGACATCGAGGTTCGCCACGGCGACGGCAATACTTCGAAGCTCAGCAAAATTATGGGTCAGACTTCGGGTGGCGAGACCCAGACACCGTTCTATGTCACGATCGCCGCGTCGTTTGTGCAGCTCTACCGCATCAACGAGCGCAGCGGCCGTCCGACCATTCGGCTAGTTGCGTTTGACGAAGCGTTTTCCAAGATGGATCAAGATCGCATCGGCGCAACGCTTGATCTGTTCCAATCGTTCAAGCTGCAAATCATTACGGCGACACCGCTGGAGCGCTGCGAGTATCTCGTCCCGAAGATGTGTACCAGCCTCGTGCTGACCGGCATCGGCGATCGGGTGTGGATCGAGCACTACCGCAATTACGCCGCCAAACTGGAAGCCGTCGATGCCGTCTGAGCTTCACAGCGTTGCCCTTGATCTGCTCAACACGCTGCTCGATCGCTTTGAGCAGCCGGATCGCCGCACTGTGGTTCGTGTTCGCTTGAGCGCGAAAGACCATCCGCGCTATTTCGCTACCGATGATCCACAGCCACGCTCCCAGACGAACAGCGCCCTGACACAGCTTGAGCACGACGGAATGGTCAAGCTCCACTGGGCCAAATGGGAGCGCGGCAACTGGCTTGAGGCCGTGGATCTGGTGGCGGAGCACGCCGGCCAGTTGTATGCGCTGCTGCGACGCACGCCGCGCAACCAGCAGGCTGCAAGCCTTGAGGAGTTGCTGGCGTTCGAAACGCCGCGCGCTGAGTGGCACGCCAGTTTTTTGGTCTGGGCGCAGGCGCAGCTGGCGCAGCATCGCTCGGTCGCGCCGCTGGCCCTGGATGACCACCGCAAAAGTCGCGATCTCCTGCGCGCGCTCAGCGCTATTGCCGCGCTGAGTCAGCCGACGCTGGAGCGGACGTTGAGCGTGCGCCTGTTCAACGACAGCAAGCGTCTCGAAGCGCTACGTCCCGCGATCATCAGTGTGCTGCGTCATCATGATCCTCAGGCGGCCAGCTACGGCGACGATATTTGGGCGCTGCTGGCGGCTCATGCTCTGGAGCGCGTACCTGAGTATGTGCCGATCGCCGGGCCGCTACAGCTCCAAACCGGTAGCCCGATCGATCTGGCGGCGTTTGTTCCTAGCGTGGCGCTCTCGGCGATCATGCTGCGGACGGCTGCCGTCGTCGGCTGCGCGGCTACGCTCGTGGTAACGGTCGAGAACGCGACGAGCTTCAGCGAGCTGGTTGCGGTTCGGCCGGGGCAGGTGCTGGCGCTTTACACCGGCGGCTTTGCCACGCCAACCATGATCGCGCTCCTGCAACGGCTGCAAGCCGCGCGGCCTGCGCTGCGGTTCTACCACTGGGGAGATTGTGACGCCGGTGGTCTACGCATCCTGGCACATCTTCGCTCACAACTTGGCTCAGTCGCGCCGCTGCTGATGGACCGCGGTATAGTTGAGCTGTATTGCGCGCATGGGCAGCCGCTCACAAGCGGGGATCGCGCCGCGCTGACGCTGCTGCGTACCCAGCCGCTCCTCGACGACTGCATGGATCTCATCGATGCGCTGCTGACGGCCGACCAGAAGCTGGAGCAGGAGGCGGTCAGTGTATCGGATATGCTGGACGCGCTGGCAATCCTAGGCGATGCTCAATAAGCTACTGTCTCCCCGCAACACTTTGCTTACACCACCTGTGGCAGCAGCACCCTCAGCGCCTCGACTAGCGCGTCGACATCGGCGGGCGAGTTGTAGCCCTGAAGTGAAATGCGCAGAAACTGCCGCTCGTCGATCACACCAACCGGGATCTCGATCTTGTACTCGTCGTAGAGCCGCCGCTGAAGCTGCTTGCCGTCGCAGGGCGGCAGCGCAAACGCCGCCATCTGTCCCAGCCACTCCGGCGAGCTAGGCGTGCACGCGACAAGACCCGGCAGCGCGCTGAGCTGTCGGTGAGCCTCGTGCAGCAGCGCCTGGCACTCAGCGCGCACGTCCTCCCAGCTGTGCTGGCGCATAAACTCGATCGCCGCCGGCACCGAGAGATAGGCCGCAATGTCGCGTGTGCCCTGGTACTCCTGCTCGTCGATAAACCGCGAGTCGCCTGGCATAATGCTTTCCCAGCCCCAGCTGACAACCAGCGGCTCCACCAGATGCTGCATCTCGCGGCGCGCGTAGAGAAACGCCGAGCCTTTGGGCGCTATCATCCACTTGTGACAGTTGCCGCTGTAAAAATCCGCGCCCAGCGCCGCAAGATCCAGCGGCAGCTGGCCCGGCGCGTGCGCTCCATCGATGACCGTGATGATTCCGGCTGCCCGTGCTCGCTCAAGCAGCGGCGCGATCGGAAACACGATCGCGGTCGGCGAGGTGATATGGCTGATGAACAGCACCCGCGTGCGCTCGGTAACGCCCGACCAGATCGCGTCGATCACTTCGTCGGCGGAGCGAATCGGCAGCGGGATCGGCCGGCGGATGTAGCGCGCGCCGCTGCGCCGGCAGAGAAAGCGCCAGGTACGATCCAGCGCGCCGTACTCCTGATCGTTGGAAAGAATCTCATCGCCTGGCTCAAGCCGCAGCGAGCGCGCCACGATATTCAGCCCGGTCGTCGTGTTCGGCACAAAGACCAGATCCTGCGCGTCGGCGTTGAGATATGCGCCCAGTGAGCGGCGCGCATCGCGCATCAGATCGTTGAAGCGCCGGCCAAGGAACTCGACCGGCTGTCGCTCAAGCTCAAGCTGCCAGGCCCGGTATGTGTCGAAGACCGGCTGAGGACACGCGCCAAACGATCCGTGATTCAAAAAAATCACATCGGGACGCAGCAAAAACAGTGGACGGAGGTTATTTGTGGCTGGCAAGCTCATGCCGTAACTCTCAATCTAGTAGAAAGAACAGAAGGTTGCTTGGTTCTTTGTTCTTTGCTCTCTATTAAGGATGTCGTCGCGCAGCATGGTACCATGGGCGGCGTGTGATAAGAAACAGCGCGCGGTATTTATCTGGGATGAACATTTTGGTGCAACTTGCGAGATTCCCGTTCAAGAAGGCCCGGCAACCAGTAGCAATTCATCAAATGATCCTTTACAATATGTGCGGTGTGTCGATCGACACACCATAATCCACGCCCATCAGTGCCTCTTGGGTTAGTTGCTGCGTGTGAACGATAACTCACTGTTCTTGCGCAACAATTCGTGCAGCGCCGCGCACACGATCGTCGGGCTAGCGCCTGGCGAGGTTACTCACTATGCAAATCTGCTCTGGCAGCGCTTGCATAGGATCACTGTATGCAGCTTACCCAGGAGTTTGCTGACAACCCTTGACTAAGGAAATGTATAATGGCCACAGCGGAAACCCCTTCCATTCTTAATTCACCCTACGGCGGAACGCTTGTCGATCTGCTGGTTCCAGCCAGTGAGCTGGCGCACGTCAAATCCTACGCGAATCAGCTTCCGTCGATCCAGCTCAGCGAGCGGTCGGCGTGCGATCTTGAGCTGCTGGCAACCGGCGCGTTCTCGCCTCTGGATCGCTTTATGGGCCAGGCGGATTATCAGTCTGTGCTCGACAATATGCGGCTGGCCAGCGGCGCGATCTTCCCGATCCCGATCACGCTGCCGGTCGAGGAAAACCCGGACCTGCGCATCGGCCAGGAGATTGCGCTGCGCGATGCCAAGCAGAATCTGCTCGCGATCATGACGATCGAGGAGATGTATACCTGGGATCGCGAGGAAGTTTCGCAGAAGGTCTTTGGCACGCTCGACGTGCGCCATCCGCTGGTCGCCGAGATGCATCGCTGGGGTCCGATCAATATCTCGGGCCGGCTCCAGGTGATTCAGCTGCCGCTGCACTACGATTTCCAGGATCTGCGCCTGACGCCCCGACAGGTTCGTGAGCGCCTTGAGGCCGAGGGTCACGCCAACATCGTCGCGTTCCAGACCCGCAACCCGCTGCACCGCGTACACGAGGAGCTGACACGCCGCGCCGTCGAGCGTGTCGACGGCACGCTGCTGCTGCATCCGGTCGTCGGTATGACTAAGCCGGGCGATGTCGATCACTACACCCGCGTGCGCACGTACAAAGCACTGGCGCGCAACTACTTCGATCCCAGCCGAATTGTGCTGGCGCTCACGCCGCTGGCGATGCGTATGGCCGGACCGCGCGAGGCGCTCTGGCACGCGCTGATCCGCCGCAACTATGGCGTTAGTTACCTGATCGTCGGGCGCGACCACGCCAGCCCCGGCAAAGACTCGCAGGGCAACCCCTTCTACGGTCCCTACGATGCGCAGGAGCTGGTGCAGCAGTTCAGCGAGGAGCTGGGCGTCAAGATGCTGCCGTCGCAAGAGGTCGTCTATCTGCCCGACGAGGACCGCTACGAGGAAGTGAGCAACATTCCTAGCGACGCCAAGATCGCCTCGATCTCGGGCACGCAGGTGCGCGAAGAGTATCTCAATCGCGGCAAGCAGCTGCCAGCCTGGTTTACCCGCCCCGAGACCGCGCAGATTCTGGCGGATGTCCACCCGCCGCGCCATCGCCAGGGCGTGTGCCTCTGGTTCACCGGTCTCAGCGGCGCCGGCAAATCCACGACCGCCGATATTCTGACGGTGCTGCTACTTGAGCGCGGTCGCCAGGTGACGGTGCTCGACGGCGACGTGGTGCGCACGCATCTGTCCAAGGGCCTGGGCTTCAACCGCGACGACCGCGACACCAACGTGCGGCGCATCGGCTATGTGGCGGCGGAGATTGCCCGGCATGGCGGCATCGCGATCTGCGCGGCGGTCAGCCCCTACCGCGCCGCCCGCAACGATGTGCGCATGATGGCCGGCGGCGATCACTTCGTGGAGATCTTCGTGGATACGCCGATCGAGGTTTGTGAGGAGCGCGATACCAAGGGCATGTACGCCAAGGCGCGCCGTGGTGAGATCAAAGAGTTCACCGGCATCGACGATCCGTACGAGGAGCCGATCAATCCTGAGCTGCGCCTGGAGACCACGGGTGTCACGCCCGAGCAGAACGCGCGCATCGTGCTTCAGTATCTGATCGATCAGGGCTTTGTGCAGGAGCTCTAAGGAGAAGAACAGCGAAACAAAGAACAAAGAACAGAGTTAGCCGTTGCGTTCATCCCGGTTGTTCTCTGTTCCGTTGTTCTTTGTTCTCTAAAAGATCGATCTTGATCACGGTGGCATAATAAAAATAGCAGGTCGGCGCGGCAGAGGTTGTCACGCTGACCTGCTATTTTTGCTGCGTGCGATGCCGAATCAGGCAGGCTCCCATACCGGCTCGCCGCGCAGAATCTGGTTGATCTGTCGAACAAACCGTGAGCGCTCGATCGGCTTGCCGATAAAGCCGTCGAAGCCAGCCTGCCGGGCGCGCTCGACGGTCTCCGCCACACAGTTGGCGGTCAGCGCCACGATGCGCGGGTGGCGCTGGTTGGTGGTGTTGAAAAATTCGCGCAGGTGCTCATGGACACGAAATCCGTCCTCGTGCGGCAGCGCCAGATCGAGCAGAATCAGATCCGGTGTGCGTGACGGGTTGTCGGCCAGCCATTTCAAAAGCTGGCGACCAGAGGCTCGGGCGTTACAATAGCCCACGCCCACATCGCCACGCAGAATGTCGCTGAACACGAACAGGTTGTCGGGGTTGTCTTCGACCAGGAGCACGCTGACTTGCTGAAGATCAAGCATTTGAATCACCGGATTCACCCTCCTCTGCCTGGGCCTCGATCCATACGCGTCTCGTTGGAGCCCGCACGAATCTGTTACAGCCTAATTGCGTACACGAACGTTAAGCCATCTGTTGGGTGGAGTGCCACATAGCGGCGACAACCTCCTTGTTTGGGGGCCGTCAAATGCTTAGAATCCTGGATGAGACGTTGGGGGCCGATCTCAGCAAAACTGTGTGAGGGGATGTGTCGATTATACCAAGGATTGCCTGGTCGACGAGTGGTACTCCTTGGTGACCACCACCTAGCCACACGGTCTAGCACCAGTGCGAGAGCCAATCGTGTCATCCGGGATATGAGGGTTGTAAGCTGCTTGCCGCCTATTGTACCGCATCTTCTCACGCCGTGCGTTCCCTTTCGGCGTGTAGTTCTTGGCGAGACGGCTCTTGACGAGCAGAATAAAGACTGGTATTTTACTACCAAACAATTGGTAGGTTAGCAGTATGCCAGTACCCAGTACCGAATCCCGTGAGCGTGTGCTCGACGCAGCCGAGCGGCTCTTTGCCAAGAAGGGCTATACCGCTGTCACGCTGCGCGATATTGCTGCGGAGGTTGGGATTCGCCATGCCTCGCTCTATCATCATGTGCCGGGCGGCAAGGAGCAGCTTTTTATCGAGGTGACCGAGCGGCATCTGAAGCGCCATCATACCGGTCTGACCGAGGCGATGGCGCAGTCGGCGCCGGATATTCGCTCGCAGCTCTACGCCGCCGCCGACTGGCTGCTTTCCCAGCCGCCGATGGATCTGGTGCGCATGGTCTACTCCGACATGCCCGCGATCGAGCAGAGCCATGCCGAGCGCCTGTCGCAGGTCGCCTACGATTCGCTGATCCTGCCGCTTCAGGAGACGTTGGAGCGCGCGCGGCAAAACGGCGAGATTCAACACCCAAATCCTGCCCTGATTGCAGGATCGATCGTGGGTATGGTCGAGAGCATGTACTCGGTGCCGGATTACGCTGTCGAGGAGAGCCGTGTGGTGATGGCACAGGCGGTGATCGATGTGCTGCTGGATGGGCTGCGTCCGCGCTGATCGCGTGATTGGCCGGGCGCTTTTTTTTATCTGCCTAACCTACCAATAGTTAGGTAGCTAAGCATAAATAGATAGAATGAAAGCCAGCATAGGAACAGGAGGAAGCGAACATGATTCCCAACATGTGGTACGTCATCGCGGAGTCGAACGAGGTCAAGGCTGGAAAACCGCTTGGGCTGAAACGGCTAAACGAGGATCTGGTTTTGTGGCGCGATCACGAGGGCAAGATCGTGGTGATGCGCGACCTGTGCCCGCACCGCCAGTCGAAGCTGAGCCCCGGCAAGATTGTGGACGGCAACATCCAATGTCATTTTCACGGCTTCCAGTTCGATCGCGCGGGAACCTGCCAGCTGGTGCCGGCCAATGGTCGCAACGGCCCCAAGCCCAAAATCTTTCAGTGCTGGACCTATCCGGCGCAAGAAGCGTTTGGCTTTATCTGGGTCTGGCATGGCGCGCCGCGTGAGGAATATCCGCCGGTGCAGTTCTTCGAGGGCCTGGACGATCACATCTACGCGACATTCCAGAAGCAGTGGAACGTACACTATACCCGCGCGATCGAAAGCCTGCTGGATGTGTCACATCTACCGTTTGTGCATGCCAACACGATCGGACGCGGCGGCAAGACGCTGGTCAATGGGCCGTACACGACGCTGGAGGACAACAAGATCCGTGTGTGGGTCAGTAATCAGCCTGACGCCGGGCTGCCGGCGATCAAGCCGACGCAGGTACCGCCGCCGAGCCGGCCGTCGATGCTGCGCTTCAACTTTCCCAACGTCTGGCAGCTCTACCTGGGCGAGAAGCTGAGCCAGGTCGCGGCGCTGGCACCGATCGACGAGGAAAACACGATGATCTACATTCGCTCCTACCAGCGGATCGTCACGCAGCCGGTGCTGGGCCGCCTGTTTGCAAACGCCAGCAATATCTACAATCGCTATGTGCTCAGCGAAGACGAGGCAATCGTCACCACGCAGCAGCCCAAGAAATCGGATCTCAACGTCGGCAATCGCTTCATCCCCGGCGATCGTCCGATCGCGCTCTACCTGCAACATCGCCGCAACCTGATCCTGGCCGCGCAGGCGAGTGAGCAATCAGAGCGTGAGGCTGAAGCCCGGCGTCAGGTCGAGGAGCCAGTCTCGATCTGATGAGGATTTCGGGATGGTGGAAGCTTAAAGATCGTTCTTGTGGCGCGCTGTGTAATCAGAAAGCCCTCAGATCAATAACCGATCTGAGGGCTGCTGCTTTAGTTGCATGAGCAAATCTTGCGCTCATGCGGCGGATTTGAGCGCGTCAGCCACGGCAGCGGCAAGCGGTGTAGTGGGACGGCCAATCAGCGATCTGGTATCCTGGTGATTAAAGATAGATTTTAGTAGATCTTCTCGAAAGGTTGCTATGGCTGAGACGCAAGCACCTGATCCGGTCGTGTTTTCCGCGACCTTTCCCGTTGCTGATCTCTCGTTCGCTGCCGTGCTGACTGCGCGTGGCCTGGCGGAGCTGGTATTTTCGACCGACGAGCGAGACAAGCGTACAGGCTGGGTTGAGCGCTGGGAGCCGCACGCCCGGATTGTTTACGACGTGCGACCGTTCCAAACACTGATTGCCCAGCTGGACGCCTATTTTGCTGGCGCGCGGCCAACCTTTAGCATCCCGCTCGACCTGCGTGGCACCGCGTTTCAGGTACAGGTCTGGCACGCGCTCTTAGCTATTCCGTATGGGCAGGTACAAACCTATGGGCAGCTTGCGCGAACGATTGGCCGGCCACTGGCTCCACGTGCTGTCGGAGCCGCGAATGGCGCAAATCCAATATCAATTCTGGTGCCGTGTCATCGCCTGATCAGCAGTCAGGGCACGTTGATCAAATATGGCGGTGGTCTGGCGATGAAGCAGCGCCTGCTTAGCCTTGAAGGCGTTCGCCTCGCCAACGCAGCGATCTGAAAGTTGCTATACTGTTTCTATTGCACATCTGGTACGTGCGCTAGAAACGGCTTCCACTTGCGGATCATCATGTATTCCCAAGCTTTCCGCTGGCTTTCCCTGCTTTTGCTGCTCGGCAGCGGCAGCGGCTGCCAGCGCCTCCCTACCACCGACGACACGCCGACGGTCTATGTCGCGCTGGGTGCATCCGATTCTGTAGGCGTGGGCGCGAACGATATGGTGCTCGACGCCTGGCCGACGCTGGTTCATGCTCAGCTGCCGCCGGAGACGCAGCTGCTCAACCTGGCGATCAGCGGCGCAACCCTCGACGATGTTCTGCGCTCGGAGCTGCCGCCCGCCGTCGACGCGCGCCCGCGCTGGGTCAGCATCTGGCCCGGCGTCAACGATCTGCGCGCCAACGTGTCGCTGCCGACCTTCAGCCGCCAGCTGGACGAGATTCTGCGCAGCTTCGACAATCCCGAGACCGGCGCCAGGCCCACGCTGATCGTGCTGAATATTCCCGACATGCGGCATTTGCCGGCGCTGCGCGGCATCGAACCGGCGCTGCTCGATCAAACCGTACGGCGCTGGAATCTGTCGATCGCCGAGATTGCCGCGCGACACGACGCCGTGCTGGTCGATCTCTACGGCTACGGCCAGGAGCTGGCGGATCATCCCGGCTATATCAGCTCGGACGGCTTTCATCCTTCGACGGCCGGCTACCAGCGCATCGCCGAGCTGGTGCTGGCGACTCTGGAGCGTGATGTTTCGACGCAACCGTAACGCCGCGCCGCGCTCAGCGGCGGATCTGCCGGCCGTCGAGGCGCGCGGCCTGCGCAAGGTCTACCACACTGGCGCGATCGTCGTCGAGGCGCTGCGGGGCATCGATCTGCGCATCGCTCGCGGCGAGCTGGTGGCGATCGTCGGGCCGTCGGGCTGCGGCAAAACCACGCTGCTCAACTGCCTGGCCGGTCTTGAGCATGATTTCGAGGGCGACGTGCTGCTGGCGGGCCAGTCGCTGCGGGCGCTCTCGGATAATCGCCGGGCGCGGCTGCGCGCCGAGACGACCGGCTTTATCTTCCAATCGTTCAACCTGCTGCCGACGCTGAGCGCGCTGGAAAATGTCGAGATGCCGCTGCTGATCGCGGGCAGCGCAGGCGCGGAGGTGCGGCGACGGGCGCTGGACATGCTCGACGCCGTCGGGCTGGCCGAGCGAGCGCATCACCGGCCGGCGGCGCTTTCGGGCGGCCAGCAGCAGCGCGTGGCGATCGCGCGGGCGCTGGTGAACCGTCCGGCGATCATCTGGGCCGACGAGCCGACCGGCAACCTGGACAGCGAGTCGTCGGCGGAGATTATCGAGCTGGTCAAGCGGCTGAACCGCGAGAATGGCCAGACCTTTGTGATCGTCACGCACGCCGCCGACATTGCGGCCCACACCCGGCGGCTAATTCGCATGCGCGACGGCCAGATCGTGGCGGATCAGACGATCGCGGCGCTGGCTGAGCCGACTCAGCAGCTCGATCCACGAGCGGTGAGCTAGCGATGGAAACGTTTTTTCGCTGGCCGGTCGCGTCGATCGCGCTGGGCGTGACGCTCGCCGTGGCGCTGCTGCTGCTCGGCTTTGGTCTGCTGGCCTGGCGCGCGCCGCTGCTCCCCAAGCTGGGCCTGCGCAACATCGGGCGAAGACCGCTGCGCGCCGCGCTGATCGTGGCCGGGCTGATGCTTTCGACGACCGTGATCGGCAGCGCGTTTGGCACCGGCGACGCCATGACGCACACGTTTCATACGCTGATCACCGGCAGCCTGGGCACCGTCGACGAGGTTGTCGTGTCGAATCCCGATCGGGTGCGGCGCGGCGGCTTTCGCGTGTATCGGCAGGTGCAGGCGCTGACGCAGCCCGGCCTGGCGCAGAGCACCGCCGGATTGGGCGCGGTCCAGCTCGCCAGTATTGAGCAGGCGACCGCCGAGCGGCTGATGGAGGCTACGCGCGGCAGCCAGGCGATCGCGGCGATTGCACCGGCGATCGTCGAGCAGGTGGCGGTAGTGTACGGCCCGAGCCAGCAGCTGCAATCGTCGATCTCGCTGCTGGCGGTTGCCGCGCCGCTGCCGCCCGAAACCCAGCAGGCGTTCGGCGCGCTGACAACGCTTGACGGCCAGCCGCTGGCGCTGGAGTCGCTGGCGCCCGACGAGGTTGTGCTCAACGCGGCGGCAGCCGAGAGCTTCAGCGCGACGGCAGGCCAGACGCTGTCGATCGTGCGCGAGGGCCAGACCTGGAGCCGACGGATTCGCGCGGTGGTCGGCAACGGCGGGATCGCCGGCAGCCAGCCGCAGATTCTGGTACCTCTAGCGCAGCACCAGCAGACGATCTACCGCGAGGGCCTGATCAATCAGCTGCTGATCGCCAACCGGGGCGGCACCGCCAGCGTGGCGCGATCGGCGGAGGCTGCCCGTGAGCTGCGCGCGCTGCTGGTCGATCGCGAGATCGCCGCGAAGCTGCACGCGCTGCTGGCGCGGCCCGACGTCCAGCGTGGCTTGATCGAGGTCGAGGGCGCGCTGGAGGAGCGCGATCGTGAGCGCTTTGCGGCGCTGCGGGCTGAGGCGGCGCGGCCCGAGATGAGCGACGAGTTCGTGAGCCTGATTACCGATCCACGCATTCGCCAGCGGCTGTTCGTGCTGGCCTGGCGGTTGCCGACGACGATCGACGGCGATAGTCCGCGCGGGCTGCTGCAAAATGTGTCGCGCTTCTCGGTGCTGGAGGTCAAGCAGGAGGCGCTGGATCAGGCGCAGCAGTACGGCGCGGCGGTGACAACGGTCTTTCTGGTGCTGGGCATCTTTTCGATCGTGGCGTCGGTGCTGCTGGTCTTCCTGATCTTCGCGCTGCTGGCCGCCGATCGCAGCGCCGAGCTGGCGACGATGCGGGCGCTCGGCATGCGCCGCTGGCAGATCATGGGCCTGTTTCTGTGGGAAGGGCTGGTCTACGATCTGCTCGGGGCGCTGCTCGGCACGCTGGCAAGTCTGGCCGGCAGCTACGGCATCGTGCGCGCGCTGTCGCAGGCGCTGATCGCGTTTGGCGTCGAGATCGAGCCGCATATCGCGCCGACGAGTCTGGTGATCACCTCTGCGGGCGGCGTGCTGCTGACGTTTGGCGCGATGCTGCTGGCGGCTTGGCGGGTGAGCCGCGTCGAGATTGTGGCCGGGACGCGCGGCGAGGCGGTCGCCGAAAGCCAGCGCTGGCTGCTGGGCCTGGGTATGCTGCTACTTGTCGCAGCCGGGCTGCTCTGGTGGCGTGGTCAGCCCGATCCAGAATTGTTTGAGCCGCGCCATCCGCTGCTGGTGCCCGCGACGATCTCGCTGGTGCTGGCCGGCCTCTTCTGCTCGATCCGGCCGCTGCTCGGCGCGCGCGCAACGCCGCTGCTGCTCAGAACGCTGGCGACAATGCTGGGATTGGCGCTGCTCGGCATCTGGCTGCGGCTGCTGCTGAGCCTGCCTGCTCCCGGCGGCGACCTGAGTCGCAATGCGGTGGTCGCGACGGCGGCGGGCGTGGTGCTGATCGCGGCGACGGTCTGGATCGCAACCCAGGGCCTCGATCCGCTGCTGCGCGCGATCGACTGGGGCCTGCGCGGGCTGTCGCGGCTGCGGGTGATCGTGCGTCCGGCCGTAGGCTATCTCAGCCAGCAGCGGCTGCGCACCGGCCTGACCGTGGTGATGTTTGGCCTGATCGTGACGATTATGGTCGTCGCGCTGACGCTGATCGACGTGGTGATTAACGCCTACGCCGCCGACGAGCCGCCGGTCGCCGGCTATGAGCTGCGCGGCGACGGCGCGGTGGGCGATATTGAGGCCGCGCTCGCGTCTGCGCCCGCCGTTTCTCGGGATGATTTTTCGGCGATCGGGAGTATTGCCAGAGCTGAGGCGGCGATCGTGCAGCCGGGTCTGCTGCGTTCGCGATGGACGGACGCGCCGCTGATCGTGGGCGATGACGGCTTTCTGGCGGGCATTCAGGCACGGATGCAGCAGCGTGCTGGCGGCTACACCGGCGACGCGGCGGTCTGGGAGACGGTGCGTGAGCAAACGGGCGCGGCTGTGATCACCGGACGGCTGCCGCGCGGCATGAGTTTGCCGGCCGCTGCCTACGACGATGATTTTACGCCGTTCACGGTGTGGGCCAGATCCGCCCAGGGCGGCGCGCCTGTGAAGCTCAGCGTGATCGGCGTGGTCGATGCGCGCTCTGAGCTTGAGTCCGGGCTCTACATCTCGCAGGCGACGGCGCAAACGCTGGGCACGCCGATCGCTCCGCCGGAAACCTACTTTTTCGCGGTGCGGCCCGAGGTGCAGCTGCGCGATGCCGCCGAAGGTCTGCGGATCTCGTTTGGCAGCGGCCTGAGCATTTCGGTGCTGGGCGAGGCGCTGAAGATTATTCAGGCGGTTCGGCTGCTACTGGTGCGGCTGGTCCAGGGCTTCATGGGGTTGGGCCTGATCGCCGGGATCGCCGCGCTGGGCCTGCTGGGCGTGCAGTCGGTGCTGGAGCGGCGGCAGCAGCTCGGCGCACTGCGGGCGCTGGGCTTTACGCGTTTTCAGATGCGCGCCAGTTTTATCTTTGAGTCGTCGGTGATCGCGGCGCTGGGGATCACGGTCGGCATTGCGCTGGGCCTGATCCTGGCGCGCAGCCTGGTCGCGGTGCTGGCGAGCGCGTATCCCGAGCTGCGCTTTGCGATCCCGTGGTCGCAGATCGGTTTGACGGCGGCGACGGCTTGGCTTGGCGCTCAAGCGGCGATCTTGTTGGCAGCCTGGCAGGCCGGCCGAGTCGCGCCCGCCGACGCGCTGCGGGTAGTGTAAGCGAAGGTCGGTTTATTCTTTGCCCCGCAGCGCAGAGAAATGCTGAAGCTCGTAGAGCGCTTTCTCGTAGCGCGCCAGGTACTCGACGGTGATGACTAGATCGAAGGGCGTTGGCGCGAAAATCAGCGTGGTCGTGGCACCATGATCCCAGATCACCAGCGCGTAGATGTTGCGCTCGATGCCGTGGATCGTGAGATAAACTTCCTGCGCGCTGGCCGGGCGGCAGACGACGCAGTGCGAGCCGGGCTGAAAGCCACCGCTGGTATCGTAGGGCTCGAAGCCGAAGGTCTGCGCGACCTGGGCGTAGCTGCCGCTGACCTCGGGAATGTCGCAGCGGGTCATCAGACCGTTGGTACACAAAAAAGCGTTCATGCGTACTCCTCCACAACTGCTGGACAGAGCGGGAAACGTCGAGCAAGGATCGCAGCGTATGATACCGCTTTGCCGGCCGTCTGCCGTCCAGAGTTGCGCTAATCTCTCGGCTACAGCGGACTGGTACGTGCTCGCTTTCCAGTACAGGAGCTGAACTATGCCTGAGCTGAGCCAGGCCACGCTTGCCGCCGTCGATCGCTACTGGGCCGCGTTTTTCGGCTGCGATCCCGCGATCTTTGCCGCGCCGCAAACTGCTGTTGTGCCGCACGCGAGCCTGGGCGATTACCACGGCGTGTTTTTGTTTCGTCGCCGGGAAGCGCTGATTATCTCGGTACCGCCGGATCGGCTGGAGCGGGATCGCGCGGCGCTGGGCGCGTTTCCAGCCACGCTGCTGGACGATCTGCCGACGCTCCAGGCGCAGATCGCCGCGCCGATCGAGCGCGTGGTTGGGCCGGCGTTTGTGGGCTATGCCGACGCGGGAACGTTTCGGGCCGCGTCCGAGGTGAGCACGCGGCTGCTCACGGACGGCGACCACGATCGCTTCGAGCGCTTTCGGCAGGCGTGCTCGGCGCTGGAATGGGAGCACGGCGGCAGCGAGCTTGGCGAGCAGCCGGTCGTGGGGTGTTTCGTGGGTGATGCGATTGTGGCGGCCAGCGGGTTCGAGCTGTGGGGCGAGCGGATCGCGCATATCGCGGTGGTGACGCATCCGGCGCATCGCGGGCTGGGCTACGGCGCCAGGGTGGTCAGCGCGATCGCGGCGGTGGTGCTGGAGCGCGGCCTGATTCCGCAGTATCGCACGCTGATGAGCAACACGCCGTCAATTAAGATCGGCGCGGCGCTGGGCTTTGTGCCGTATGCCGAGAGTCTGGCGCTGCGGCTGGCTCAGGATGAGGCTATAAACCGTTGAACCCGTATAATAACTTGTTTTCAACGAGGAAGGGTAGGCAACCCATGTACATTGAAATCTGGTCGGATGTCGTCTGTCCGTGGTGCTATATTGGGAAACGGCGCTTCGAGGCCGCGCTCGCGCAGTTTGCCCATCGCGATCAGGTTACCGTCGTATGGCGCAGCTTCGAGCTGGACCCGCATGCACCCTCGGCGACGAGTGTGAGCCTCAACGAGGTATTGTCCAAGAAGCTTGGGGTCAGCCCAGAACGTGCCGCAGCTATGAATGCGCATGTCACCGAGCTTGCCGCAGAGGAGGGACTGGACTACCGCCTCGATCAGGCTAAACATGGCAATACGTTTGACGCACACCGTCTCATCCACTTTGCCGAAAAACACGGGCTTCAGGCGACAGCCAAAGAACGGCTGCTCCAGGCGTATTTCACGGAAGGCCGCTCAATCAGTGATCCAGATGCGCTTGTGTCGATCGGGGTAGAGATCGGTCTCCCGGCCGATGAGGTGCGTGCTATGGTGTCCAGCGATGCCTGCGCCGACGCGGTTCGGGCGGATGAACGCCGCGCGCAGCAGCTCGGCATCTCTGGCGTCCCTTTCTTTGTGATCGACGGTACATACGGCGTATCCGGTGCCCAGCCAGCCGCGACTTTCCTTGGCGCATTGGAGCAGGTCTGGGGAGAGTCGCATCCCCTTACACGCGTCACCACAGGGGCAACTGACGCCGGTATGTGTGACGACGGCACCTGCACGGTAGATGGCAACTGAAGCAGACAAACCTGAGCTTGAGCCGCGATCGACCGCCGGGGTTGAGGGGCCGGGCGCGACGAGCGACACCAAAGGAACGGCGTGATTATGAAAGCAACACCTGACAATCAATCGCAGCTTCCGAATGAGGATGATCTGCAACCCGAGTACGAGTTTGACTACAGCACATCGCGTCCTAATCGATTTGCGGCGAATCTTGCGCCAGGCAGTCGTGTGATTACGCTTGATCCTGATGTAGCGGCTGTGTTCACCACACCCGAGTCAGTCAACACGGTGCTACGCGCATTGATCACGACGATGCCGCAGACGACACATTAAGCCTTGGAGATCTTCAACTACTAAATCCCAAAACGCGAAGAGGCACGGGCGCACCGTGCCTCTACCGATTTCAAAAAACGCGCGCCTACTCAGATACAGACTGTGGCTGCTGCTGTAGCGCGCGCTCGAAGAACTCCGCCAGCCGCAGATACAGCGTGCGCTCGTTCTTGGGCTTGCTGATGCCGTGGCCTTCGTCGTCGAAGGTCAGCAGCTCGTACGGAATCTGGCTCTGCTCCAGCGCCTCGATCACGGTATGCACGTTATCCGGCGTCACGTTCGGATCTTGCAGGCCCTGAATGATCAGCAGCTGGCCCTGGATCTGGTTGACGTAATGGATAGGCGAACGCTCACGGTAGCGCTCCGGCACCTCGTTGGGCGATCCGCCCATCATCTCCTCGCTGTATGGTCGCAGATCCGGCCGTGTGGTCTCGTAGTCGATCACCAGATCAGTCATGCCGCAGATCGGAGCGGACGCCGCGATAATATCGGGGTCGCAGTGGGTGATCGCGTGCCATGAGGTGTAGCCGCCGTAGGATGTGCCGGTAATGCCCACGCGGCCCGGCGCGGCGATCCTGGCGGCGATCAGCGCCTCGATCCCGGTACGAATATCGTCCTGCTCCAGACCGCCCCAGCCGCACTCGCGAATCGCCTCGCGGAATGCGATTCCAAAGCCGGTGCTGCCGCGATAGTTGGGCGCGAAGACGTTGAAGCCGTGCCGGGCAAAGAACTGCACATCGGGATAGATCTTTTCGCGGGTGTGAGCCGTTGGGCCGCCATGCACATAGACGATCGTACCGGCGGCGGGCGCCTGTGCGCGGAAGAGCCAGCCGTGGACTTCAAGCCCGTCGACCGAGCGCCAGCTAATATCTTCCGCTGGCGTGAAATCCTCGCCTGTGAGCTGCGTGCGCTCCCAGACCCGCGAAAGGCTGGTGAAGGACTCGGGACGCGGATCGGCGAGCGAGAGGCGCACCACGTCCGTGGGATGGCGCGAGCTGTCGTACTGCGCCACCCAGGCGTCATCGCCAAGCGGAGCCAGCGGCAGCAAATTGCCGGGAACGTCAGGCAGCGCTGTTTTTGCGCCGGTCTCGGGATCGAGCAGCCAGCAGCGCAGCCGCGCCAGGCTCACCTCGACCACGACGATACGATCGCTGCCGTGGGGCACGAACGCGCCCTCGATATTGCGCGTCGGATCGTCAAGCAGCCAGCGCACCTCGCCGCCATCTAGATGCCACACGCCGAGCCGCTGATGAGTTGTGGTCTCGGCGCGTACCAGCACGCGGCGGCTATCGGGAAACCACGTGGCCTTGACTTTCACGTCGGCGCCGGCGTTCAAGATCTCGCGATCGTGCCGGCCCTCAATATCCACCAGCCAGACCTGCTCGCCGGCTGGATGCAGGTCCATGCGCGGGTACAAGACGTGCGCGCCGTCGGGGCTGAGCGCTGGAAAGACCATCCCCGCCCGCTCGGGTCGCGCCAGTGGCAGCCGCTCACCGCTCTCCAGATCGTGGCGATACAGCCAGCTCGGCTCGAGCTCCTGGCCCGTGGCGGCGTCGACGTTGGCGGCGTAGACCAGCCAGCGCCCATTGGGATGCAGTTCGCCGCCGCGAATGTAGTAGTTGGGATCGGCCTCAGTGAGCGGCTGCATCTCAAGCGGCCGGTCGAGATCGATCTTGAACAGCTGCACGCGCTCGTTGCCGTCCTTGTCCTGCCTCACGATCACAGCCCGGCTATCGCGCGTCCACGCGACGACCCAGGTGTTATCGGGCGTGTCGCTGAGGCGCAGCGGCGCGGCCGAGCCATCGGTCGGCGCGACATACACATCCGCCGCCGGGCCGGCCCGAAACCAGGTCCAGGCAACCCACTTGCGATCGTCTGAGACCAGCGGTAATTTAAGATCCGGCAGCGACAGGATCGCTTCCAGATATTCCGTCGGTGTCATGAAACTCTATTCTCCTTGACCAATCGATGATTGGCCTATGTTTTGGAATTGAAGCAGCCGTTGATGCAACATCCGCTAGTATCCCACGGGCTGCGGCGGATGGAAACCTGCTTTAGCAGCAGATCCGCGCTCAATCCTGCTCGATGCCGCGCACATAGCGATCCAGGAAGCGCACCACGGCCGGATAGATCACGCGCTTGTTCTTGAGCTTGACGATCTGATGCCCCTCGTCGTCGAAGGCGATGAACTCGACCGGAACGTTGCGCGAGCGCAGCTTATCGACGAGCTGCTGGGCCTCGCTGAAGGGCACGCGCGGATCGTTGACGCCGTGCTGCACCAGCAGCGGTACGCGAATCTGGTGGAGATGATTCATCGGCGCGATGCTTTCTAGGAACTCGCGATCGTGCTCCAGGCTGCCGTACTCGGCTTCGCGGTGCGCGCGCCGGTAGCCGCTGGTATTTTCCAGGAAGGTTACAAAGTTGCTCGGCCCGACAAAATCCACGCCCACCGTCCACAGATCGGGATAGGTTGTCAGCGCGGCCAGCACCATAAACCCGCCGTAGCTGCGGCCATACACCGCGATTCGCTCCCGATCGATCTCGGGCTGCTCGCGCAGCCAGTAGGCCGCGTGCGCCAGATCCGCCACCGAGTCCATGCGCTTGCGCACGTTGTCGAGCTGAGCGTAGGTCTTGCCGTAGCCGGTGGAGCCGCGCACGTTGGGCGCCAGCACGGCGTAGCCCTGGCTGACCAGATACTGGATCAGGAAATGAAAGTAGGGCACGATCTGCGACTCGGGGCCGCCATGCACCACCACGACCACCGGCAGCGCGCCGGTCGCGTCAGTCGGCTTGAAGAACCAGGCCGGAATCTGGCGCTCGTCGAAGGTCGGGTAGTGGATCAGCGTGGGCGCGACAAACGCGTCGCTGGGAATGCCGCCATGTGACGATCGGGTCAGCGCCTGGATCTCGTCGCCGGCCAGATGCCAGACAAAAATGTCGGAGGTGCGCGTCGCGCTGGTGTAGGAGAAGGCCAGCCGCTGGCCGTCGCGGCTAAACCGGATGCGGCCATCGTGATAGCCGACTACGCCCGGCGCCGAGTCGATCGCAGGTGCTGTGCGCGTGGCTCCGGTTTCGAGATCGCGCAGATACAGCCTGCCGATGCCGCCCTCGTTGACGACGTAGGCCAGCCGGCGCTGATCCGGCGACAGATCGACCGCCGCGATGTCCCAGTCCAGACTGACGATCGGCTTGACGTCCAGCGTTTCGAGATCAAGCTGCGCCACATACTCGAAGTCCGAGCCTAGATCGGTGAGAAGGTAGAGCGAGCGTCCATCGGCGGCGTAGCGCGCGAACGAGAACTGCGCCTCCTCGGCGCCGGGCGTGATACGCCGCGCCGTGCCGGTCTCCAGATCGATCTCGAACAGCTCATGCCGCGCGCCGCTTTCCGTCCGCGTAACCACCGCGCGCCGTCCGTCAGGTGAGAATGTCTGGTTGTTCAGCGCGCCGGCTACGTCATTCTGCCAGACCAGCCGCGCCGCGCCGTCCAGCGGCTGCACATACAGATCGAAGCGCGCCGGCTGCCGGCGATTGGCGGCGAACAGAATCCGCTGACCGTCCTTCGACCACTCGCCGAACAGATGCATCGCGCTCTCGTAGCCTGCCGTCAGCGAGTGCTCGTCGCCGCGCTCAGGATCGAGCAGGACGATCTGGGCGTTTTCGTTGCCGCCCGCGTCCTGGGTATAGATCAGGCGTGGATCGCCGGGCACGGGCGCTGCCCACACGCCGAGCACCCGGTCAGCGCCGAACGTGCGCTGCTCCGGCCACGGCACCAGCGCTTGGTCGTCCACGATTGGCGCGTGCCAGACCTGCGGAGTGCCGGTAATATCCATAAGAAACGCCACGCTCTGACCATCGGCGGCGAGGCTGGGCCAGTAGGCCTGCCCAACGCTCAGATAGCGGTCGATTGTAAAGCTCATTACTGCTCCCTCACTTTGTGTTCTCTAGAGCACAGCGTACCACAGGTTCGCGGGTTGGCTGGCGAGCGACGGTGAAATTTAGCTGGCTAGCGTTTCAGTCCTGGGTAATGCCACACGATTGGTACCTGCCAAAGGGTAACCAGGGTTTATCGTTTCCGGCCTGAAATATCGCTACGCTGTAGCTGCTTGTCCGCAAGCGGTTTCAAATAGCACTGCTATACCCACATCGTCGGTCCTATGCACTAGTTAGCCCATTTTAACAGGTTGGCAGACTGCGGTTCTCGTGCTACGATAGCAGCATCCGCTACTGGATGGCACTCGACCGACTGGGGGGTGGGCCGAGCACTATTCAGTAGCGGTTTTTTGTGTATATACCTTAAAACCCCAGCGCACATACATTACACCAAACGTTCCATGAAAGGGGTTAGGCATGAGCCCTCGGATCATTGTGTTGGATCAGGATCTAAGCCTTCATTCGAACTATCGCGCCTGGCTGGAGGGCGAAGGCTTTGATGTCAAGTGCTATCCCTCGCTGCCTGATCCGCGCGCGGTGCTCCTTCAGCGGCCCTCGCTGATTCTACTCGACTATTTCGTGGGCACAACCTCCTACGGCTGGATCTGGCTGATCACGCTGCGAACCTACGCTGAAGAAGATATTCCAGTCCTGGTGTGTACCGCCAACGATCGCTCGCTGCAAACCTACGCCCAAGATCTCAGCGATCTCCAGGCGCAGATGCTGCCCAAGCCCTTTACCTCCGAGGCATTGATCCGGGCGGTGCATCAGCACGCCACAAAGCTGCCCAGCCCCAGCGCCTCCGTTTGCTGATCTGACTCAAGCTCCCCGCCAGCAGATCGTTTGCGCTCGTCCTCGCCAGTGGCTGATGCTCCTGTCGAGTGCCGCGGCCTGGGAGCGCTCGTAGCACCTCACCGACTCTTTCTCCCCGATCCAGGATTCATCGACTCTCGCTGCTGCTGAGCTTGCAGCATAAACAAGCCGAGTCCGCGCAAAGCATTCGGACTCGACCTGTGGTTGGCTGCGTTTGGTCTCAGAAGGCGATCGACGAAGCTGCGTGGAGACCGGTGAATCGGTTCAATGCGCTACCAGCGATTACGGTCGACATAATGGTCGAGAGCGTAGGAGATGCCGCTTTGCAGCGTGCTGCGGATGATCAGCTCGTTGAGATCGATCCCGAGCAGCACCAGCGACTGAGCAATTTCTGCCTTCAAGCCCGTAAGAATCAGGTGGGTATCGAGCAGCTTCAAGCTTTGCGCGGCCTGTGTCAGTGCCAGCGCCACCTGATTATCGATCTGCGGAACGCCGGTAATATCCACGATCACAACGGCCACGCGCTGGCTGCGGACGCCTTCCAGCAGCGCGGTCAGCAGTGCCTGCGAGCGCTGCTGATCGATCATGCCAATGATCGGCATGACCAGCACCTGATCGTTGAGCGGAATCAGCGGCGTGGATAGCTCGGCCAGCATCGCGGCCTGCGTGCGAATAATCTGCTCGCGGAGCCGGACCTGCTCCTGGTCGGTGCGTTTGCGCAGGGTGATGTCGCGCGAGATAATCAGCACTGAGTCGTCGGTGAGCGGCGAGAAGGCCGTGCTGAACCAGATCTCCTGATCCCGGATCACCATCGGATGCTCGGCATGAATGACCTCGCCCGTCTCCAGCGCCCGGCGCACGATCGTCAGGAAAAAATCGGCCTGGACTGCGGGAAGCACCTCATGCATGCGCTTGCCCACCAGGTATTGCGGTGGCCGGTAGAGCCGATTCGGATTGGTCGGGGCGATCTTCAAGTAACGGCCTTCGCGATCGGCCACGATAATAATATCGTTGATCGCCGCGAACAGCGCGCGCAACTCATCCTCTGAGGCGCGCAGCTCGTGCTCGGTCCGCTTCGACTCGGTAATATCGTGGTTGATCTCGATCACAACGGCGGGCTTATTCCACACATTGCGCTGCACCTTCCAGCGGCTACTGACGATCAGCTCGGTACCATCGCGGCTGGTCTGGCTCAGCTCGCCGCGCCACTCGCCGGTCTCGCTCAGGCTCTCCGCCATGACGGAGGGCGCAACCGGGTACTGCGTTTGCAGAAGCTCGCATGCCGCGCTGCCGATGGCCTCCTCTCTTGTCCAGCCGTACATCTGCTCCGCCGTGCGGTTCCAGTACAGGATCTTGCCTTCGAGGTCGCGGATCAGCAGCGCATCGTGGATCACATTCAGCAGCTCGACATGCTCGTGAAGCGTGGCTAGATGCTGGGAGAGGCGCTGCTCCGACTCTTTGTGCTGCTCAAGCGCGCGCTCTAGCTCTGCGACCCGCTGCTGTAATTGATGCACAGCTTCATCATGTAGTGGTGGTGTGGAGGCAGTAGATTCACTCATGCCAACATGTTCCTCATCAACGATCGGATCTTTCGAGGAAACCGGGGAAGAGTAAGCTGATCGACACGACAGGCCGGATGCCGAGATCACGCGACCGTAGCTCAGGCCGGTGGATATTGCTCATGGTGCTGTCCTTAGCATGTAGTTTATCAGTTACTATACTCCTGAAAAGCTGACTGCTGTCCTAACCCTGGTGGGACTCACATAGACCTGAGGTACGGACTGGCGATTCTGCCTATATTATCCCACGTAATGCAGGCAGAAAAGCGGCAGGTACAGGATTATTCGCTACGGAGTTGGTCAGGGGGTGTTCTAGGAGTTCTCGGCTACCTGGAATGCGGCACAGATCGCCGATCGATACGCTCGGGTGTAGCGATGTGTGGCTACCATCTCGACGATCGTAGCCACACGTGGGTCTTAGAGGCCGCTGGGATAGGTCTCGGGCGGCTCGCCCGCCTCCCAGCGCGCTGTTCGCTCCAGCGGCTCAAGCGCGTGTGTCTCGTCGATGTGGATCATAGCGTCGAACTGATCCGGGAGTCGCGTATGAAAGTAGTGGCTGAGCCGCTCGGTCTCGGGCCGGTAGATCACGCCGATCGCGCGCTGAAGCCGCTCGTGACGCAGCAGATCGAGCGCGGGAGTTTCCCGGCGCAGATCGATCAGGAAGCGCGGCAGCCCGACGTTGTGAAAGAGATCTTCATAGCTGTGCTTAAGACCAGGCCGCACGCGCTTGCGCTCCGGCGGCGCTCCCCAGTCGGATGCGGCGGTCACGCTGCCGGTGTAGGTGCTGAAGCCGAGCAAAAACGACTCGTCGCCGTAGCGCTCACGGACAAGCTGCCCGACGTTAACCTCGCCGGACTGGCCCATCTCGGTGGCGCGGGCATCGCCGAGATGCGAGTTGTGCTCCCAGACCACGATCTTGCTGCGGCCGCCGTGGCGATCCAGGTGCCGGAAGAGCGCGTCGAGCGTCTCGGCCATGTGGCAGTCGCGCACATTCCACGACGAGACGCGGCCCTGAAACATGGTGCGGTAGTAGTCTTCGGCGTTTTTGGCCAGCCGCGCGTTCTGCTCGGCGTAGAAATAATCGGCCTCGGAGCCGCGACCGTCGCTCTGGGCGTACTCGCCGGCCCGGCGCTGAAGCTCTTGCAGCTGCTCCAGAACCTCGGCGTGGCAGGATTGGCTGAGATTGAAGCTGGCGACATAGCCATAGGCCTGCGGATCTTCGCCGAAGTGCTCGAAGCAGCTGTAGCGGTAGCGCGCGCGCTGGGCGGCCTCGGGATCGGTTCGATCCAGATAGTCGAGCACGGCTTCGATCGAGGCGTACAGGCTGTAAAGATCCAGGCCGTAGAAGCCGACGCCGGACTCGCGCTGCCGGGCCGTGTTGTGCTCCCGCAGCCAGTCCACGAACTCGCGCACGACGGTGTTGCGCCACATCCAGGTCGGAAAGCGCTTGAAGTTGCCCAGCGCGGCATCGCTGTTGGGATCGCCGGTGCTGCCGCCGACGTAGCAGTTAACGCGGTAGGCATCGGGCCAGTCCGCCTCCACGGCCACGGCGCTAAAGCCGCGCTCCCCAATCAGCCGCTTAGTAATCTCGGCGCGCTCCCGGTAAAACTCGTAGGTGCCGTGCGATGCCTCGCCGATCAACACGACGCGGGCATCGCCGATCGACTCGATCAGCGCGTCGTAGTCGCCGGCCGCGCCCGTGAGCGGCTGAACGGCTTCGCGGATGCTGGCGGCGCCCCTGGCTATATCTTCCATGCTTCCTCCTTCTCGTCACAAGCACGACTGCGATAGATGCGCATGCTGGCTTGATCGCTGTGTAAGCGTGCTGTTTGTCGATGAAGGCTATGCTCACGCAGCAGCAAACGTGCCAGAGGTCATGGCGCCGCCGGGCAACCATGGTCAGATTAACACCGCCTGTGAACGATCAGCTACCATGCGCACGAGCGCCGGCGCTATGCTAAAGCCAGCAGTCTGAAGCGGGAGCCAAGGAGCGAAGCTATGTATGATCTGATTATTATTGGCGGCGGGCCGGCGGCCATGGCGGCGGCGTTCTACGCGGCCGGTAAGCAGCTGAATGTTGTTACGATCTACGAGGATCTGGGCGGCAAAATCGGCTGGCTGCAAAGTCTGGCTGGGCCGAGCAAAGAGCATTATCTCCCCGGCAATGAGCTGATGCAGCTGCTCACCACGCGCGGCCTGGCACGCGACGACTCGGTGCTGCACGACTCGGTGCTGCGTGTGGCTCAGGCCGCGGACGGCTACCGTGTCGAGACGCAGACCTATGGCGTGCTGGAAAGCTACACGGTGCTGGTTGCGACCGGCGCGGCGCCGCTGATTCTGAATGTTCCCGGCGCCCAGCGCTTCGTGGATCGTGGGCTGGGCTACTCGCTGACGACCTACGCGCATCTGCTGGCCGGTCAGCGCGTAGCAGTGATCGGCGATACACCCCGGGCGCTGAGCGGCGCTGCCGAGGCTGCCGGCACGGCGGCGCAGGTTTATCTGATCGCTCCTGACGCGCTCGATATGATGCATCCGCTGAGCCAGGCGCTGGCCCAGCAGCCCAACGTGGAGATCGTGCAGAACGCCGAGGTGCTTGAGCTGCGCGGCGGCCACTCCGTGGAGATGCTGATCATCGAGCGTGACGGCGAGCGCGCGGAGCTTGCGGTAGATCGCGCGTTTGTGGCGCTGGGATTGGTGCCGAACAGCGCGATCGTCCGCGACCTGGTGGCGACCAATGCCGACGGCTTTATTCTGGTGAACGCTTATCACGAAACAACGCGGCCAGGTTTGTTTGCGGCCGGCGACGTTTCTTCGACTTTTAGCGAGCAGGTGCTGATCGCGATCGGCGACGGGGCGCGGGCAGCCATGAGCGCCTACGATTATCTGCTGGCGCGGCGGCTGATTCCGGTGTGATCGCCTGTCGGCGACGGCTGGCGAAACGCTGCGCCGGTAGCTCCGCTTGGGATTTGCGCGCAGGCTGAGGAGCTAGCAATAGAACGAGCCGCATCTTCGAAGATGCGGCTCGTTGTGTTTAAGCAGAGCTGTGCAAGCGGCAGCGCTAACCGCCGAGCGCACGCGTGTTGCCGGTCTCCGGCGCGCGCTCCTTGGACTGAATCGGCTCCAGCACATACCACAGGTTGAGCGAAGGATACTCCGGCGCAAGTCTTCGGCGGTCGGTCGAGTCGCAGCGAGCCGCGAACATCCGCCCGACATACATATATGGATCGCCGTCCAGCGGACCGCCGTAGTGGTCATGCGATTTATGGCAATACGGACACGAGGGAACGATCCAGACCCAGCTAAATCGCCCACGGTCAAGGATGCAGGCGGCAAACATGGTTGTACGATCGAGAGACGTATTCGTGATCGGCGCGGGTGTGACCTGGGGCGGAGTGTTGAGTAGATTGGTTGCCATAGACTTGTCTCCTCATGGTTCTGCCCGTCGAGCAGACGATTCGTGCTGCCATAGCACATCTCCTCATGCTCAACCAAAGTGTTACGACGTGTAGTATGACGAGTGCAGAAGCGACAGCTACCGGGCGATCCGGAGCCGGGACGTGACGGGCTGCTACACACTTTTGGCAGAAACGCAGTGTTGGTAAAACACCTACGGTGTGGGGGACGTAGCCTGGGGGAACGTCGACGAGGACGGCTGCGCGGTTTGTAGTTGTAGGTGCGGCAGCTCTATTGTGACACACAACCTGGCTCTGGTCAAGTCATAATTTTAGATGAAATCTTTACTTTCTATAGGTATTAGTAATCGATCAACCCTGAATCATCCGTGATACCAGCAGTATCGCGGCGACAGCCAGCAGCAGCCAGATCGCGACGATCACGCCCGCAGCGATCCAGTTGGTCGGCCGGCCCTCGCGCATCGCCTCACGCGCCTGCTCGCGACACTCGGCCATGACTGGTGGCGGGATCAGCCGCAGCGCCAGCGCGATGCCCAGCGGCAGCAAGATCAGATCGTCCAGGTAGCCGAGGATCGGGATCGGATCGGGGATCAGGTCGATCGGGCTGAAGGCATAGCCGACCACGCAGGCCGCCACGACGCGGGCATACCACGGCACGCGCGGGTCGCGGTAGGCCAGGTAGATCGCGTACAGCTCGGTTTTCAAGCTGCGCGCTCGTTGCTTCCATCGCTCGATCGTGCTCATAGCCGGCGCTGCTCCTCACATGTGGCGTATGCTACCACGCTAAAGGCAAACAAAGGAACAAGGAAACAAGGGAACAAACGAGGAGTTTCTTTTTGTTCTCGGTTCTTTGTTCTTTGTTCAGCCTCGGTTCTCCGGTGTTCCTTTGTTCTGCTGTTCGTTTGTTCTTGACATCCGTGTTAGTCTAGGCGGCTGACGATGCATACCAGGAGGTCGTTTGTGCAGCCCTCGATTAATATTTCGCGCGAGGAGTTTCAAGCGCGCGCGGCCAAGCTGCAAGCCTACATCCAGGCGCAGGGACTGAGCGGCGCGGTGCTGTTCGACAGCCACTACATTCTGTATTTTACCGGCTTTGCGTTCATTCCCACCGAGCGGCCGATCGCATTTATGCTCAGCGCCGACGGCGAGCCCGCGATGCTGGTGCCGCGCCTGGAATTGGAGCACGCCCAGTCGATGACGCACTTCGAGCGGATCGCCTCGTATGTCGAGTATCCCTACGAGTTGCACCCGCTGGAGGCGCTCAAGACCACGCTGGCCGACATGGGCGTCGGCGGCAAGATCGGCGCGGATACCGATGGCTACCCGTGGATCTTTGGCTATCGTGGGCCGACGCTGAGCGAGCTAACCGGCGGCAGCGTGGCGCCGATCGCGGCGTTCATCGAAGACACGATGATGATCAAAAGTCCGGCCGAGATCGCGCTGCTGCGTGAAAGCAGCAAATGGGCCAATCTGGCACACCGCCTGCTTCAGCGCTACACCAAAGTCGGCGAGACCGAGACCGAGGTCAGCCTGCGCGCCAGCCACGAGGCCACGCTTACTTTGCTCGATACGCTCGGCGCGCTCTACCGCTCACAGAGCAGCTTCGCCGACGGCGCGTTCGCCGGCTATCGCGGGCAGATCGGACGCAATGCCGCGATCCCGCACGCCCTGGCGAATAATATTGTGTTTCAGCGTGGCGATGTGCTGGTGACGGGCGCAACCGCGCCGATGTGGGGCTATCACTCCGAGCTTGAGCGCACCATGATCCTGGGCCAGCCCTCCGACGAGCAGCGGGAGATGTTCGAGCATATGAAGCGGGCGCAGGAGGTCGCTTTTGACGCGCTGCGACCGGGCGCGAGGTGCGCCGATGTGGATCGTGCGGTGCGTAAATACTACGAAGATCACGACCTGATGCGCTACTGGAAGCATCACACCGGCCACGCGATCGGGCTGCGCTACCACGAGGGGCCGTTCCTCGACATCGGCGATCAGACCGAGATCAAGCCGGGCATGGTTTTTACGATCGAGCCGGGCTTCTACGCGCCGTCGCTGGGCGGCTTCCGCCACTCCGATACCGTTGCGGTGACCGAGGACGGCATCGACATGCTGACCTTCTATCCGCGCGATCTGGACAGCCTGACGCTGCCTGCGTAGTCTACGCAGGGAAATGTTTTAGGAAGGATGATCTGTGACTCGATCGACGTTAACGCATCTTGAGTGCGGCATGTGCGGCACGACTTATCCGCCGCATCAGCTGATGAATCTGTGTCCTGCCTGTGCCCGGCCGTTGCTCGCCCGCTACGATCTTCAGCGAGCGGCGCAAACCCTGACCAAAGCATCGCTCAGGCAGCGAACGGCGACGCTCTGGCGCTACGAGGAGGTGCTGCCGGTCCAGGATGACGCCGCGATGCTCAGCCTGGGCGAGGGCTGGACGCCACTGCAACACGCGCGGCGGCTGGGCGAGCAGATCGGCTGTGCCGGCACCTACATCAAAGACGAGTCGTTGAACCCGACCGGCAGCTTCAAGGCGCGCGGCCTGTGTCTGGCCGTCAGCCGTGCGTACGAGCTCGGCGCGCGTGAGCTGGCTATTCCCAGCGCGGGCAATGCCGCCGGCGCGATGTGCGCCTACGCTGCGGTGGTGGGCCTGCCGTCGCATGTGTTCATGCCCGCCGACGTGCCGAAGACGTTTCAGGTCGAGTGTAAGGTGCTCGGCGCGGAGGTTACGCTGGTCAACGGCCTGATCAACGACTGTGGCGCGCGCGTTCGCGAGGGCGTCGCCGAATTCGGGTGGTTTGATGTTAGCACCCTTAAGGAGCCATATCGTGTCGAGGGCAAAAAGACGATGGGCTACGAGCTGGCCGAGCAATTCGGCTGGAAGCTCCCCGATGTGATCATCTACCCAACCGGCGGCGGCACCGGCCTGATCGGCATGTGGAAAGCCTTTGACGAGATGGAGCAGATGGGCTTGATCGGCCCGGAGCGACCGCGCATGGTCAGCGTACAGAGCACAGGCTGCGCGCCGATCGTGCGGGCGTTCGAGACGGACACCGAGCACGCCGAATTGTGGCAGGGCGCAAAGACCGTGGCCGATGGTTTGCGCGTGCCCGTCGCGGTTGGTGATTTCCTGATCCTGCGGGCTATACGTGAAAGCAATGGTATTGCTCTCGCCGTGGACGATTCAGAAATGCTGGAATACGCCGGCGTGATGGGATCGCTGACCGGGATTTTCCCGGCTCCCGAGGGCGCGGCCTGCCTTGCGGCTCAGATTCGGCTGCTCAAGGACGGCTGGATCAAGCCCGACGAGACGGTGGTGCTCTTCAACACCGGCACAGGTCTCAAATACGCGCACCTGTGGCAGTGAAAGTCGCTGCTGCTTGCCGACAAATCTTCCCGACAACCGGTTAAAGAAAAGATGGATCATCTGGCAACGCTGGATGATCCATCCTCTTTTGGGCCTGATTTTAGCTCTTGATGTTCACCAGATCATCTCCACGCAATCCCCGGAATAAGACTTAGCCGCCGCTCAGCCCGAGCAGGTGCTACTGGTAATAGATCCAGCCCAACGGAATCAGCGAAACGCCGTGCTGCGCGTCCCAGATCAGCAGCGCCCGCTCGGTGAAGACCGCCACGTAGCCAGGCTGCGAGCTTTCGGTGACGGGCGGGAAATACACGCCGCGCAGCACGTGCTGCCGCATCGCCTCCTGACCGATCCACAATTCGCCGGTCAATGGCCTGCCAAACGCGGCTGTAAAGCGCTCAACCGAGCCGAACTGTTCGATCGCCCAGCTGTGAGCGGCGTTGATCAGCCGGTGGTCGCCCTGCGCCTGGATCGTGTTGGGCGGTAGCACGCCTGCCTGCTCTAGCTCAAATCCCATGCGCAGCCCCAGCGAAGCCAGCCCTGCGTCGTTGGCGTTGACACGCTCATAGTGGACGTACGCGCCCGGCAGCACAACCCTGGTCTCGGACCCGGCATCTACCCGGAATGGCGCTCCGATTACCTGGCCCCACGTAGCGTAGCTCGGCCCCCAGAGCTGGCGCGCGGTGTAGAGAAACGCGCCGCCCAGCGTCGGTGTTACAAATGGACGGCCTTGCTGCGCTGCTTGAAAGCGCTGGTGCTCCACCAACGATCCTTGTCCCGCGCTCACGACAAAGGCCCGGCTGAAGCCACGCACCTGCTGCGCGATCGTTGCGAGCGGCAGCGTAAAGGGATAGCCCACGATTCCATCCAGGATCACCAGACGCTCGGGCTGCACAGGATCGAGCATTGCGGTGACTTCGTGGTAGGGGTAGATCAGATCCACGCTCTCGCCGGTCTCCTCGATGCGCAGGCGGCGTGGCGCTCCATAGTTACGCGGCGTGATCCACAGATGCGCAAAGGATCGCTCGGGCTGCTCGGCCAGCCGATCGCGGATGGCGCGCACAAACTCAAGATTTGCCGTGCCCGGCTGAGTCGCCAGCAGAACCGCGTTATAGCCCAGCGCCTCGTAGACGCCGACGAACGCCTCGGGAGCCGCGCCGAGATTATTGAGCGAGAAGGGGAGATCTGAGCCGTTCGGGCCGCGCAGCGTATAGAACGACTCTTTGAAGTCGCGCGGGCGCTGTGGCACCAGTGCGCGGGTCAGATTGTACGCCAGCTGTCCATCACCGCCGGTATTCTGCACGCCATGATAGACCGCCAGGTAGTCGCAGTTGCTGGTATTACCCTGTGGCCGTATGACGTACTGTCGGCCAGCCAGCCAGCGCGCCGAGCCGACGTAGCGCTGCGGCCGGAATCCGTCTCCGTAGATCAGCTGGCGCTTGGCGGAGTTGACGAATGCGTGGGAGCGCGCGGTAGCCTGGGCGCGGGGAGTGATTCCGAGGATCGCGGTGTAGAGCGTGAGCAGGATCGTGATGTGGAGCAGACGAGCCATGGCGCATGTCCTTTCGCGGGGACACAGGTTCCGGGCGAGAAAGGTCGTGTATACGATGGTAGCACGATTACGCCATTATGAAGCCTGTGAGCGCCAGATCAACCCGCGCGGATAGGAAGACAGCCGATCCTCTGCCAACACGTTCTGGCGAAGAGCACGCTGATGCTCCTAGCCATGCCTTCACTCATCCTCCGCCGATCCGTTCTCGCCGCGCTGCGCCGCCCGCGATTTGAGCCGGTCGCTGATGCGCAGGGGCAGCTCCTTGATGCAGGTATAGATTCGCGAGTCCTCGTAGTAGCCGTGATCGACGTAGTACTTGACGATCGCGCGCCGCTCCCAGCCGTCCAGGAACTTGAGCAAGATCTCGCTGTGCAGACCGTACAGCTTTTCCAGCTGCTCGGCGCAGCGATACAGCTCTTCACGGGCGGCAGCCTGACCGCCCAGCGCGTACACCAGCGCCCCGGCGCGGCCTTGATCGATCGCGGGCGGCGGCGGAAACGGTGTTAGGCTGCTCAGCACCAGATGCGCGTCTTCCGGCGTCCAGAGCGTGAGCGGCTGGCGGCTGCGCAGATCGTTGAGCGTCTTCTCGGCGAAATTGCGAAATACCCGAAAACCCTGAGCTTTATACGACGAAACTTTAATATTGGGCAGCACCGGCGGCTGGAGCGCGATCTGAAGCAGCTCCTCGGCCTGCTCCGGCAGCAGCGGCTTGGTCATAACCATACTACAGCCGGCAAACAGCGCCGCCTCTTTGCGCTCCTTAGTCAGCTCGCCAGTCAGCGCCACGATCGTCGCTGGGTGAATCTGGCCGTCGAGCATACGACCCAGCAGCGCGGCCGCCAGCACCGAACCCTCCATACTTTGCAGCACCAGATCCGGCAGGACCAGATCGAGAACAATGACCGTCGGGTGATACGGCTGATCGCTGTCGAGCAGTGTCATGGCATAGTCCGCGCCTTCCACAGCCGATGTCGCAACGGAAACCTCAAAGCCTACGCCTTCGAGCAGATGTTTTTCAAGGATAATTTGTTGTGCGTTATCTTCGATCAACAGGACTCGCGGCTGTCCATGATCATGCTGTTTTCGTGATGTCATTCCTGATCCCTATCAATTTTCTGAGTGTGTTGCTGCAAAAAAGGGGGAAACCGCTGACCAATCCAGTATATATCTAAATGTGTCAAGATTTAATATGTCAGTTTGGCCGATGCTTCACCCTCCCAAAGACCTTTGGTATTCCTACGCCATAGGATTGATGCCGGCGATCGCTGCGTCCTGTGCTCAGCTCATCTCCTGATCTCGGGCTTGTGGATGTCGCATGGAGCGAGGCGAGCGGACCTGGTGTTCGCCGACCGTCTGGCCTAATAGTATAATCGTTTTTATCCAATTCTGGTTAATTTGCTGCCTGGCGGCCTCGGGACGGGCCGCAGCGCCGTGATGGAGGACCTCATGCAAAGTACCGCGCCAGATGTGACGAGCTATATTCAGGAGGCTCCGGCGGATCGGCGGCCGAGCCTTGCCGCGCTGCGCCAGCTTTGTCTGGAAACGCTTACCGGCTACGAGGAGTGTATGGCATATGGCATGCCCGGCTACAAGCGCGACGGCGTGATCGAGGTCGGATTCGCCAGCCAGAAGCGCTACATCTCGCTCTACATTCTGAAGGAGAACGTGGTCAACGCGCATCGAGATGCGCTGGCGGGGCTGAGCGTCGGCAAAGGCTGCATTAAGTATACACGGCCGTCCAGGATCGATTTCGATGTCGTGCGGCGCCTGCTGATCGCTAGCCGCGAGTCGACGGAGGTAGCGTGCTAGACCAAGCGTGTGCGTGCTCTGCGCGAGCTTCAGCACCAGCGCGAAATGTAGGCGCGGTGCAGCTGCCGCACACGACGACACGCCGGGAAGCGCTTCCCGGCGTGTTCGCTGCCATGGATACGATCTAGCTAACCGGCAGCCGTCGCACCACCTGCATCAGATCTTGAGCCAGCGTTTGCAGCAGCAGCGCGCGGGCGCTGTGCAGATAGAAGTGGTCGCCGGGGAACATGCGCATCGTGAACTGGCCGCTGGTCTGCTCGCGCCAGCCCGCCAGCTGATCGCGGCTGACCTCGACATCTTGCAGCCCGCCGTAGGCCGTGATCGGCATGGGCAGCGGCTCCGCCTGCGTATAGTCGTAGGTGTCGCACAGCTCGAAGTCGGCGCGCAGAATCGGCAGCATCAGCTTCATCAGCTCCTCGTTTTGCAGCACCTGGTCGGGCGTGCCGTTGAGCCGCCGTAGCTCGTCGACAAACTCGGCATCGGGCAGATGAAAGATCGGGTCGCCCTCCTTGGCTAGCTGCGGCGCGCGATGACCCGATAAAAACAGATGCACCGGCAGCGGCCCGCCCTGGCGCTGGAGCTGCCGGGTTAACTCGAAGCTGGTCAGCGCGCCCATGCTGTGGCCGAAGAACGCGAACGGCACATTCAGATACGGCTCCAGCGCCGGAGCAAGCGCCTCGATCAGCGCCGGCACCTGCGTAAAGCCTTTTTCTCGGAGCCGGGTCTCGCGTCCCGGCGGCTGCACCGGATAGATCTCGATCTCAGGCGGCAGCACGCTGGACCAGGTGCGGTAGATCGAAGCGCCGCCGCCGGCGTATGGAAAACAAAAGAGTCGCAAACGAGCGCCAGGATTGGCTTTGGGAAAGGTGATCCAGGGTGTTTGCGCGGGAGTCGTCGTCATAATCTACAAATCCTTGTTCTAGCTCAAGCCCGATTCAATATGAACAAGCCCTGGCGCATCGTTGCACGTGATCTATGAAGCGCTGCTGGGACTCACAAGCCAGGTTGATCGCTTTATTATACTTGACGAATCGGCGATCCTCCCGAACGATTTTACCGTGAATCGGGAGGACCGCGCGGTTGGAAGTGCCCCTAGCTGCTGGCGTAGTTGCTGAGATCCAGGCCCACGATGCGGATCTCGCTGGTGTAGTGCCGGCCGTCGGCGTCGCTCAGCCAGACCTGATCCGGCGCGGGCAGCATCTCGGAGATCGCGATCGTCGCCTCGGGCAACCCTTGATCGATCACCCGGCGCACGGCCTTGGCGAACAGATCGACATAGATCGGGCTGGCAAAATCCAGATAGCTCGGCTTGACCTCGATCGGCGACTTGAAGAAGACAAAGCGGGGGATGCCGTGCTGCCGGGCCCAGCGCTGCGCCGCCAGAAAGCTTTCGGCGTCGTGCTTGGAGCCCGAGAATGGGATCTCGCCGGCGGCAAAGCGCCAGGTTTCGCGGGTCACCGCCAGCCGGTCGATCGTGATGCGCGGCGAGTGCGGCGCCGGCTGCAACATCCTGAACGAGTTGGCGACCAGGTTCGAGAGCAGCGAGCCCAGCGCCTCGACGATGTCGAACTGGATCTTGCTGTCGCGCGTGCGAATCGTCAGGCTGTCGCCGCTGGGCTCGATCACCAGCGATCCGATCGGCACGGCGCGTGATTTTTGCACGCCGCAGGCATCTTTCGAGAAGATCAGCCGGTAGTCCCAGGGCGAGACCAGCGCCGAGCGCGTGCGTGCCGTCAGCTGGTGCCAGTTGCGCGGCGTGATCGGCATCAGACGCGGCCCCGGCAGATCCTGCACCAGCGCCTGGAAGAGATCTTCGGGATTGGGATATTGCGTCAGAAAGGCCGCCGCGCCGATCGTGTTTTCGGCCACGTGCAGCTCGCCCATCACGCCCAGAAAATCGCCGCGCTCGATCGCCGCGCCATCTGCGGCTGCGATCATCACGTCGGGACTGTGATAGTGCGCCAGACTCCAGCCGGCCCTGGCATTGCCAAACGCGGCCTCGACTTTGGGCCGCAGCGCGGCGCTGGTGTACGAGACCTGATGCTGATCCGGCGGAAGATCCAGAATCTCGGCCCAGCGCTGCTGAAGCGTCTGCATAATCCGGCCCACGATGCGATTATTGTCGCCGGAGAGCGTTTCCTGGGACTTGAGCCAGAAATCGAGCGCCGGGACCAGCTGTGAGCCTGCTGCGGTCGCCAGCTCGGCGTGGGTCTGCTTGAACGCCTCACGAAATGCCGTCGCGGCCTGATCCGTGATCCAGCGCGCGCTCAGCAGCAGCAGCGACATCGGCTCGCTGAGCGCGTCGAGCACGGCCGGGCCAAGCTCCAGCTCAATATCGCGGCGGCAATCTTCATAGACCAGCGTGCGCGCGGCGTAGGTCTTGCCTGCCGCGCGAGTCGCCTCCGCGCCGGTGATGCGGGTAAAGGTTGCTTCGAGCTGCTCCAGCGCCTGATTGAGCTGGCCTGCATTACCGGCGGCGCGGGCAACCGCCGTCCGCGCGCCTTCCAGATCCGTCAGCGCAGCCAGCGCGGGACGGCGCAGGCTTTCATCCCCGACGCGCTCCAAAAGGCGGCGCAGCGTGCGCTCCGGCCGGGATTCGAGCGGCACCTCAAGCGTCCAGACGACCAGGCCCATCGCGTGCATGCCTTCGAGGAGCTTGTACACCTCGGCCTCGCTGCTGATCTGATTGTCGGGGGCGCGCACAAGCTCGGCGGCGATCTCACGCGCCAGGCGCTGGCCGTCGCAGGCGTGCAGCACGGCGGCCTGCTTGGGCGTGATCGGCGCGGGCTTTTCCAGCGGCATTTGCAGCATCGTGCCTTCGATGTAGGCAAACGGCGTGCGGCGCGGTGCCAGCCAGGGCCGAAGATTCTTATTCCTGGCCAGTGTCTCGGCCAGCGTATCGATCGCCCAGCCCTCGAAATAAACCTCGCGCGACTGAGTCAGGCCAGGGCCGGGCTCCATGCGGATCGGCGGGCCTTCAGGGATGAACGAAGCCCAGCCGACCGGGCCGAAGAAGCCAATCGTATCGTTTTTGGCACAGTAGCGCTGCATGTAGTTGGCGATCAGCTCCTCATGCTGGCGCTGCTTGGAGTTGCGGCTTGTCTCGGCGAGCGTTTGCAGCGGCAGCACGCCGGTATGATACGCCTGGCGATTCTGCCAGATCACGGCCTCGCGGAAGCGATCGTCGGCGGCGACCTCGCGGATGGCCTGTGAGGCCTCACGCATGCTCGCCTCGAACGTCGCCCGATAGCCGGCGCGGGCCGCCTCCGCTTCGGCCAGCGCAGCCCGGAACGCGTCGAGCGCCTCCTTGATCTCGGCCGGCTGATCGACGGTGGGCGGCAGCTTGCGCTGGCGGATCGCGCGTAGCAGCTGCACCAGCGGATAGCGCCGTGTCGTGTCGTGCCACTGCTCCTCGCGGCGGAGCGTATCCAGCGCGGTATTCACCGCAGCGGCGGCGGCTTCTTCCGCCTGCCGGGACCGATCTTCCGCGTCAAGCAGCTGCTCGGTCGCCACGCAGCCGGATTCGGGCGCCAGACTCAGCACCTGCGCGATCGGAAAGCCGGCGCCGCGCAAGGTGATCGTGCGCCACACAGCCCAGCGCTGATCTGGAAGGCTGATCAAATGTTCGGGCAGCCACAGCTCTTGATCGTCGCCCCAATCGTCCGCGTAATCGTCGTTGATAAACGAGGAAAGTTTTCCAAAGTGTTCGTTCTGATCCATAGATTTCGGCTCCTGAGCCAGGTGCGAGGCGAGAGCTGCTCGGCCTCAGGTCAACATACCCGCAGGCACAGCGAGGCTATCTTGCACAGTGTTTCGATCTAGATCGTCGGGGTGAGCGAGTGCGAGCACAACCGGCGCCCGGGTGCCGACGGCTGGCCGAAGATCGCCGGCATAAAAACTCAGGACGCAGGCGGGGCACGTTCGGCGCGAAGCAGTCAGAGAAGATCGATTGGCGAAGATACGCATTGACCTGGCAGTACACATGCGAAGATGCGCGCTGCCAGGTCGGTGGTCGTGCTACGGGCCAGGCTTACTGGTTACCGGCGTTCTCTTCCATCTTTTTACGCAGGCTGAGCGGGCGCATATCGGTCCAGACCTCTTTGATGTAGTCCAGGCACTCCTGCTTGGTGCCGCTCTTGCCGGCATCGTTCCAGCCCAGCGCGTTCTCGCGATCGGCCGGCCAGATCGAGTACTGCTCTTCGTGGTTGACAACCACTTTGTAGATCGTCGTATCTTCTTGTTCGTCGCGGTTCATGCTACCTCCTATGTGGTTAATACAGTTTGCGGGAGTACATCAGCGTGGTTTCGCCGACGTTCTGGATCTGACCCGGGAGCGCAGCGACTCCCAGGCGTTGGTTTGGCACCGGCTATTGTACGCTATCTTAGCCGGATCGAACAAGCCGGGGCCTAGAGCGGCTGCGGCGCGGTGCTGACCGGCTCGGGCTCGTCCTCATCTTCGTCGATCGCTTCCAGACCAGCGTCGGGCAGCTCATCCTCGACCAGCCGGATGCGCGGATACATGTAGCCTAAAACGACGGCCAGCAGCGTCAGCAGGCCGAAGACAATAAACATCAGGCCGATGCCGCGTCCGGGACCGTAGCCGATGATCTGACCGATCGAGCTAGCCAGCGGCGCGTCAGCATTTTCCAGCAGCGGCTGGAAGACGTAGTCAGCCAGCGGGCCGGCGATCAGGTAGGCGATCGGCGTGGCGGCGGTGGCGATCATCGCGCGCGTTGAAAACACGCGTCCCTGGATGTCGGCCGGAACTTTGCTCTGCCAGATCGCCTGGCTGGACGCGCCGACAAACGGCATTGTGAACAGGAAGAAGAACGCCATCACGGTCAGCAGCAGCGCCGAGGGCTGCAAGCCGGCCAGGATGATACACACGGCCGAGAGCGCCATCGGGATCAGCACGCCGTTGACGCGCCGTCGTGGACCGCCCCAGATGCTCATCACAATGCTGCCGACCAGCATGCCCGCGCCGGCGACCGAGAGCACGGTGCCGAGCACAGCCGGCGATCCCGACGGGAACGAGAGCACCAGCGGGTTGGCCAGCACGACGACCATGCTAACCAGAAAGTTGCTGGCGGCAAAGAAGATCAGCAGGCCCATCAGACCTGGTCGCTGCTTGATATAGTGCCAGCCAAACGCCGACTCTTGCCGCAGCGATCCGCGCGCCTGCCGGCCTTCCGCGCTGATCTCCGGCCGGGGAATGCGCACGGCCATCAGCGTGATCACGGCAAATATAAAGGTGATCAGATCGACGGCGATCACGCCGCTGAGCCCGATCCAGGTGACGAGCACACCCGCCAGCACCGGCGAGATCAGCTGACCGATGCCCTGCGCCAGCTGTACCAGTCCGTTGGCGCGGCCAAGCTGCTCACGCGGCACCAGCAGCGTCGTCGCGGCGGTGTAGGCCGGCAGCTGAAAGGCGCGTGAGGCCGAAGAGATCGCCGTCAGCAGGTAGATCATCCAGATCGACAGGTTGTCGGCGCGGTACAGCAGCACGATCGCCAGCGTCGTCAGCGCGGCCACTGTATCGCTCACAATCATCGCCTTGCGTCGATCCCAGCGATCGACCAGCACGCCGGCGATCGGCGAGATCAGAATAAACGGCAGCATCGCGAAGAGCGAGATCAGCGCGAACTCGGTCACCGAGCCGGTTTCTTGCAGCACCCAGACGCCAAGCGCGAAGCCGGTCAGGCCCGAGCCGATGATCGAGACCAGCTGGCCGATCCAGATCACAAAAAAGACTTGCATGCCGCGTGCTGCATTTTGTTGTTCCACACCATTCTCCCTTGTATGCCCATTGAGCGCCGCTCGCCCACCCTCGATCTGCGGCGCGGCCCTGGTTAGCTTCGGCAGCGCGATCGGCTGCTGGCGGATCGAGTCGCGCTGCTCATCGAGACGCTGCGCCAGCTGCTCGATCGTGGTCTCGCGCACCACACGCGCCAGCTGCTCGATCGTCGGCTGCGCGAAAAAGTCTGTGAGCGCCAGCGAGTGCCCGAAGACCTGCTGGATCAAGGTCAGCAGCCGCACCGCCAGAAACGACGTGCCGCCGAGATCGAAGAAGTTAGCCGTGACGCCGATCGGCTCCCGGCCCAGCAGCTCCTGCCAGATTGTCGCCAACTGCTGCTCAAGCTGATCGCGCGGCGCGACAAAAACATCGGCGCGGGATCGCTCGATCGACGGCTGCGGCAGCGCCTGCCGATCCACGATGCCGTCCGTGGTCAGCGGCAGCTCGTCGAGTGCCACGAAGGCGGCCGGGATCATGTAGTGCGGAAAGCGCCCGCGCAGGTAATTGCGGAGCTCTAGCGGAGAAGGCTGGCCCTCACCCGTGGCCCTCACCCCCAGCCCCTTCCCCGAACCTCGGCTGGCCTCAGCCTCGGCTGCGACAGGAGAGGGGAGACTGGCGGTACTTTGTTCCTTTGTTCCTTGGTTCTTTTGTTCCCCGACGACGTACGCCACCAGATATGCCTTGCCCGCCTCGTCCGTGTACGCCCGCACGACAGCCGAGCGCAGCGCCGGATGGCGCTCTAGCGCGGCCTCGATCTCGCGCGGATCGACGGGATGGCCCGCGATCGTGACGTGCTCGCCGGCGCGTCCCAGCAGCTCGATCTCGCCGCCGGGCACATAGCGGCCCTGGTCGCCGGTGCGGTAGAGCCGCTCGCCGGTGCGCGGATGTTTGAGGAAGCGCGCGCGAGTTTCGGCCGCGTTGCGCCAGTAGCCCTTGCCCACGCTCAGCCCACCGATGAAGATCTCGCCGGGCACCCAATCGGGCGCGGGCTCCAGGCTTTCATGCAGCACATGCAGCCGCTGGTTGGTCAGCGGCGCGCCCAGCGGCACGCGGCTGGCCTCGGGATCGAGCCGCTCGATCGCCGTGCTGCTGGACCAGATGCCGGCCTCGGTGGCGCCACCCTGATTGACGACGTTAACATCCGGCACCAGCGCTCGGAGCCGCTCGGCCAGCGTGACCGGCGTCCAATCGCGGCTGAGCAGCGCCAGTCGCAGCGTGCGCGGATGCAGCTCGGGCTTGTCTGCGACGTATGTTACCAGCCGCTCAAGCAGCGCCGGCGGCGAGTTCCAGACCGTCACACGCTCGCGCAGCATCAGCTCGGCCAGGTACGCCGGATCGTGACGTGCAGCCGGCACAACGATCGTGCCGCCGGCCGCCAGGGTGCCGAAGATGTCATAGACCGCGAGATCCGAGTTCAGCGGTGCGAGCGCCAGCAGTCGATCTTGCGAGCTAACATCGTAGCGCCGGTTGACGTCGAGGATCGTGTTGACCGCGCTGGTGTGGTCGATCATCGCGGCCAGCGGCGGCTCGGCGTCGGCGTCCGTGTAGATCACATAGGCCAGATCGTCGCTCTGCTGCACGGGCTCGATCGTGTGATCGTCGATGCCGCGCCACTCGTCGGTGTCCAGGCACAGCCGCTGGATCTGACTCGGCCACTCCAGGCGCTGATCCAGACTCGATTGCGTCAGCACGATCGTCGTCTCGCTGTGGACCAGCAGTCGCCGGAAGCGCTCGCCCGGCAGCGCGGGATCGATCGGAGCGTAGGCCGCGCCGGACTCCAGCACGCCCAGCGCCGCGACGATCTGCTCCCAGCCCGGCTCCATCACCACCGCGACCAGACTGTTGGGCCGCGCGCCCAGCTCTCGGAGCCGCCGCCCGACCTGCGCCACACGCCGGCCAAGCTCGCCATAGGTCAGCGTGCGATCCCCTGCGACCACGGCGGTCTGACGGGGACGGAGATAGACCTGCGCTAGAAACAGGCTATGCAACAATTCCTGCGGCGGCGGCGCGTCGACGGTCAGCGCGGCGCGACGAGCCAGCTGCTCAGCCGGGATCAGACTCGGCAGCTGCTCCTGCCAGCTTGTCTCGTCGCTCGCCAGGCGATGGAGGAAGCGCCCGTAGCTGTCCAGCATATCCTGCATAAGCCTTTCGGGAAAAACCTGCTCGACCGATTGCCAGCTACAGGTCAGCGCGCCCGCGCCGTTTTCGCTGACCGTCGGCGAGAGGAGCATCTGGGGAATATGCAGCCCGGCGTCGACCTGCTCGAACGATAATCTGCTGCCCGCGCCGCGACCAAAGTTGGTCTGGTAGCTGGCGTGACTGTACTCGATCACGCTGTTGAAGACAATCGGCAGTGCGGGCCGCGACGAGCCGCCGCTGCGCCGGTTCAGCTCCTGGAGCACCTGATGGCCCAGAAAGTAGCGCTGCTCAAGATCGGCGGCGATCTGCTGCTGGATGCGCCGGGCGCGGGCTTCGAAGCTTCCCGGCGCGTCGTCGACTTCCAGCAGATACACGGTGTTGAAGTTGCCGAGCGTCTCGCCGATGCGCTTGTGGATCGGCGGACGATACGTGCCGATCAGGCCCAGCGTGAAGCGGCGGCGCTGGCTCCACGCACACAGCACCTCGACAAAGGCGGCAGTGGTCAGGCCCGAAGGCGTGAGATCGGCGCGCGCGGCCCGCGCTTTGAGCCGCGCCCAGGTCTCGGCGTCCAGCAGCGTGACGTTGTGCTTCACAAACAGCGAGATCGTCTCGGGGCTGAGGTTGGTCGCCAGCGGCAGCTCGATCACGGGTGGCAGCGTGGGCAGCCGGCTGAGCCAGTAGTCGCGGGCGGACTGGCCCAGCTCGCTTTCCTCGAAGGCCAGCCAGGTCAGCACGTAGTCGCGATAGCCGGGCGGCCGTGGCGCCAGCGGGCCGGGTCCGAGATGCCGGAACAGCTCCTGAAGGAACATGCCACGGCTGGTGCCGTCGACCAGCAGCGAGTCGAGGCGAATATGCAGCCGCAGCCGCTCGCCCGGCAGCCGGTGCGCCATGATCTCGAAGAGCGGCCAGCGATCGACGGGCGCTTTGGCAGTTTGCATCCGGTGGCGCACTTCTTCCAGCCGGGCCTCGATCGTCGCCGGATCGCTGCGCCGCAGATCGACGACGTTGATGCGGTATGGCGGAGCCTGGGGCAGAATCTGCTGCTGGCCGCTGGGCAGGATCACCATGCGCAGCATATCGTGGCGCTGCACCACGCGCTCAAGCGAGCGATTCAGCGCGATCAGCAGCAGATTCGTGCGATTAGCGTTCATCCGCGACGGCGTCGCCCAGCTCACCTCGGCCTCGGTGTACACGTTGGTGCCGACTGCTCCGAGATCGAAGAGGCCACTGCGTCCGGTCCAGTAGGCGCGCTGGATCGGCGAGAGCGGGAACGGCTCGTTGCGCGCCTCGCGGTTGGTGACCATAGCCGGCAGCGTTGGGGCGGGCCTGGGTGGTGCGGTCACCTGTTTCTCGCGCAGCCGACGGAGCAGCAGCTCGCGCCGCTCGGGCGACATCTCGGCGACGCGTTTGGAAACGTCACTCATCTAAACCTTCTCCACTGGCGAGCAACGCTTGCACTTCTTCATCCGATAATTGATCCAGCTCGGCCAGCATCTCGTCAAGCTCGCTGCTGTCTGCCTGCTCGGCCTGCCGCTGCACGATCGTCAGCGCCAGATCCGCAACCGTGGCCGACTCGTACAGCACCCGCAGCGGCAGCTCAACCTGGAAGGCGTGACGCAATCGTGAGATCAGCTGCATCGCCAGGAGCGAGTGGCCGCCCAGCTCGAAGAAGTTGTCGTGAGCGCCCACGCGATCGACGACCAGAATCTCCGACAGAATGCGCGCGACGGTCTCCTCGGTGGGCGTGCGCGGCGCGACATAAGTCTGCTGTGAACGCTCATGGTCCGGCGCGGGTAGCGCCTTGCGATCGACCTTACCGTTGGGCGTCAGCGGCAGCGCGTCGAGCACTACACACGCCGATGGGATCATGTACTCGGGCAGCACCGCCAGCAAGAAGCGTCGCAGCTCCGCAGAACCAAGAACCGGGTGCCATCCGGGCGTCCTAGAACCGGCTTCGCCCTCGTTCCCTTGGTTCTGGGTTCTAGGTTCTAGGTTCTCAACCACATACGCCACAATCCGCTTATCGCCGGTCTCTTCGCGGACGATCACGACGGCATCACGGACGGCCTCGTGCCGGCGCAGCGCGGATTCGATCTCGCCGAGCTCGATGCGGAAGCCGCGCACCTTGACCTGCTGATCGATGCGTCCGATGTACTCGAGATCGCCGTTGGGCAGGTAGCGCGCCTGGTCGCCGGTGCGATACAAGCGTGCGCCAGGATTTTGGCTGAACGGATCGGGCACGAAGCGCTCGGCGGTCAGATCCGGCCGCCGGTTGTAGCCACGGGCCACGCCTACGCCGCCGACGTAGAGCTCGCCGGGCACGCCGATCGGCGTGGGCTGAAGAGCCCCGTTGAGCACATACACCTGTAGATTGTCGATCGCGTGGCCGATCGGCGGCTGGCGGCTGCCATCACCGAGTGCCGCGATGGTCGCGCAGACCGTGGTCTCGGTCGGGCCGTACGCGTTAAAGAAGCTGCGGCTGCGTCCGTTCACCGGCGCGAGCCAGCGCTCAACCACGTTTGCGGGACAGGCCTCGCCGGCCGCGATCACTGTTTGCAGCGCCGGGAAATCCGATGGCGTGAGCACCGCCAGTACCGAGGGCGGCAGCGTCACGGTGGTGATCGCCTGCTCGCGCAGCACCTGAAGCGCGGCTGGACCGGGCACCAGCGAATCTTGCGCTCCCAGCGAGAGCGTCGCGCCGGCCAGCAGCGCCATGCAGATCTCGGAGATCGAGGCGTCGAAGCTGAACGAGGCGAATTGCAGCACGCGGCTCTCAGGCGTTACGCCAAAGGTGCGGCTCTGCGCGCTGGCCAGATTGCACAGCCCACGATGCGGCACCAGCACGCCCTTGGGCTGGCCGGTCGAGCCCGAGGTGTAGATGATGTAGGCCAGATTGTCGGGCGTGACGCCGCTGTGTGGATTGTCGCTGCGATTCTGCGCCCAGAGGGCACCCGTCGTCGGCCAGTCGGCGTCGATGCGCACGATCTGCGCGCTGTGCTGCGCTGACTCAAGCTGTAGTCGCTCCTCGATCGACTGGTGGATCAGCAGCACCGCCGCGCCGGAGTCCTCAAGCATGTAGTGCAGTCGATCCTGCGGATAGGCCGGATCGAGCGGGACATACACGCCGCCCGCTTTCCAGATGCCCAGCAGCCCCACGATCATCTCGGGCGAGCGCTCAAGGCAGATCGCCACACGCGACTCGGGCCGCACACCCAGGGATTGCAGATGCCAGGCCAGCTGGTTCGCCCGCGTGTTCAGCTCACTGTAGCTCAGCTCCAGCTCACCGTAGGCCAGCGCGATCGCCTCGGGCCGGCGCTCGACCTGCGCCTCAAAGAGCAGATGCGCGCAGCTCTGCGGATAAGCGGTCTCCGTGGCGTTCCACTCCACCAGCAGCCGCTGACGCTCGGCCTCGCTGAGCAGCGGATCGCGATCGTAGCGGGTGTGCGGCTGCGTGACCATCGCGGTTAGCGCGCGAGCGTAGTACTCGCCGATCGCCTGCGCCTGCGCATCGGGAATCTGTGAGGCGTCGTACTCGACGCCAAGCTGCACCGCGCCGGTCACCTGATCCAGGCTGAAGTTGCCCGAGAGCGTGAAGTTGGTCTCCTGGAAGAACTGACCGCCCAGCGGCTGGAAGCCTGAGAGGCCGCCCAGACTCTGGTAGACATAAAAATCGACGTAGTTGAACGCGGTCTCAAAGAGCTGCTGTCCGCCCAGGTGGCGCTGGATCTCGGCCATCGGATACCAGCGATGCGGCAGCAGCTCGCGCTCGGCCGCAAATGTAGCGCGGATCAGATCCAGCCACGAGCCGCCGTGCAGATCGAGGCGCAACGGCAAGGTGTTGAGGAACATGCCCAGAATGCGCTCGCCGTCCTCGGTCTCGGGACGTCCGTGGGAGACCAGGCCGCTTAGGACATCGCGGCGGCCGTGCAGCAGGCTGAGCACCCGCAGATGCGCTGCCAGCAGCACGCTCTTGAGCGGCACGCCTGCCTGCTGTGCCAGCTGCCTGATCTGATCCGAGAGTGCCTCGGCCGCCGGCACCGGCTGGGTGCGAATCTGGCGCTCGCTCGGCATGTCGCCCTCGGCGGGCCAGCGCGGGATCAGCTCGGTGACGCTGTCGGCCAGCGTGCGCGTCCAGTACTCGCGCGTCTCGGGCGAGCTGAGCGCCTGCTGCTCCAGCGTGATGAAATCGCGGAAGCCTGAGCTTGGCGGCGCGGCCAGCGTGGGAGTCGTCTTGCCCAGTTGCGCGAAGTAGAGCGTGAACAGCTCGGTGTTCATCGCCGCCAGGCTCCAGCCGTCGAGGATCGCGTGGTGAAAGCTGACGGTGAACTGGATGTCGTCGTCGGTGCGGCGATGGATCTGGATGCGTAGCAGGGGCGCGCGCTGCCAGTCGAACGTCCGGCGCTTGTCGTCATCCATCCAGGCCACGATCGCGGCCTGCTGCTCGGGCGCGGAGAAATAGCGCAGATCCTCGACCTCAAACTCGGGCTCGGCCACGCGATGCACCAGCTGTAGCGGCTGGCTGTAGTTGGTCAGATCGAACGAGGTGCGCAGGATCTCGTGGCGGGCAGCCAGCTCACGGATCGCGGAGCGCATCGCGTCGACGTTGAAGGGCATGCGAATATGCTGCGTGAAAATGTCGTGGTAGACCGCCGAGTCGGGATTGTACTCGCTGTGGAAGAGCATACCGACCTGTAGCGCGCCCAGCGGATAAGCATCCTCGACATCGCCCGGCAGCTGGAGCCGATCATCTTTGGCGACTAGGCCGAACGGCTCCACGCGCGGCTGCACACTGGTGCTCGAAGGGCTGTCGTCCAGCGCTCGTGCCAGCTCGCCGATCGTCTGGTGCTGGAAGAGCTGCTGTAAGCTCAGGCTCAAGCCACGATCGCGGGCCTGGGAAAGCACCCGAATGCTGCGCATCGAGTCGCCGCCCAGCGCGAAGAAGTTATCGTACACACCGACGCGCTCAAGGCCCAGCACACGCTGCCAGATCTCGGCCAGCGCTTGCTCTGCGGGCGTCTGCGGCGGCACAAAGGCTGCCTCCAGCTCGGGCCGCGACGTGTCGGGCGCGGGCAGGGCTTTGCGATCGATCTTGCCGTTGGGCGAAAGCGGCAGCGCATCGAGCGTAACAAACGCGGCCGGGATCATGTACTCGGGGAGCTTGTCGTGCAGGAAGCGACGGAGAGCGTCGGTGGAGAGGCCCTCACCAGGATTCTTGAGCAGGCCCTCACCCCTGTCGCTTCGCTCCCTCCCCTCTCCCGCTGCGGCAGGCGAGGGGAAAGCTTGGCTCTCTCCCGGTTCTGGGTTCTGGGTTCTAGGTTCTAGGTTCTGTGCGTCCGTTTGTTCTTTTGCTCTTTTGGTCCCTTGTTCTACAAGGTACGCCACCAGTCGCGTCTCGCCGGGCGCATCCTGCCGCGCCACGACGACGACTTCGCGGATCTGCGGGTGCTGGCCGAGGGCGGCTTCGATCTCGCCGAGCTCGATGCGGAAGCCACGCACTTTGACCTGGAAGTCGAGGCGGCCGAGGTATTCGATCGCGCCGTCGGGCAGGAAGCGCGCCAGATCGCCGGTTTTGTACAGCCGGGCGTTGGGTGCCGCGCTGAAGGGATCGGGGAGGAAGCGCTCGGCGGTCAGCGCGGGCCGCCCCTGATAGCCGCGCGCCAACTGGACGCCGCCGATGTGCAGCTCGCCCGCCACGCCGACCGGCACTGGCCGCAGCTGCGGGTCCAGGATGTAGATCTGCGTGTTGGCGATCGCCCGGCCGATCGGCACCGTGTGCAGTGCAGCGTGGGGCCGACAGGGCCACCAGGTGACGTCGACGGCGGCCTCGGTGGGGCCGT
>DASWTW010000141.1:0-4878 GCA_036401895.1 Herpetosiphonaceae bacterium | reverse complement strand
TTCGACGGCCAAACCTTCATCCCCGGCGAGTCACCCGAGGTTGTGCGCTGGGCCGACTACGGCGGCGATTTCTACGCGGCACAGTCGTGGTCGGATGTGCCCAATGGACGGCGCATGTGGCTGGCCTGGATGAACAACTGGAGCTACGGCGCCGAGATCCCGGCCACGACCTGGCGCGGCGCGATGACGGTCCCGCGCGATCTGGCGCTGGCAAGCGACGGCGACGGCGTGATGCTGGTGCAGCAGCCGGTTGCCGAGGTGGCGACGCTGCGCGGCGTGGGTCATCACTGGTCTCAAGCGGAGGTTCAGCCGGGCGCGCAGCGGCTGGAATATATGCGCGGCGCGACGCTTGAAGTACAGGTGACCTTTGTTGTGGATCACGCCACAACGGCGCGCTCGTTTGGGCTGCGGGTGCGCGCGAGCGCGGGCGAGGCGACGGTGATCGGCTACGATGCCGCGCAGCAGACGCTATTCGTCGACCGCAGCAGCGCCGGACACAAGGCGACCGGCACAGCAGGGCCGCAGATGGTGCCGCTCCAGCCGCGCGCCAACGAGATCGTGCTGCGACTGCTGATCGATCATGCCTCGGTCGAGGTGTTCGCCGACGGTGGGCGGGTTGTGCTAACTAATCAGGTTTTCCCCGCGCCGACCAGCACCCATCTTGAGCTCTTCGCCGAGGCCGGCAGCGTCATGCTCAAAGAGCTGAGCGTGTATCCGCTGCACCCGCAGCACACCTGACCAGCCGGCGCGACCAAAGATCGCTTGATCCGCTAGTCTCAGAATCAGGAGCAAAAAATCCACGTACTGCGCTACGGCGCGGTACGTGGATCTGCTTCAGGTGTGCCACTCAGCGTCAACAAAACAGGGCTAGCTCTGTGTCTCTGCTCGTGGCTGGCGCTCCAGGATCTCATACACAACCATCAGCAGCACCGCGATCCCAAACAAAAACGGGCCGAGCTGTTCCAGGCCAAACGCATCGGCCAGCAGACCGAAGCTGCTTACGAGCGTGGCTCCGCCCAGGCTGGCCGCCGCGATCTGAAAACCGACCGTGTTAGCGGCGTGAGCAGGCCCCATACGTCCTGGCGTCAGCGCGATCAGCGACGGGAACATCGGCGCGAGCGACAGGCCCAGCATGGCAATCCCGATCAGCGAGAGCCACGGCGCGATGTTGAGCCAGAGCAGCGCCACGCCGAGGATCGCGACGACCATGCAGATCTGAAGCAGCGTCCGCACGCTGATATGCGCAACGATCATCCCCGACAGCAGCCGCCCAACCGTGAGGCTGCCCCAGTAGAGGCTCACCCACACGCCGGCTAAGGCGGGCAGCATGCCGCGCGACTCGGTCAGCAGCGAGTAGAGCCACTGGCCGGCCGTGATCTCAAGGCCGGTGTAGAGAAAGAAGAGCAGGATGCTGAGCCACGCCGACGGCAGTAGCAGCGTACGCCCCATCGACGCGCTGGCGGTCGGCTCGGCCTGCGCTTCCTCGGCGTGCGCGTGCCACTGGCTGCGGGTGATCGCAAAGCAGCTCGCCAGGATCAGCTGCGCCACGCCCACAATCAGGTAGCCCAGACGCCAGGGCTGACCCGCGCTGATCACGCTGCTCATGATGATCGGGCCAGTCGCCGCGCCCAGCCCAAACGATGCGTGCAGCCAGTTCATGGTGCGCGGGCTGAAGTTTTCGGCGGCGTAGGTGTTCAGCCCGGCGTCAATCGCGCCTGCTCCCAGACCGGCCAGAAATCCCAGGCTGACCATCACGATCCACATGGGCGCCGCGCCGTAGCCCAGCAAGCTGATCGCCGTCGCCAGGCAGCTCAGCACCAGCAGCCACCCCACGCCGATGCGCGACAGCACACGCCCGCTGCTGAAGCTCGACAGCATGTAGCCGATCGTGCTGGTGGTAATTAAGGCACCCAACGCATCCAGCGAAAGGCTAAAGGTCGTACGAATCGACGGCCATGCTACGCCGGTCAAGCCATCGGGCAAGCCCAGGCTGATAAATGCGGCGTAGGCAAGACCTACAAGCAGCGCGGTGCGCTGGCGAACAGCGGTAGGAGAAGTAGGGGAAGCAGCCACGATCCTGCTGACTCCTTTGCGAAACGATTTTTCTCTGTAACGTTTCAGAAATATACCACTTGTGGTATACTCGCGCAACCCGGCGCAAAGAGGAGCAGAGTATGGCCCAGGATCATTCGCGCGAAAAGCGGCAGCGCGTCACCATCAGCGATGTAGCGTCGGCGCTGGGCGTGGCTGTCTCGACAGTCTCGAACGCCTACAATCGCCCGGATCAGCTTTCCGCCGAGCTACGGGCGCGCGTGCTGGATATGGCAGCGCAGCTCGGCTATCCCGGCCCCGATCCGGTCGCACGCAGTCTGCGGCAGCAGCGCGCGGGCGCGGTCGGCGTGCTCTTCGCCGAGCGCCTGTCGTATGCTTTCAGCGATCCGGCGGCGGTGCTGGTGCTTGACGGCATCGCCAGCGCGCTGGAGGCGGCCGATCTCGGCCTGCTGCTTGTGCCCGGCCGCAGCGACACCACGGCGACAGTCCAGCGGGCGCTGGTGGACGGCTTTATCGTGTACTCGATGTTGGAGGAAGATCCGCTGGTTGCCGCCGCGCTGGCCCGGCGCATCCCCACGATTCTCCTCGATCAGCCGCCACGAGTGGGAGTCCCCGCGATCACGGTTGACGATGTCGATGGCGCGCGGCAGGCGGCCGATCATCTGCTGAGCCTCGGCCATCGGCGCTTTGCCATCATCACGGATCGTTTGACCGAGCCGCTGGTTGGCCTGACCTCGGAGGCGCCTTTGAGCCTCCATGAGCAGGCAGCGCATAGCTTCTTTGTCACTCAGCTGCGCTTCCGGGGCTACCGCCTGGCGCTGGAGCAGGCCGGACTGCGCTGGACTGATGTACTGATCCAGGTGTGCGCCGACAATCGTGAGGCCGATGGCGCAGCGGCCATGCGTGAGCTGCTGCGACAATCGCCGCGTCCGACCGCCGTGCTATGCCTGACCGATCGGCTGGCGCTGGGAGCGCTGGCGGCGATACAGGAGGCCGGTCTCAGCGTGCCCGGCGATGTGTCGCTGGCTGGCTTTGACGACATCCCTGGCGCCGCGCAGGCGATCCCACCGCTGACCACGATCCGGCAGGCACATCGCGAAAAAGGGCTGCTGGCTGGGCAGGCGCTGCTGGCGCTCCTGCGCGGCGAGAAGGTAGCACAGGCGGCGCCGCTCCCGGTGCAGCTGGTGGTACGCGGCACGACGGGATCAGCTCCAGCAGATTAGCGCTGGGCCAAACAGACGCCTGCGCTACCAGACGGTTTATAACGAAGGAATCGGGGCGTCTACTCGTTTACCGGGTTGAGATCGACATCATCTTCCAGATTCCCCCGAAACCGCAGCACAAACAGGAATCCCTGCGCCTCGTGGCCGCCGCCGGCAGCACAGCGCCCTTGGCCCGGCGCGTTGTCAAAGAACATGACGAAGCACTTGTGACAAAAACGCCAGCCACCCTGGTTCAGTCCCTGCGCCGGGATGTCGTGCGGCAGGACGAACACGAAACCGGCCGACTCATGCCCACCACCGCCGGGACAGCTTCCTTTGGTCGGAAAACCGTCAAAGAACATCGCATTGCACTTGTGGCAAAATCGCCAGGCACCCTGCGCATGATTCGACTCGGCCACGTCATGCGGCAAAAAGAAGTTACGTGCCGAGCTTTCTCGGCGATGCCCACCACCGGCAGGGCAGCGGCCTTTGTTAGGGAATCCGTTAAAGAATAGAGCCTGGCATTTTTGGCAGAAGCGCCAATCCTCTTGATTGGGCATAGAAACCTCCTGAGCCGCTGGACGCGAACGCCGCGTCAATTCGACTTGCTCGTAGCATCAGCGTAGCACAGCGATCTATCACACGGCTTGCAAACAACATCCGTCTGCGCCGCCTGTCGATAAAGCTTTCCGTGTAGTGGTGAGCGTACCACGCCCGGCCAGGTTTGAGCGCCTATGCTGGAAGCAGAACAGAGCAATGTGCTCTCAGGAGGAACTCAATGATCCCTGCAACAATTCTTGTGCCGCTCGACGGCTCGGCCGTGAGCCGTGAAAGCCTCAGCTCGATCTGTCACCTGTTTGATCCGCAGCGCTACCAGGTGATTGTGCTGCGCGTTGCCGATCCGCCCGCAGGCGTGCTGGCTGAGCCTGTTCGCGTCCTGCCCGTCAATGGCTGGGGGCTGCCGGAATTTCATTCGGCGCGGCAGTTCGAAACCAGCCGCCACCCGATCTACCCGCTGCAAAGCGAGGCCAGCCTGGAAGCCGAGCTAGCCGCCGAGCTGCTTGACCAATCGCACAGCCTGATCGATGCCGGGTTTAGCGTGCAGCCCGTGGTCCGCTTCGGCGATCCTGCCGAGGAGATCGTGGCCTACGCGCGGAGCGGCCATGTCGACATGATCGCGATGGCAACCCACGGCCGGGCCGGAATCAGCCGCCTGCTGGTCGGTAGCGTGGCCGAGCGCGTGCTGAAAGCCAGCCCGGTGCCGGTCCTGCTGGTGCGGCCCGTTGCCCCGCGCGGCGGAGTCATGGAGCACACCGTTATCTCGCTTGTGCATCAGTGAAGTGGTACCGCGCGAGGCGATTGTGATCGGGTTGGTGCGATTTCTGGTCGAATCCGTGTTCGCCATTCACGCGTGCGTGCGACGAGCAAGCCGCTGCATGGCGGTCCACTCTGCATTGGACGCAAGATAGTTAATCAGCGTCTGCGCCAGCTCACCAGGCGATTGTGCTGTTGTATCAAGATCGAGGTCGTACTCAGCGATCAGATTGTCGGCAAAATGTCCGCGCGCTAATCCAGGCGGATTACGACGCCCGAGTTCGCGCTGTTCAAGCACACTGAGCGAGGC
>DASWTW010000140.1:0-1707 GCA_036401895.1 Herpetosiphonaceae bacterium | reverse complement strand
ATCTCTACGAGCCGGGCGGCGTGCTCTCGCCCGACGGTCAGTGCCGCGCCTTCGACGCCGAGGCGCAGGGCACGATCTTTGGCAGCGGCGCCGGTGTTGTCGTGTTGAAGCGCCTGGACGATGCGCTCGAAGACGGCGATCAGATCTACGCGATCATCAAAGGCACGGCCACCAACAACGACGGCGCGATCAAGGCATCCTTTACGGCGCCCAGCGTCGATGGACAGGCCAAGGTGATCGCCGACGCGCTGGCGGATGCCGAGGTCGAGGCCGACAGCATCAGCTATGTCGAGGCGCACGGCACCGGCACCCAGCTTGGCGATCCGATCGAGATCCGGGCGCTGACCAAAGCCTTTCGCACGCAAACCAGGCGCACGGGCTTCTGCGGGATTGGCTCGGTCAAAACAAATATCGGGCATCTGGATGCCGCCGCCGGGATCTCAAGCCTGATTAAAACCGTGCTCGCGCTCAAGCACCAGCAGATCCCGCCAACGTTGCACTACAACGTACCGAACCCGCGCATCGATTTTGCCCACAGCCCATTTTATGTTAACACCAGGCTCGCCGACTGGGCGACGGACGGCCTGCCGCGCCGCGCCGGCGTCAGCTCGTTTGGCTTCGGCGGCACCAACGCGCATATCATTCTTGAAGAAGCGCCGGCAGCGCAGCCCTCGGCGCCATCGGCCCGACCGTGGCAGCTGCTGACGCTCTCGGCGCAGAGCGAGACAGCCCTGGAGCAGATGACGGCGAATCTGGCCGGCTACCTGCGCGAACATCCCGACGTCGATCTGGCAGATGTAGCCTACACGCTTCAGGTGGGACGCAAGCTGTTTGAGCACCGGCGCACACTGCTCTGCGCCAGCCACGCCGACGCGATCGCGGCGCTGGAGAGCGGCGGGTCTCGGCTCAGCACACAGCGCCACACGAGCACCAAGCGCCAGACGGTGTTTATGTTTCCGGGACAGGGCAGCCAGTACGCGGGCATGGCCCAAGACCTGTATCGCCACGAGCCGATCTTTCGCCAGCACATCGACCAGTGCGCCGACATTTTGAAAGCGCATCTTCCTTCAGATGGTATCCGCGACCTGCGAGATGTGCTGTGGAGCGAATCAGGGCAGCTCGATCAGACCATCTACGCGCAGCCGGCGCTGTTCGTGATCGAGTATGCGCTGGCGCAGCTCTGGATGCACTGGGGCGTGCAGCCGCAGGCGCTGATCGGTCACTCGATCGGCGAATATGTCGCGGCTACGCTGGCGGGCGTGCTCAGCCTGGAAGATGCGCTGATGCTGGTCGCGGCGCGTGGACGGCTGATGCAGCAGATGCCGCACGGCGCGATGCTCAGCGTGGCGCTGCCGGAAGACGAGCTTCAATCGCTGCTCACGTCGGAGATCAGTCTGGCGGCGGTCAACACGATTGGCTGGAGCGTCGTGTCGGGGCCGGAGGCGGCGATCCGCAGGCTGGAGCAGCAGCTGCTCGATCAGGAGATTCAGTGCCGTCGCCTGCACACGTCGCACGCCTTCCACTCAGCCATGATGGACCCGATTCTTGACGAGTTCACTGGCGTCGTGCGCCGCGCCCGCCTCAACCCGCCGCAGATCCCGTTTATCTCAAACGTCACCGGCACCTGGATCACGACCGAAGAAGCGACCAGCCCGCGGTCTTGGGCGCGGCATCTGCGCCGAACCGTACGCTTTGCGGCGGGACTTA
>DASWTW010000139.1:0-6551 GCA_036401895.1 Herpetosiphonaceae bacterium | reverse complement strand
TTGCCGCGCCACCGCCGCCGCCTTTAGCGCTGGCCTGAATGCGCAGCGTGACGCGATCCATCAGCGTGGTGAGCGACTGCGCCGTGAAGACGCCCAGCGGTCGTTTTTCGTAAAAAGCCTGGCGCAGCGTCGGGTTGGGATCATCGGCCAGCGAGAGCACTGATTTATCGACCAGCGCAAGCCCGATCTCGGCCTTCACGCCTTTGCCGGTGTGATCGGTGGCCTTGATGGTGTAGGCGACCTCGTCACGCGGCCCGGCGCTTTCTTTGTCGGGCGTGACCGCGATCGTCAGCTCCTGCTGCTGGGTGGAGACCGGGAGATTAATCAGGCCGACGCGCAGATCCGGCACGGGCACCTCTTGATCGGCCGCTTTGACCAGCACCAGCGAGACATAGATGTTTGGCGCGTGCTCGGCCGTAATCGGCACCTCCAACAGTTCAGTCGTGCCCTGGATGGTGAGCAGCCGGTGCTGGATGACCTCGCCGCGCTCGATCGTCATCAGCGCAGTCATGCCTTTGTACGGCGCGGGCACCAGGATCTTGGCAGTCTCGCCAGGCTTGTAGCTGCCTTTGTCGGCGATCAGATCGATGCGGTTGGTGTCGTTGACGCCCCAGAAGGTTTCGCCGCCGCTGACCCACGAGAAGACGCTGGATTTGATCGTGTGGCCGCCGCTGTCGCGTCCGGTCGCGGCGATGCGATAGTTGCCGCCCTGCTTGGGCGTGAAGCTGATGCTGCCTCGACCCTGGCCGTCGGTCGTCGCCTTCTGGGTCTCGACCAGCGTGTCGGTAAACTTCGAGGTCCAGTAGAGCCGTCCATCCGAGCCCTGCTCACGGGCGCTGTACCACTCGCGCTGGTAGATGCCGACTTCCAGCGCCTGCTGTGGCACAACCTTGTCTTGCAGATCGACCGTGATCAGCGAGACGTTTTGCGCTTGCCCAACCTCGACGACATAGCCCTCGGGCCGCAATCCGATGTAGTAGGCTCCCGCGTGTACATCGGCGCTGCCCTGCCCGGCGATGACCTGGCCGTCGACATCGGTGATCTCGACGTCGAGCGTCAGCGTGCGGCTGTGATTGGTCTTGCCCAGCTCGGCCGGCAGCCGCAGCATGAGCCGTCCCTGAGCGTCGGTTCTGGCGGTGCCTTCGCTGACCAGCTCGCCGCCCTGGGGACCGCGCCCGCCGTCGAACCAGCGATAGGCCTCGTAGGCATCGTCGAAGTTCTCAAAGCTGAAGTTGGGCGCGGTCTCGCTGCTGAAAAAGACGGGATAGCCGCGCAGCCGCCAGCGCACGGGAGCGTTCGCCACCGGGCCGCTTGAGAAGTAGCGCGCCGCAACCTCGACCTCCATTGTCTCGCCCTGGATCAGATCCGGCTTGCTGGGCTTTACGGTGACCTCAAACGCCGGCCTGCGGTACTCGGAGACGGTGAATGTGCCCTGAGCGGCAGGTGGCTGATCGGATTTATCGAGGTCTTTTGCCAGGCGTACAAGCATGGTGTAGCCGCCGAGCTTCGCGCTGCTGGCCAGCGTCAGCTCGGTGTTGAACGTGCCGAACTGGCTCAGCGGCAGCGTGCCGGTCATCACGACCGTGCCCTGCGGATCGGAGATCGTCAGGTGGGCCTGTTCTCCCGCGTCGGGCAGTGAGTAGCGGCCATCGTGATCGGTGCGGAGCGCGCCACGAATATAGACCGTGTGCTCGGGCTGGTAGAGCGGCCGGTCGGTCCTGATGCTGCCGGCGATCGGGCCGCGCCCATAGTCGGCGGGCAGGCCAAAATCCCAGGCTCCAATGCCGGTGCCCCAGCTCGTCGTGGTGAACGCAAAATCCTTGCCCACCGGCGACCAGACGTAGAGCGGATCGTAGGTGTTGCCGCCGGTGTAATCGGTGTGCAGAATGCCCTCGTCGTCGGTGCTGCCAAGCTCGCGCAGATCCAGCTGATCCGTACCAGAGTAGCTTTTGGTTGCGTAAGTGATAGTCTTCGCCAGCAGCGGCAGATCCGCCACGGGCTTGCCGCTGCTCAGGTCGATCGCCCAGACGAAAACTTTATCGGCGCTGCGCTTGAGTGTGAGCGCGTACGGGCTGACGATCATCAGCCGGCGATCGGCGGTGCTGCTGGGACCGCGTACGTCGACGTAGTACGCGCCGGGATCGAGCTTGCCGAGATCCAGCACGTCGATGCGCTGCTCGTTGCGCTCGCCGGGCAGCTGCTGCTGGCCCTCCTTGACGACGGCAGATTGATCCGGCTGGAATTGCTGCCAGGAATCGTAGGTGGAGAGCAGCTCTGGAATCCGCGCGACGTCTACGCGTGCCAGCCGGTAGCTGATGGTAGGTGTGTTGACATGGCGCAGCGGCACACGCGCCGGGACGTGAGCGTTGTACGAGCCGATCTGATCCTGACCGATGATCGTTAGCGCTGGCAGAAGCGAGCCGGTGCGGAAGGCGATCGTGGTGTCGCTGCCGAGCGTTACGCCGTAGGGGTCGCGCGCCGCCCCGCCGATGGTAACGCGGTAGTCGGTCTCGGGCTTCATGCGAAAGCCAAGCATGAGCTGAGCCTCATAGGTCGAGCTATAGATCTGAGTCGGCTTGGGCTCGATCGTCAGATTCTTCTCGATGGTGGCCCAATCGAGCGGCGTGCTGAAATCCAAGACCACGCCCGATCCGACATCGGCATTCGTCGCGCCATTCTCCGGGGTTGAGCGCTCCAATCGGGGCAGCGGCGCGACGCGGAAGGGAGCGCTGTAGGCGTTCGTCAGTGTGCCGGCGCCACCGGCCGAGCGTGCCGAGCGCGCGACGGTCAGGACGTAGCCGGCGCCACGCTCCAGCGGCTCGGCTGGCGTAAACGTGGCGCTGCTGCCTTTCACCGCGACTGCGCCGGAAACGATCGCGCCGGAGCTCACGTGCTGAAGCTGGATCGCGCCGCGCAGGCTGTCGAGGCTCATCAGCTGGTTGAACTCAATCGTAAGCGGATCGCGCGGGCTGGCAAATCGCTCATCCGGCCCAGGCTTGCTGCGCACCACGACCGGCTGAATCGTACTGAAGCTCCACGTGTAATCGTTGTTGAGCTTGCCGCCGGTCTGATCGCTCAGTCCCGCCGCAACGCGTGCCTCGAAGCGTGTCGAAGGCGGCAGCGCGACGGTCGGCGAGAAGACGTAGGTGCTGGTGTCGAGCCAGCGGCCTTCGCCGGGAAGCGCCGGGCTGATCGTCAGCGGCTGTGGCTGGTTGGCCTGCGCGTCCAGCGCCGTCACGGCGACGACCGGATGGTTGAAGCGCACGCTGATGCGCCTGGTCGTCGTCAGAACCTCGGCGGTATCAACCGGCGGCTCGACCTGCGCGACCTCCAGATCGCCCATCACGGTAAAGCTCCAGCTTAGCGTGTCGGTGTTAAGCGCAGCGCCGGTGGTGGTGCGAATGCCGGGCGCCAGTCGCGCCTCGTAGCGCACGCTGCGATCCAGCGGAGCGGCGGGCTTGAAGCGCAGGCTGCCCGCGTTGGTCTCGACGGTTCCCTGCACCTGCGCGCCGCTGTCGACGTTGTAGAGTGCAAAATGATCTTTGGCCGAGCTGCTGTCGACGTCGGGTGCGAGCCGCGCCTCGACCTCGCTGGTCGTCGGCACGTCGGTAGCGCCGTCAAAGGGCCGCGTGCCGGCCAGCAGCGGCGCCTCGGTGGTGAACTGCCAGCTGACCGGCTTTTCGAGCCGGGTCCGGCCATCGGGCGTCACGTCGGCGCGCACAGTGGCGGTGTAGGTTGTCGCCGCGTGGAGGCCGTTCTCGGGGTAGAAGCCGTAGAGCGTCGGCGAGAGCCAGCGGCCCAGGCCGGTCTGCTGCGGAGAAAGCGCCAGCGGCTGTGGCAGGCTATCGGCCAGCCTGGGATCTTGTGCGGCGGCGGCGATCTTCTCGGTGGACACGACCGGCGCGCTGAACTCGACAGTGATTGGCGCCCGCTGGGCGACATTGGCCGCGTCTTGCTCAGGGCCGAAGCGCGCAACTGTGGCGTAGGGCAGCGTGGCAAACGCGATCGGCGTGGCGCTGGTGTTCGCTCGGCCCAGGATGTTGCGCGCGGATTTCACAGTCAGTCGGTAGCGCGTGTTGTAGCTTAGCCCGGACTGCGGCGTAAGCACGATGGCGCTGCGCTGCCACTGGATCGTGAATGGTACCGGCGGCTCGATCGGGGCCTCGATCGAGTCGGGCAGCACCCACTGATCGAACTCCACACGAAAGGCGCTCTGCGGGCTGACATCGGTCGCGCCATCGGAGGGCGTGACCCGTACAATCCGTGGCCCGGCGAGCGCCAGCGGACCGAGGATCGCGCCCAGCGCAAGCACCACGATCGCAGCAACGGCGATCAGGATCTTGCGGCGGGTGAGATATGAGCGAAACGGTTTCATCGACTTCCTCCAAGACGGATTATGGCTGCTGGACAATAAATTCCACGTGATCGCTGGTGCGCTGGCCTCCCTGGCGGTCGGTGGTGACGACATGCGCGCGGTGCAGGCCCGGCGTGAGCTGCCAGAAGGCGCGGTAGGGCGGTCCGCTGAACGTGGCGAGCGGCGTGTCGTCCACGTAGATCGTGAGACTGGCGACATCGCCGCCGGCCCGCGCCTGAATCTCGATCTGCTGGCGCTCGGCGGGAATGCTGGCGCTGAGCGAAAAGATCGAGCCGCTGACCGGCGAGCTGAGCACGGGCTTGGCCTGGGCCGTCAGGCCGATCTGCGCGTCCGTGGCTGCCTGGTCGGCGGTAGCTTCGGGCAGCGGGCAGATCTGCTGGGGCACGCGTGGCATTCCTGCCCGGATCATCCAGGTTTCGGCCTCGGGCGGCAGGCGGCGATACGACTGCATGACGATGCGCTCCTGCGGGTAGCCTGCCGGCGCTCGACAGTCGAGATCCGGGTCGATCGCAAAGACGATGTGTGTATCATCAGGCTCGGTCGGCTCGGTGCCGGCGATAAATCGCTCCAGCTTCGCGCCGGGACACGTCGGCGACGGAAGCTTGCCACCCTCGGCGCAGATCTGAACCTCGACAATGTCCTCGGGCTGCTTGAAGGCGCTCGCGGGCAGACCACGATGCGCGGCCAGCATCACCTCGTGCCAGACCGGACCCGCGCCGGTGACGCCGCTGATGTCTTCCATCGGCTGCCCGTCGGCGTTGCCTACCCACACGCCGACAGCGCGATCGGGCGTGTACCCGATCGTCCAGTTGTCGCGCCAGTCGCTGGTGGTGCCGGTCTTGGCGGCAGCCGGACGATCGACATCAAGCGCGCTGACCTCGCCGAAGGCCCGCATCCGCGCATAGCGATCCGAGAGAATATCGCTGATCAGATAGGCAACCTGCGGGCTCAGGGCGTGGCCTTCGTTGGTGGACAGGCCCTCACCCCCAACCCCTGCCCCACCGTCGCGGGCGCCCCTTCCCGCTCCTGTGCGGTAGGAGAGGGGAGTCTGGTCGGTACTTCCTTTGTTCCCTTGCTCGTCTCCGGTTCTAGGTTCTAGGTTCTGGGTTCTAGGTTCTAGGTTTTCTTGTTCCCTTGTTCTCTTGTTCTCTTGTTCTCTTGTTCTATCTCGTCCTTGCGCATCTCGGATCTCGATGATCGCGTAGGGCGTGACGCGCTGGCCGCCGTTGGCAAAGGCTGCGTAGGCGGCGGTGAGCTCCAGCGGCGTGACTTCGCCGCCGCCGAGCGTGAGCGCCAGCCCAAAGCGGCCGCTGTCTTGCTGGAGCGTGGTGATGCCCAGGCGCGAGGCGATCTCCAGCAGCGAGGGCACGCCGATCGCGTCGAGCACCTGCACGGCCGAGACGTTGGAGGAGGTCGCTAGCGCCTCGCGGAGTGAGAGCGGCCCGTGAAATGCGCGATCGTAGTTTTGGGGCGTGTAGGGCTGGCCTTCGCGCGTCTCGAACGCCGTCGGCACGTCGAGGATCGTACTGGCAGGCGTCCAGCCCTGCTCCAGCGCTGCCGCGTAGGTCAGCGGCTTGATCGCGGAGCCCGGCTGTCGCAGCGCGATCGCGGCGTTGACCTGGCCCTGGGTAGCCGCGTCGCCAAAGTTGGGGCTGCCAACCATGGTGAGGATCGCGCCGTCGCTGGGATCGAGCACCACGACCGCGCCGTTGCGTACCTGGTGATCCGGCCCGCCGTTCTGCGGCACGCCCAGCGCCGCGATCTGTCGTCGCAGGATCGACTGCGAGGCCGACTGAAGATTGGCGTCCAGGGTTGTGGTAATCGTCAGGCCGCCGCGCGCCACGGTATCCGCGCCGAGCTGCGCGGTGACTTGATCCAGAACATAGTGTACAAAATGCGGAGCCTGGATCGTGGTGTGGCTGGTGGCAAACTGGAGCGGCTCGGCCTGGGCGGTTTTGGCCTGCTCCGGTGTGATAAACCCGGCGCGCGCCAGGGCGTCGAGCACCTCGGCCTGCCGCCGGATCGCCGCCGGCTGATTGCTAACCGGATCGTAGTGCGAGGGAGCTTGCGGCAATCCCGCCAGCAGCGTCGACTCAGCCAGATCCAGGTCGCGAACGGGCTTGCCGAAGAAATGCTGGGCCGCTGCCTCGGCGCCATAGGCCAGGCCGCCGTAGTA
>DASWTW010000138.1:0-17302 GCA_036401895.1 Herpetosiphonaceae bacterium | reverse complement strand
GTCGCCGGATCGGGCTCGCGGCCCTGGTCGACGCTCTTGTCCTTGACCCACACGTCGGGCTTGAAGCAGTAGAGCAGCGTGTTGGGCGTGTTCGGCGGATTGCCGGTGATCACACCGTTGGTCGCGTTATTGGTGATCCAGGCGGTCACTGTGGCCGGCGGCACGTTGCCGTTGTGCTGGAGGAAATTCGCCGCGCAGCCGGTGACATGCGCTGTCGCCATCGAGGTGCCGCGCAGCGTCAGCGTGCCGTTGCTCAGCCAGGCCGACTTAATGTCATAGCCGGGCGCATAGCCGTCGACACACGGGCCGTAGTTCGAGGAGGACATCCGGGCATCGGTCTTCATCGAGCCCGCGACGGTGTACGCGGCTGGTACACTGGCCGGCGAGAATGAGCACGCGTCGCTATTGCTCTGGCCGGCCGCAACCGCCGTAAAGACGCCTGAGTTAATCAGGTTGGTGACGGCCGTGTTGAGCGCGGTGCTAGCAGCGCCGCCCAGCGACATGTTCGCCACGGCCGGCTTGATCGCGTTCAAGCGCACATAGTCCACGCCGGAGATCACGCCAGCCGTCGTGCCGGAGCCGCCGCAATTGAACACGCGTACCGGGTGCAGAGTCACATCCTTGGCCACGCCGTAGGTTGTGCCGCCGACAATACCGGCGACATGCGTGCCGTGACCGTTGCAGTCGTTCAGGCCGTTGCCATCGCTGATCGCCGTGAAGCCGATGGTTGACAGGCTGGCGCCGAACTCGGTGTGCGCCGCGATGCCGGTATCGATAATATAGGCATGCACGCCCGCGCCGGTCAGATAGTAGGTGTAGCTGCCCGAGAGCGCGAGATTACGCTGATCGATGCGGTCCAGGCCCCACGGATCGCCGTTAGCGTCCATGAACTGTGTCGCGTTGATCGACATTTCCTGATCCTGCTCTACGTAGTCTACATGAGGATTGCTGCGGATCGCCTTGAGCTGGCTCGCGCTCAACGTCGCCGCGAAGCCGTTCAGCGCCGCCGAATAAACATGCCTGGGCGTCACACCCGCCGCCTGCGCGACCGAGCCGGCACTGATGCTGGGGCCGTCTTTCAAGACGACGATGTATTGATTCGGAATGCCCTTATCTCTGGCAAGCTTTAGCGTGGCTAGCGTAGCGGTGCTGGGCTGCGCAAAGCTCGCCGGTGCCAGCAGCACATTGAAGATAAAGAGGAGCACCGCGCTCAGTCGGACAAATCGATTCATACAAAGAGCCTCCAAATATTGCCGGTCGTAGCACAACCAGACGGCACAGCCGTACCAGCAGCGCAGATCGCTGCCTGAAGCCGGGCATCTTGGGGGGATCGAGTCAGGGGGAAGGATCGCTCGCCAATCTGGGCGATCGGCGCTGCATCACATGTCAGGGCTGCGGATTGAACCCAGCAGTTTCAAAACGCTCGTATCCTCCTTTCACGCGCACTGCTGGCCCGACGGTTTGAGCACGAGCCGGCGATTGGGGAGAAGTCTCGCCATGCTCGTCTCATGACCTTAAGACGCAGGCAGAGCCGCCATTCTTTCCTCGACTATCAAAAAAGCATAAAAAAAACAGGCTAGAAGTGTACTTCTAGCCTGCGTTTGATCAGATACGAAGCTGCGCTACTTGAGATAGCCCAGCGCAAACGTGGCGCCCGTGCCATTGAACGTCTGCAACCCGGTAGCGATCCAGTCAAGCGGAATGCTGCGCTGGCGAGTCTGAATCACCTTCCACACACCCTGCTCCAGCCGCAGAAGCACCAGCCGATCTTCCGAGATCCGCAGCCGGCTGACCAGATCCTGGTTATAGCTCAGGCGGATTGCCAGCGCCGGATCGTAGCGCGTGGCGCTCCAGGTGAGGCTGCCGGTGCCGCTTGAGACGACCGGCTGCACGTCGATCGGCGTGTCGATGATGCCGGCAACATTCGTGGGCAGCGGTCCCGTGCTGCTCAGATGGGCGGGGATCGCGCTGCTGTAGAGCAGATATGAGTCCGTCTTGTTATTTGTCCCGGCCATAGCCATGCTGGTCACATCGGCGGAAGGATCGACCGTGCGCTCAAGCAGCGGCGCGTGGCCGGTGATCGTCGCCGGTCCAACACCGCCCGCCAGCTGATACCAGGCGATCGTTTCTTCCGGCTCCTCGCCGCTATCCGCCGTCCGCGCATAGATATAGCCATACTCGGTCAGGCCCACGCCGCCCGGAAAATTGAAGGTATGCACAAACGAGCCGCCGCTCAGAGTCGGCGTGACCAGCGGCTGGCAGATGCCGCCCGAGGGACAGTACGCCAAACGCACGCTGCCCGTCACGCCGGCGCAGTCGCGCAGCTTGACGACGAGCTGCGTCACCAGCGACGTGCCGCTGCCGGTGGGGGTAAGCGTCGGCGTGATGCTCATACACGGCTTCCAGCTTGTGCGCTGAAGCGGCAGCTCGTTGAGCGAGGTCTGCCCGATCGTCAGCGGCGTGGCGTCCGAGTCCGCGACAAAATGCGCGCCGGTCGCATCGTACATCACCACCACCGCCCGATCTTTGGCCGGATCTTCTACGCCCAGAAACGGCAGCGGCGCGATCTCATCCGTAGCCAGCGAGCCCTGGCCGATGATCCGCTGCGGCGATTTGTCGGTGTTCACGCGGACCATATAGCCGGAGCCGGTCAGCTTCGGCGCGATCAGGTTGCGCACCTTAACATTCGCCGACGAGTTCAGCGGCAGCGCGGAGATGCCGGGCATCGAGACCGAAAGCGGCACCGACTCGACCTCGGTCGCCGTATCCGACGAGAGCACGCCGGGATAAAAGCGCTTGACGGTATCCCAGTCGGACTCGCCGTGTACCCACATCTGCGGCGTGTCGTCGCAGGTTCCGCCGTGAGCGCCGCCATGCCAGACCTGCCCGGCGCGATAGTGATAGGCCATCAGCGAGTCGGTCGCGGGAATCGCCGGGTCGCTGGCAGGAATGCCGGGCAGATGCCGCCCCGTCGTCGTGCAGTAGGTCGGCGCGAGATCGGTCTGCCGGTAATACTCGTCGTAGAGATAGAGCGCGTAGTGAGCCCACTCGTGGCCGATCGTGCGATAGCCGTCGCTCATCGACCAGCCGCCGCAGCGCGCGCCCGTGCCATCCCACAGCCGCCCAAGATGGATCGCGCCCGGATAAAACGTCTGGCTGCGCCCTGTGTGCGGGCTGGCGTAGGTCATCGGCGCGGTGACGATGCCACCGACGAATGACTTGGGCCGGTAGCTGCTGTCGGCCAGCACGCGGATATTGGCGCTGCTCCAGTTGGCGCCGCCGGTATAGATCGACACCGTGCCCAGCCGCATCTGGTTATTGGTGTACAACGCCAGATAATTCGAGGCCTGATTCAGACCGGCCACCAGCTCATTCAGATAGTTGCCACCCGCGCTGGCGGTCGATCCACACTGCGAGGTCAGCAGATCTTTTTGTACCAGATCGCCGGTGCCGGGCTGCCACTCAAGCGAGACTGTCACATTGAAGGTGATCGGCGTCGCTTTAGTCTCGGCTGTTTTAGCCACAGTTGCCGGGAATCCCGCCAGCAGCAATGGCAGAAAAAGCATGCATTGTACAAGGCGTCGCATCCAGCTGTGTCCTTTCATCGACAGGGTCGTGGATAACGAGGGTGACTGGGTAGGTATGTTAAAGACGATCGATTCGCGGTTTACCTTTCCTTTACTTATGAGTAGAATATAGATGTTTTATTTCTTATTTACAACTGGCAGAGGGAATGCCGCGTGCGACACTGTGCGGGCGAAACCCTGCAGCCAGTTCGCCCCCCAGCCTGACGATCGCCTGTACGGCTCGTGCTAGGCCACCTATCCGCCGACTTCTTGCTCATGGCGCTGCACGCGACGTATCTAGCTCAGTTAAAGCAGACTTATGGATCAATGTTTCATCCGCGACCAGCTCGCCTTCCTGACTGCAAGCCACGACGAGATTCTCGAAGCGGCGGCGCTGCTCGAAATGTTCGATCTGCCCGCGCTGGCGGCGCTGCTCGACGAGCCGATCGCTGCCATCCCGCCGGAGCTGATCGCCGCCGGCATCGTCTGCTCGGCCGGGCCGCAGTTTCGACTTGATCCAGCCGTACAGGCCGACATGCAGCAGGTTTTGCAACAGGCCCCGGAGCGCCAGCGCGCGCTCACCGGCCGCGCGGCCACACATTACGCGCGGCGCCTCACGAGTGCCGATCCGCATGACCGTGCCGCGCTCGAAGCGCTCACTATGCATTATGTCGAGCAATACTGCGAGCTGCTGATCCAGCAAGAGCCGACCGGGCTGGCAGACGCGCTGGCTGAGCTGCCGCTCGACGCCGTGAAAAACGCGCATCACCAGCATCTGCTGCGCTACTATCGCGGGCTCAGCTTTGGGCTGGTGGAGCAGTACGCAGCCGCGCGATCCGAGTTCAGATGCCTGCTGAGCGAGTCGGCGCTGGAGGACGGGCTGCGCGCGCGCGTGCTCAACTCCGAGGGCACGTTTGCGCGGCTGCAAGGCGATTACCAGCGCGCGCGCGATAGCTTTCAGGCCAGCCATAGCTTGTGGCAGCGGCTCGGCAATCCCGCGCGCGAAGGGCTGGCGCTGATGAATCTCGGCATCCTGAGCTATTACCTGCAAGAGTACGCCGTGGCCGAGCGGCAGCTTAACACCAGCCTGGAGCTGTTTCATCAGGTCGAGAACGTCCACTGGCAGGCGATGGCCTGGACCAATCTGGGGCTCGTGGCGCGCGATCTCGGCCACTGGGAGCGATCGCTCAGCGCGTTTCGCCAGGCGGCTGCGATCTTTGAGCGCGACGGGCCGGTCGATTTTCTGGCGCAGGTCACCAACAATATCGCCGAGGTCGAGCTGCTGCAAGGCCAGTTTGAGCGGGCGTACGCTCACTTCCAGCGGGCGCTGGAGCAGATGTGTACGCGGACCTTCGCCGTGGATGCGCATCTCGGCTTAGGTCTGATTCGCCAGGCCCAGGGCGACGACACGGCCGCGCTGCCGCACTATCACGCGGCGCTTGAGATTGTGCAGGCGCTGGGCCGTCGTGAGATTATCGCGCAGGTGCAGTATCGCATTGGCCATGCCGAGCAGCGCCGGCAGAATTCGGCGGTCGCGCTGCGCCACTACGCGCTGGCGGTCGAGGCGATCGAGGCGGCGCGCGCGACAACCTCCGACGAATCGCTTCAGATCAGCATCATGGGCCGCTGGCAGCAGGTCTACGAGGCGGCGATCCTGCTCTGCCTCCAACAGGGCAATTTCGCCTGCGCCTTCGACTACGCGGAGCGGGCACGAGCGCGCGCCTTCGCCGATATGCTGGCGCGGCATAATCCCAGCCTCAAGCCCACGGACGCCGAGCCGATCACGGCGTGCGAGGCGCAGGCGCTGCTGCCGGCGGGAACCGTGTTGCTGGCGTATGTCGCGACCGGCCTGAACAATCCCGAGAACGCGCTGCTCAAAGCGTGCGATCCGCAGGTGCGCGCCTGTCTTGAGACACCGGCCCGGCTGCTGCTGCTGGCCGTGACCGCCGGCGAGACACGCGCCCACGACTGCGCGCTCAATCCCAACGTTTTTCAAGCCTCGTCGCCGTACCTGGCCGATGGGCAGCGCTTCCTGGCTCCCAACCTGCTGCGCAGGGTGTATCGCGCCCTGATCGCGCCGGTCGCCGATCTGGTCGCCGGATCGCAGCAAACGGTGATCATTCCTCACGGGCCACTGCACCAGCTGCCGTTCGCCGCGCTGCTCGACGAAGCCGCCGAGCCACTGCTGGAGCACGGGCCGAATCTGAGCTATGCGCCCAGCGCCACGGTGCTGCTCCGCGCCGGACGATCGAGCGCCCAGCCGGAGGATTTGTGTCTGGCCGTGGGCTACGACGGCGGCAGCGATCGCAGGCTGCGGCATGTCGAGCCGGAGGCCGAGACTGTGGCCGCGATCTGTGGCGGTGGCGCGGCCTGGCACGGCCACACCGGCATTCATGGGGAGCTGCGCTCGGTGGTGGGCCGCTACCGCTGGCTGCACTTCGCCTGCCACGGCGAGTTCGACCACGACGATCCGCTGCGCTCGTGGCTGGAGATCGGGCCGGGCGAGAAGCTCAGCGCCGCCGATGTGCTGGCTCACTACCATCTGCAAGCCGAGCTGGTAACGCTCAGCGCATGTCGCAGTGGGCTAAGCCGGGTGCTGCGCGGCGACGAGCCGATGGGCCTGGTGCGAACGTTTTTGCGCTCAGGCGCGCGGGCGGTGCTGGTCACGCTGTGGATGGTCGAAGATATTTCAGCGCGGCTGCTGATGGAGCATTTCTACACCACACTGCTAACCCAGCAGCCAGGCGACCCGGCGATGGCGCTGCGCGCGGCCCAGCGCTATCTGCGCCAGCTGCACACAGCCGAGATCGCCGAGTGGCTGGCGCGCAAAGGCGAGACGCTGCCGGAAAGCTTGAAGGCCGAGCCAATGGCTCAGCCTTTCGCCAATCCGATCTTTTGGGCGCCTTACGTGCTGGTCTGCGGCGGACTGCCCGCATCGACCTCGATCTGAAGCCCGTCGAGCGCGGCCCTGGGAACGTCCGCAAATACAGCCTCGCCCCAGGGATCGGTCGTGGCCGCGCGCTGGGTATCGCCGGCCGTGATCGCTACCGAGATTCCGTCCAGCTCCGGCCACTCGCGATCGGCGAGCGTCACCTGAGCGCGCAGGGTGCATAGCTCGGGCACGTCGGGCTGCTCATAGATGCTGAGCTGAATCTGGATCTGCTCGTCGCCCAACTGATCCAGCGTCATGGTCAGCAGCGGCGCGTCGGCGGCGATGCTGCGGAGCGCCAGCGCGGGTGTTTGCGGCGGTAGCAGCAGATCGAGCAGCGCCTGCGAGAGCCGAATGCGCATATGCTGCGGCGTGACACGCTCGACGGCCTCTTCCAGCCGCCGCCGCAGGAGGGCGACACCGCTGGGCTGTAAAAAGCCAAGATCCGGCGCGGGCACGCGAATCTGATCCAGCGCCGCTGCCTCGGCTGTGCGCGCGTCGTAGACCAGCGCGTAGGATGCGGCACATGCCACACAGCTATCCAGATGCTGAGCCACGGCCGGAAACAGGCGCATGTAGTCGCGCCGGGCTAGCTGGGCGTCGATATACGCTTCCAGAGCATCGAGACAGGCGCCGTGCTCGGCTTCGGTGTGCTGGGTTGTTATAGTTTGCGCTAGGCGCTGGGCTTGCTTCTGGGTCCACTGATCGAAGCTCATCCCCGTCTCCTCTCTAGAGTGCTGTCAGGCTGGAGATCTTCCCACTGCGGCGCGGCCCTTCTGGCTTGGCAGATCGAGGCTGCGCCCGGAATTACTACAGATATACTGCTAAGACGCAAGCAATCAGCGCTCCCTTTCCTCAGGGCTCCAAAAGCTCACGCAGACGCTCCATCAGCGCCGGGTCGCGACGCAGCGCCGCCAGGTTTTTGGCGCGCGTGACCTGAATATGGCTCGGGCGAATCTCCTGGCCGCTGCGCTCGGTCTCGGCTCGCGCCAGCACCTCGTCGGTCTGCTCATCGAAGTAGCGTCCGATCACCACCCGCTGCGAGCGCTCGCTGAGCGGCCCGTGCCGGATCAGATCGTGGAGCAGCGCGCGCATGTCGGTCACGCCGGTCAGCTGCTCCTGCGCGGCCATCCAGGGCGCATGCTCGTCGTCGATGTCGATCGCCAGCACACGCCGGTGCTCGGGCTTGCGCAGCTCGTCGAGCACGACCCGCCGCGTCACCTGCGCTGCCCAGTCGCGAAAGACGTCGGGATTACGGCACTGCTCCAGGCTGCGATGGATTTTGATCAGCGCTTTCTGGGTGCAATCGGAGGCGATCGGCGTAGGATCTCGCTGCGCGCGCAGCATCGCGTAGGCGATACGGTACAGGTAGGACCACAGGTGCTGAAACGCCTCAGCTTGAGCATCGGTGCCTTCCTGCTGACAGGCAAAATAGAGTGTGCGATCGTCAACGTTCTCATCCACGATGCGTACCCCTCAGCAAAACATACGGCGCTATTGTAGCATAGGCGCTCCGTAGCACTGGCCCTGCGGGCAAATAAAGGAACAAGCGAACAAAGGAACAAAGGGTTTCGATTCTATGGTTTTGTTCTTTGCGAGGCCCTCACCCCCTGCCCCACCGTCGCGGGTTCCGTTTCCGCTCCTTTGCGATAGGCGAGGGGAATGCGGTACAACAAAGTTTGACGAGCTCATCAATATGTATCTTGTGATACTTGTTTCAGGGCGTGATAAATCACGCCCCTACGGAGCAATTCATTGGATTGAAATGTAAAGCATTTAACCCCAATTCTTCGTTTCTTGTTCCGTTGTTCGTTTAATCTCTTGTTCTTTGTTCTGTTGTTCTTGGTTCTTCTTTGTTGCCTTGTTCGTTTGTTCGTTTGTTCTTTCGTCCTGCATCCAGATCGGCCATAGCCGACGAATATAGAGCAATTACTTTATGTTCAAAGCGTCACAAATGGAGATAAAACCTGGTACAACACTTGTATGGACCAATCAGGACGCGATCGATCATAGCGTGACGGCAGGAAAGCCTGGCTCGCTCAGCGGAGCAATTCCGACTTTTTCGGGCAGGGGCCAACGTTTGAGGTTATCTTTGACGGGCCGGGCACAGACGATGTGTTTTGCAAGCCTGATGAGCTGATGGTCAGGACGATCGTCGTCACAGCGCCCTAAAGCCAATCGTTGCAACGATCGGGACGCGACTCGTTCTCTGTGGGTGTATCATGTTTCAACGACAGAAATATGTGGTCCAGAATCAGGAGATCGATGCAGCTCTTGTCGATGGGCCGCTAGGGGAACGCCGTCGTACACAGTGGGGAGACACGTTCAACGTGGAGGAAACCGACGAGGAACTGATCGAGCGATTGGCTGGCGGTGATGTCGCCGCACTCGACGCGCTATACACCCGCTACGCGCGTCCGGTCTTTTCGCTGGCGCTGCGCATCCTGAGCGATAGCGCCGATGCCGAGGAGGTAACGCAAGACGTGTTCGAGCGTGTGTGGCGCCATGCGCCGACCTTCGACGCGCAGCGTGGACGCTTCGGCACGTGGCTGCTGAGCATGACACATCATGTCTCGATCGACCGTGTGCGCAAGCGGCAGCGACGACCGCAACAAGTCGTCGCTCAGAGCGTAGAATGGACGGCGCCCGATCCGCCCGCTCCACAGGATGTTCCCGAGTCCGCGCTGCGCAATATGCAGGCAGAGCAAGTTCGCCGGGCCCTTCGCTCGCTACCGTCCTCACAGCAGCAGGCGATCGAACTCGCGTATTTTGGAGGATTAAGCCACTTAGAGATTGCGGCCGTGCTGGGCGATCCGCTAGGCACCGTGAAAGCCCGTATTCGACGGGGTATGGATCGGCTTCGATCAGCATTGGAGCGCTATGTGACAGAAGGTGAAGACGTATGACCGACCAGCATGTTGACGAGCTGATCGACCTGTATGCGCTTGGCGCGCTTGAGCCAGGCGAGCAAGCTGCCGTGGACGAGCATCTCGACGATTGTCCACGCTGCCGGGCACAGCTTGAGGAGGCCAAGCAACTGGTGCTGCTGTTTGCCTGGACGCCCGATCAGCACGATCCGCCGCCCGCCTTGCGCGGCAAAGTAATTCAGCGCATCGCGCATCTCCAGCGCCTCCAGGGCACATCCCAGCGCTCGTGGTGGGAGCGGCTGGCGCTGCCGCAGTGGCTGCGCTCGCCACGGCTGGGGCTTCAGCTTTCCGGCGCGCTGCTGCTTGTGGCGGCGCTGCTCGGCTGGCGGCTTTCAGCGCTGCAATCGGAGATCGCCGGCCTGCGCGCTCAGCTCGCGGAGCAGCAAACCCTGGTTGCGGTGCTCTACGAGCCCGACACGCGGATTATCCCGCTGGCCGCCGCCGACAATCCGAGCGTGACTCACGGGTACCTGCTGTTCGATCCCGAACAACAGCAGGCCGTGATCAAAAGCACGGCGCTGGCTGCGCTGCCGCAGGATCAAACCTACCAGCTCTGGCTGATCGACGGCAGTCAGCCCGAGAGCGTCGGCCTGCTCCAGACCGGCACCGATGGCCGCGGCACCGCCGAGGTTGTGGCGCAGCGCCCGCTGAGCCAGTACCAGGCGTTCGGTATCAGCATCGAGCCTGCCGGCGGCAGCGATCAGCCGACAACAACACCGATTGTGGTAGTCAGCCTCTAAGCTTCTCCGCAACTCGTCGTTCGCCAAGCGTCGCGCTACACGTTGCGTGCAGTGGATCTCTCCTCAAGCCCTGCTCAGCGCGTTACAACAACTGATTATCGCTCATACAGGCGTCAACATTGCTTACCTGTCCTGCCACTGACAGCAGAGGCGTATTTCGTGCTGCCAGCGCATCACGATCTCCGGTTGCGCCACGCCCGGCGATGATTTATACTCGTCACGTCGCGCTGATCCGCTTCTCAGCGCCGGCGAAAGCGAGGTTGCCTTTGTCTGCCATCCGATCCTCTCTTCTCTGTGCGCCGTTGCCGCACGCTTCGGCTACCTCGGAATCTGCGCCACGTCCCGTATTCTGCTGATTCCCTCCACAGCACCTGCGGATCGTCTCCGCTCACGGACAGCCTGAGCCCCAGGTTTTAGCCGCTCACCACTTCCACGACCGCTCGCGCAGATCGCTGCGCAAGCCTATTATTGGTGCTCAGCATAACCTACGCGGCGTGGCTTGATCCGCGCCGCCAGCGAAAGGCATTCCAAGATGGAATCTCGGATTCAGTCGTATCTGCGTGTGGCAGCCAGCCACGGCCGCGAAATCCAACAGATCGGCCCGTTTCTCGCAACATTCTCACTCTACAGCGATAATCCGTATATCAACTACGCGCTGCCCGACGACGGAGCCGCGCCGACTGCCGCCGATGTGGCCGCGCTGATCGACGTGTACGAGCGCCGCGATCGCCGGCCGCGTCTCGAATATATCGCCCAGCTCGCACCCGAGGTCGAGCCCGCGCTACTGGCTGCCGGATTCGAGATCGAAACCCGGCCGCCGCTGATGACCTGTTCGCCCGGCGAGCAGCAGCCCCGGCCACTGCCGCCCGGCATCGAGCTAATCCTCCCTGCGTCGGATGACGAGCTGCTGGGCTTGATCGCCGCCCAGAACGAGGCCTACGACTCGCCGCCGCCCGATTCTGAGGCAGTCGCCCGGCTGCGCGCGAACATCGCCGATGGTCAGATCGCGGTGCTGGCACGTGTAGCCGAGACCGGAGAGCCGGTCGGCGGCGGTATGTGTACGGTGCCCTACCAGGGCATCACCGAGGTTGCCGGCATCGGCGTGCGGGCCAGGTTCCGCCGGCAGGGTGTGGCGGCGGCGCTCACGGTACGCCTGACAGAGGAAGCTTTCGACGCCGGTGTTACGCTGGCGTTCTTGATGGCGGCGGCTGAGGCCGAGGCGCGCATCTACGCTCGCTGCGGCTTCACGCGCATCGGCGAAGTCTTGCACATCTCACGACCACGCAGCTAGACTGGTGCTGGAGCGCTCGCTTGCGTGATTGAAAGCGAAAGTGAGCGCTCCGGCAAGACTTGATGTGATACAAGGAGCACAAACATGCGGATCGGGCTGATCTCGGATATTCATGGTAATTATGTCGCCCTGGAAACGGTGCTGGCGGATCTGCTGGCTCAGGCCGTCGATCAGATCGTGTGCCTGGGCGATGTCGCCGCCACAGGACCGCAGCCGCACGAAACGATCGAGCGACTGCGCGCGCTGAGCTGCCCTGTTGTGATGGGCAATACCGACGAGTGGCTGCTCGATCCGCCCGCCGGATCAGACAAATCTGACATGATCGAAACGATCGATCACTGGTGTGTTGCGCAGCTCAGCGCCGATGATCGGGCGTTTCTCCGCAGCTTCCAGCCCACAATCGAGATCCCGCTAGGCGCAGACACAACGCTGCTATGCGTCCACGGCTCGCCGCGCTCCAACATCGAGCGCATCGAATCCACGACCACAGACGAGCAGCTGGGAGCGATTCTGGCCGAGGAAAGCGCGCTCGTGATCGCCAGTGGACACACGCACGTCCAGATGCTGCGCCGCTATCACGATCGGCTGCTGATCAATCCCGGCAGCGTCGGCCTGGCGTTTGAGCGCTCGACATCCGGCGAGATTCGCAATCCGCCCTGGGCTGAGTACGGCCTGCTCAGCTATCACGACGGCCGCCTGAGCATTGAGCTGCGCCGCGTGCCGCTCGATCTCCGGGCTGTCACTCGGGCCGCGCTCGACAGCGACATGCCCCACGTGCAGGAATGGATCGCGGATTGGTGCTGAGCCTCCGATGCGATCCTGAAGTTGGGGTACCATACAAGGAGGATTATTCGCAAGGAGCGTAGTATGGCACGATTCCGCGTCGGAGTACAGCTACAGCCGCAGCACGTCAGCTATGCTGATTTTGCCGACGGTGTGCGCCGCGCCGAGGAGCTTGGCGTCGATACGATTTGGAACTGGGATCATTTCTACCCGCTGTATGGCGAGCCCGACGGCATGCACTTCGAGGGCTGGACGCTGCTGACAGCGATGGCGCAGCTGACCAGTCGCGCCGAGATCGGCTGTCTGGTGGCGTGTAACAGCTACCGCAATCCCCAGCTGCTGGCCGACATGGCGCGAACAATCGATCACATCAGCGGCGGACGCCTGATCCTCGGCATCGGCGCGGGCTGGTTTCAGCGCGACTACGATGAGTACGGCTATGAGTTCGGCACCGCTCCCGATCGGCTGCGCGACCTGCGGGATAGCCTGCCCCTGATCAAAGAGCGCTGGCAGAAGCTCAACCCGCCGCCTGTGCGCGATCCGATCCCGATTCTGATCGGCGGCGGCGGCGAGAAAGTCACGCTGAAGCTGGTCGCGCAGCACGCCAGCATGTGGAACAGCTTTGGGCCGCCCGAGAAGTTCAAGCATAAGAACGAGGTGCTGAATAACTGGTGCCAGGAGCTTGGCCGCGATCCGGCGGAGATCGAGCGCACCGTGCTGATCAATCCCGGCGAGATCGACGAGTTAGACGCCTTTGTCGACGCCGGCGCAACGCACTTTATCCTGGGCATGGGCGCGCCCTGGAACTTCGATCCCGTGCAGCGGCTGGTCGATTGGCGCGACGCGCAGGGCTAAAACCGAAGTCTATCGATGTGATCCAGCGGAGCGGGGCGACCTGCTCCGTTTGGTTATTGACAAACAAGCCAGGAGCAGATGATGGTGCGTGTGTGGGAGCTTCAAGAGGCGAAAAACAAATTGAGCGAAGTGGTTGATGAGGCGCTGAGCCATGGGCCACAGATCATCACCAGACAGGGCGTTGAAACGGCGATTGTGCTCTCGTATGCCGATTATCGTAAGCTTCTACTCAATCAGCAGAAACTTTCTCCCTTCTTCCGCGAGTCGCCGCTCGTCGATGTCGATCTTGATCTCAGCCGTGATACAAGTCCCAATCGCGAAGATATAACGCTATAAAGCAACAAGAATCATAAACTCCCGCAGGTCAGCCAATGTGATCCTGCGGGAGCTGCAACAGCGGCGATTGTTTTAGCCGTTGTTCTGCTGTTCTTCCATCTTCTTGCGCAGGCTCAGCGGGCGCATATCGGTCCAGACCTCTTTGATGTGGTCCAGGCACTCCTGCTTGGTGCCGCTCTTGCCGGCGTCGTTCCAGCCCAGCGCGTTCTCGCGATCGGCCGGCCAGATCGAGTACTGCTCCTCATGGTTGACAACCACTTTGTAGATCGTCGTATCTTCTTGTTCGTCGCGGTTCATGCTACCTCCATAATAAGCAATGTTTAGCTGCCTTGCGGCGATTCTATTGATACCAGTTTTTAGCTATTTTGCCAAGCCAGCCAGATTACAACACGGCGCGGACCATGAACAGCAGCCATGGTATGTAAGCGAAACATAGCCAGGCGTGCCGGCCGAAGCTCGGATTACCACAAACGAAAGCCAGGCGCGGGACATGCAAAAGTCACTGGGGACACAGCCACAGCCTGGAGTGTGGCGGTCTCCTCAGCGACTTTCGCTGCACATTCTAGGCATCCGCCATACGTCCGAGGCTGGACATCGGCGCTGGATGCATCGCGCGTCGAGGAACGTGACGCTGAGGGGTGAATGTGCGGCACATTGGAGCGCGACCGGTGGACGAGCGGAGCGTGTGCGTGCTTCAAGAACAACCCGAACAAGGCCGTGTGGAGATCATGAATTGTACGGTAGCTGGACTTGAAGACACTCACAACAGCTTGCTACTGTTATCAGTTCGGCACTGGGGGCTGTGCCTTGCTGCGATGAACTTAGCATAGCAGAGCAACCTTACCGGAAACCTTACCGGGCGAAGAACCAAGAACCGGGGAAGAACAAAGGAACCAAGAAACAAAAAAAACAAAACGATCGTATCGAGTTGCGTTTGTTCGCTTGTTCGCTTGTTCCTTTGTTCCTTTACGCATACGCCAGCCGCGAGTCGAGCACCACCGCCACCTGCACCGGGAAGCCGAGCAGCGTGTGCAGCGTCTCGGCGATCAGCGGCGCGTATGTTTCTGTGAGCTTGTCCCTGGCAAAGATGTTAGGTGTCCCTACGATCGCCTGCTGCTCGGCAACCTGGATCAGCGATGTTGCTTTGATCCAGGTCTCGAACTCACCGTAGGGCAGCTGCTGACGCAGATGATTGAGCGCGCGCTGCCAGATATCCGGCGGCTGTTCGTCGGCCGGCTGGCCGATGCTCTCGTGCGCAGTCGTCGTCGCTCGCGGCGATTGAGCGCTGGCGGCGCTACGTTGGTTCAGCAGATGGCTTGGCGGCAGCTTTGGATGATCGTGGGGCATGCGGCCCGAGCGAATACCCCAGGCCAGCCAGGCAGCCCGATCTTTAATCTCAGCCTGCCGTGCATCTGCCTCAGCGATCCAGGCCTGAATCTGCTCGACGCTGATCGCCCTGGTCAAGATCGCCGGGTTGACGTTCTCACGCTCCAGCAGCTCGCGGCGCGGATCGGGCGCCAGGGACTCCTCGGGCGCTGGCGCAGGGACTCCTCGGGCGCGCTCTTGCGCAGGGACACGACGACAAGCCTGTTTGGAGTCAGATGGTTGGATCGCTCTGAGCGCCGCTGCCTGCTGATTGTTGCTGATCGCCCGTCTGAGATAGGCCACCGAGAGCTGCGGCGGCTGTGCGGCCTGCTCAGCGCGTTGCAGCACCTCCCAGCACTCATTCGGCTGGTGTTCAAACAGCGATTTGAGGACATGATATTCAGGGACACTTACATCGCGCAGGCCGCTGGCATGACCGATCGAGCGATACGATTGGAGGAACTGCGGCCAGGTCGCGGAGTCCTCGGCCGTTCTGGATCGCACCAGGGACAGCGCCTGCTGCACACAGCGATGAAACACGGGCAGCTTAAGCGCATCGCCAAAGCGCTGGGGACGTTGTCCCTGCGGTAGAGACATAACAGCCCGCAGCGCCGCCAGCACCACGCCGACCGGAGTCTCTGTGCGCTTGAACAGCCGATAGGCGGCTTTCTTCTCGCCCTCGGTGTAGGCATAGCGCTGAAGATCGCCATGCAGGATCTGCTGGACAGTCTGCCAGAAATGGCCGTCCTGACGCGTCGTAGAAAGCTCGTCGTCACACAGATGCGGCGCGACCAGCGGAATATCGTCCGGCTCAGGCTCAGATTTCTGAGCAGCGCCGAGAGGGGGAACAGCTGTCTCCGGCTGCTTGAGTGTCTCGGCTGATGCGACTGTCTCTCCCGGTTCGGGATTCCCTGATTCCTGCCCCCAACATGGCAAACTGATCTGATTCCGGCTGAGAGACTCGTCAGGGACTCGCTCCGATTGTTGGATAGCGCCAGCATGATGCGGAGATCGCGGTTGAGTCCCCAAAGGTCTTTCACTGACTCCAAGACCCTGGGGACTCGTCAGGGACAACTCAGAGCGTCCTTGATTCATTGCAAGACCCTCAGGGACTGCCGGGGGTATTTGATTCACTTCCGTAGCCGCAGGGACATCATAATCGAGCGGTTGGTTGAACGCGACGAAAGACGTATTCGCCGGCGTCATCCGCTGCGCTGAGATTGTCCCTGTGCTTGCTTCGGTTGGAGCCGCATGACCACCCGGATTCGGTGGCGTTCCATTATGTCCACCGCCACGCGGGCCACGCCGCTGCGCCGCCAGCAGCTGATCGCCGATCGCGCGATTCTCCTGCATCAGTCGTGCTGCCCGCCGTTGCGCCCACTCAACCCAGGCCCGTACCTGCTGGCGGTATGGCTGAAGCGCCTCGACGCCATGCAGTCGCACGAACAGCTCGATCCAGCGCGCGTCCTGGATCAGATTCGGCAGCAGTGAGGGCCACGCACCGTCGGGATCGAAGAGATCTTCAGGATCGATATTCTGGAGCATTCCCGCCTGGCCCAGCGAGCGCAAAGCTGCCTGTGCATCTTTCTGCCGTGACGTGACGCTTGGATCGGTGCTCGGCGGCTCAAGCGCGATCATCAGCGCGTTGAGCACACGCTCAAGCATGGTCCAGTCGAGCACCGGATGATCGAGCCGCCCGACGACGTAGTAGGTAGCCGCCGTGTGGTAAGGCCGGTCCAGATCGCCGCTGGAGCCGTACTGCACCTCGACATGGACCAGTCCCACTGTGGCCAGCAGATATTCCGGTCCCTGGATCGCCCAGCCGGTGCGCCGCCCCAGGATACGCTGAATCCGCTGCTTGGTCGGACCGTCAGGATCGAGAATAAACGGTCTGAGCATCCGCTGGTTGTCGAACATATCCCGGAGATAGCTGTAGATGAACACGCCATCTGCGGTGAGAATAGGTGCCCAATCATACGTTATGTCGCGCCATTCAGAAGAAACCCCAATGTCGCCTGCGCGAAACAGCGCGGGAAAGCCATTGGGTCCGGGGTTCGCCATGGTGCTCGATCCTCTCTGAGATGAATATGGGCTGGTAGTCCAGAGCAATCTACAGGATGTGCGTTCGGCATGCAGATACGGCAGACGATACTGCTAATTGACTGTAAGTGTAGAAAAAGAGAGTGCAGATGCCTATGCCTTTGCGCGCAAGTTGTGTGCAGGTTTAAGAGGTAGAAGTGTAGTTGAGTGCAGTTCTGCGCAAAGGATCTTGCGCACAACCGTGTTGATCGACTACAGTCAGCTATATTATGTCTATCCAGGCTGAAAAATCGCGTATTTTGGGTAGCTGAAGATGCTCGTAGAGCGGCTTACTACCGTTTCGCGCAGTTCTGTGCAAAAAGTTTTGCGCAGAACTGCGCGCATGCAAAATGTGCGGTTGCGAAGATATGATAGAATCTGGCTGGAGGTGTTTTTGTGAATGAACTGGTTGCTCGCATCGGTGATGAGCG
>DASWTW010000137.1:0-21779 GCA_036401895.1 Herpetosiphonaceae bacterium | reverse complement strand
ACAGCCGCAACACGCAAGACTTCGCTATCTATCTCGATGGCGTACTTGTGGGGTATGCCCGCTCCTACCTGGAAGCAGAGGCCGTGCTCGATCAGCTGATGATGGAGCTGCTCCGCTCAGGCTTCGGTCAGCGCGTCGCGTAGCTTGCTGCGCGGCGCTCCGCCGGCCCTCGTCGGCCGGCATGCCACGACTCCACGTCGCGGCTCTCCAATGACCAGCCTACCAATCGTCTTCGTCGTCCTCATCCGTGATGCGCTTAGGCGTTACGTCCTCGCCGCGCGCGATCCGCTCCTGTCGCTGCCGCTCCCAGCGCCGCTGTAGCAGCATCAGCAGATCATACGGTCCCAGCAGCACCGCCACCACAATCGCCAGCGCGATCAGCAGGGTTGTCCAATCTACCTGTGCCAGTCGCTCGATCATAGCAACCTCACGCACGGTCCTCACTCTTGCGGGCGATCCAGATCAGCTCCTGCCCGGCCTGACCATACGGCTCGCGATGGAACGAGCCATACAACGACTCGACCTCAAAGCCGCAGCGCGCCAGCAGATGCTCGAACTCCCAGCGAAAGATATAGCGCATCTCCAGATTGCGGTACAGCCGCCCGACCACTCGGCCGCGCGCATCGACCTCGTCGTAGATAAAATACTGATCGATGCGCTGCAAATGCTGCGAGTAGTGGATGGTCGCCCACTCGACCAGCAGATGGCCGGTGCGCGGATCGACGAATGTCTCGCCGGTTGTGTGCAGCGCGCCGCCGATCGGGCCGCTGTGGCTGACGATATATTCGAGCGACGGATCGAAAAAGTTGAGCGCTAGCCTGCCGTCGGGCCGCAGATGCCGGCGAATGTTGTTCAGCGCCTTGATCTGATCCTCGGCGTGCATCACATGCAGAAACGCCCGAAACGGAATATAGATCAGCGCGAACTGCGTATCCAGCTTGAAGGTACGCATATCGCCCTCGCCCAGCGTAATGCGTGAGCGCACATCGTCGGGCAGCGCCGCCACCTTGCGCCGGGCACGAGCCAGCATCGGCTTGGCCACATCCAGACCCGTGACGGTCGCTCCACCCTCCGCGACCGGAATCAACACCCGTCCCGAGCCGCAGCCAAGCTCAAGGCAAGGACCATCCGTCCGCCGCGCCTCCTCCACATAAAACTCAATATCATCAAGATAATCGGCATAGACAATATCGTAGAGCTCCGCATCAAGCGCATAGTTATCGCGCATATCATCCCTCCTGGCTAGATAGTTGCAGTATAATCCAGAGTGTGCGGATTGTTAGCGATGGGAGAGGATATGGAACATTCTGCGAAATTGCCTGTGCATAAAGTTGTGCCGCTGTTCACGCTGCCTGACAAACATGGACAGCCGCAGAATCTTGCCAAACAGCGAGGTCGCGAACATTTGCTGCTGCTGCTGGTTCAAGACGGCATCGATCCACAAGCTTACCTCCAGCGTCTCGCTCAGCGCGCCGAAGAGTGGCCGCAATTGCCGGCGCGCGGCATCGTCGTGGTGGGCAGCGAAGATGCGGCGGGCGCGCTCGGTGCGACTCCGTTCACGATCTTGATCGACAAAGAGCAGAGTGTTCGTGCGCGCTTCCTTCCCGACACCGCCAAGGTGGGGCTGTTTGTCCTGGATCGCTACGCTGAGCTGTACCAGCAGTGGCTTGCCGCCGACATGAGCGAGCTGCCGAGCGCTGCGGATGTCGACGGCTGGATGCAAGCGATCGCGATGCAGTGCAGCATCTAACACGCGCGACAATCCACAGCACGCTGGCTGTGCGCTGGCACAGCTATTCTTTCATCTGTGATAAGAACTTGTATGCGACTGTATAACACGCTCAGCCGCCGCGTTGAGGATGCCGAATTCCCGAGCGGCGTGGTCAAAATGTACGTCTGCGGCATTACACCCTACGATACCAGTCATCTCGGTCATGCCCGCGTCGGCGTCGTCTACGACACGCTGCGCCGCTACCTTCAGCAGCAGGGTCTTCGCGTCCGCTACGTACAAAACGTGACCGACATCGACGAGCCGCTGTTTGAGCGTGCCCGCCGCGATGGCGTTAGCTGGCAGGAACTGGGCGAGCAGCAGACCCGGCGCTACCTCGACTCGCTGAAGCGCCTCAACATCGAGAAGCCGGAGTTTTATGTTCCTGCGACCAGCGTTATTCCGCAGATGCAGGCGACGATCGCAACCCTGATCGAGAAGGGCCACGCCTACGTCCGCAACGGCAGCGTGTACTATCATGCCGCCTCCAAAGAAAACTTTGGCGAGATCGCTCACACCGACTACCAGACCATGCTGGCGATGGCCAACGAGATGGGCAATAATCCCGACGATCCCAACAAGCTCGATCCACTCGACTTCGTGCTCTGGCAGCCATCCCAGCCCGACGAGCCAGCCTGGGAGAGCCCGTGGGGACCGGGAAGGCCGGGCTGGCATATCGAATGCTCGACGATGGCTAACGAATATCTCGGCGCGCCGATCGACATCCACGGCGGCGGCACGGATCTGATCTTTCCGCATCACGCCTGCGAGATCGCCCAGGCCGAGTCGGCGACCGGCACTGTGCCTTTTGTGCGCTACTGGATGCATACCGGTATGGTCGCGCTCGGCGGCACCAAAATGTCGAAATCACTGGGCAACATGGTATTTGTCGACGAGGTGGTGGATCTTTATTCGCCGGCCGCGCTGCGCCTGGCGATCTTGAGCTATCCTTACCGGGACGAGTTCGAGTACAGCAAGCAGACGGTCGAGCGCGCCGAGCAGATCGTACAGACCGTGAAGCAAGCCCTGGCAGCCGAGCCCGGGAGCGGCGATCTGCTCGACGGCGATGATTATCGCGGACGCTTCTACGCGGCAATGGATGAGGACTTCGACACACCCAAGGCGATCGTCGTGCTGTATGAGCTGGCTCAAGCCATCGTCGCCGCCGCTGAAACAGGCCAGGATCTACAAGCGAGCCAGCGGCTTTTGCAGGAGCTAGTGAATGTCCTGGGAGTGCAACTTTCTCCTGTTTAAGAGGACTATACAAACCCGGTTCTAAAGTACTATTTCACGACTCGCTCAAGGCAGGGTTATACGCTACTCTATAGGCACCAACAACGTCTAACCAAATTTATACCTTTGCCCAACATTACGAAGCGTTAGACGTTACGTACTATTCATCTCACCTAGCGTCGCACAATCTGTATCGCGTCCCGTTTGCCCAATAACCGGAGGCTTTCGTGTCGAAGCCCATCTTTAACAGCTCTGTATCCCTGCCAGATACAGCTACACTTGAGCAGGCACTCCTCACCATTCCAGGAGTTCGCGGCGCGCGGGTCTTTCTGAGCGATGACGGCATCGGTGAAATTCATGTTGCCGCCACACCGCGACGTTCGCCCAAAAAAGTTGTTCGAGACATCGAAAGCTTTTTGATCGTTCGGTACGCCTACCGCATCGATTACCGGCGGATTAGCCTGGTACAGGCCGCAGATAATGTGGCCATCGAGCGGATTGCGCTAGGAAAAGTTGAAACCCTTCAGCAGATGGATGGTACGTTTATCGAGGTCGAGCTGATCAATGGTGAGCAGAAATACCAGGCTCATTACCCGGTAGAAGACAACGCGGCCCTTGCAGCAGGCAAAGCCACAGTGGCTGCGCTCAACACCTTGTTCTCTCCCCGTGCGCCGTTTGACCTTGGCGGTGTACAATTCGCAGAGTTTGGCGCACGGCAGGCGGTCACCGCCTATGTGACCTGCCAGGAGTCGCACGTCGAGCATCTGCTTGGCACTGTATTTGTACGAAGCTGTGTAGCCGAGGCGGCTGCACGCTCCGTCCTCGCAGCCACTAATCGACTGTTAGCTGGCTGGCTTTCGGTTCAGCAGCATGCGCTAGTTGCAGAACTCGCAACCGCATGATATGCTGAAAACAAGATGATGATGGATGAGCACTCTTCCCAGGCCACCACACCACTAGCGGAGCGAAACCTGCGGCTGCACATCAGCAGGTAATGAGCGGAGCGGATGAATACACGAGTATTCATCAACAGATTATACATTGGGGTGTTACCATGCGCTGGGACGTTGCACAGAGCAAGACCGAAGTAGCTCGCTGGAACTAGTAACCTTGTAACCATGAAGAGTGCTCATCCTCATCAGCTTCACGCCCGTTAGGGAATCTCCAACATGCATGCTTTACCTGCACCACTGCGGCGTTACCTGTATCTTATTTACGGGTGCGCCATTGCTATTCTTACTATAAGTCTTAGTACCGATCCTCTCTTCCCAAGCATTGCCAACAATCGAGATCCGTTTCTCTACCCGTTTCTTTCTATCCTTGCATTTATTGTCATCACGCTGATCATCGAGCTGAATCCGGTTGCCTACAAAAACGTTTATTCCCAAAATATCAGCACTGCGATCTTGATTGCGGCAGCCTTTATCTTTCCTCCGTTTAGCGTCACGCTGATTGCTGTCACTGCGCCGCTCCTGGTTGGCCTCGTTCAAAAAAAGCCGCTCTATAAAGCTTTTTATAACGCAGCCTTTCAAATCATCCTTTTTGGCACAACTGCGCTCCTTACCCACAGATTTGATCTGTTTTCCGGTACTTTCGTTAGCTTAGTGCGCATTATTCTGGTTGTGGGCGTTTATATGGCCCTTTCAACTGGTCTCATGGGCGTGCTCATTGTGCTGATCAACGAGCAGAAGCTGCGCGAAGCCTGGCGCGAGGCACTGGGTATCTTCAATGTCTTCGATCTGGCCTTGCTGCCCTATGGCCTCGTCTTAGCCTTCCTCTGGCATCGCGAAGACTCCGGGTTTCTTTATTTCGCGGTTGGTCTAATCCCGCTGATCGCGCTGCACCGCTCGTTTGCTGTCCATGCCAACCTGCTCAAAGAACAAGAGGCGACAGCCCAGCTGCTGCACCAGCAGCAGCAGGTACACGAGGCCACAACCGTTCTGCTTTCGTCGGAGGATGTGCAAACCCAGCTCGATACGCTGCTGAAAAACCTGATGGAGGTGTTTCCGATCCTTCAGGCCAGCGTTCTGGTCTGGGGCGAGCTGGACGAGGACGACGAGATCGTGACGCGGGGACGGACCGGGCCCCGGCTGCCGATCGAGGAGTGGAGCGAGAAGCTGCGCTATGTCTGCGGCCATCGTCGCATCGTCAACCTGGATCAGGAGTATATTACGCAGACCACGGGCGGGCGGCCGGTGCTGCTGGTGCCGCTGGTTACGCCCGACGACATCGTCGGCTGTCTGGTGTTGCTCAGCGCGCCGCAGTTCAGCTGGAGCAACGACAGTACGCGGCTGCTGCAAACCTTTGCCGCACAGGCCGCGCTGGCGCTCTACCAGGCGCGGCTGATCGCGCGGCTCAAATCTTCTCAGGTGCGCGTGGTGCAATCCGAGCGACTGGCGGCGATCGGGACGCTCTCGGCGGGCGTGGCGCACGAGTTTAACAACCTGCTCGCGGGCATCAGCGGCATTGCGCAGCTGGCGCTGATCACGAATACGCCCGAGGATCAGCGCGCGTCACTGGATACGATCGCCAAGGCCGCACAGCAGGGCAGCAGCATCACGCGTGGCCTGCTGACTTTCTCGCGGCGATTGGAGCCCAAGCGCGAGCTAGCCGACATCCACAGCGCGATCGAGCCGGTGCTGCTGATGCTGCAAGCCGAGTTTCGTCGCGCCAACATCGTGATCGAGCGCAACTTTGCCGAGGTGCCGCTGCTCGAATGCGACATCGGCATGTTGTCGCAGGTGATGCTGAATCTGCTGACCAACGCCATCGACGCGATGTATCCCGACGGCGGCACGCTGACGATCGACCTGTATCAAGAAGACAGATACGTGGTACTGTCGGTCGGCGATACCGGCAGCGGCATTCCCGAGCATATCCGCGACAAGATCTTCGAGCCCTTTGTCAGCAGCAAGAACGGCAGCAACAATAAGCTGCACGGCGGCACCGGGCTGGGCCTGGCGATCTCGTACGGCGTGATTACCGAGCACGGCGGCACGATCACCGTCAGCGATTGCGACGGCAAGGGCACCAAGATGACGATTCGGCTGCCGCTGGATGGCAAAACCGCGAAGCCGGCGCCCGTTCTCGAAGAGCATTCCGGGCCGCTGCATATGATCGTTGTGGACGACGAGCCGCTGATCGCGAAGGCGCTGCACGGCATGTTGACGCGCGATGGACATGTGGCGCAGTGGTTTACCGAGCCGCTCAAAGCCCTGGAGGCCCTCAACCGCGAGCCTGTCGATCTAATCTTCGCAGACCTGACGATGCCCGAGATGGATGGGCTGACCTTGCTGTCGCACGCCAAGAAGCGCCTACCCTGGATCATGCCGGTCGTCATCACGGGCCATACCGATCCTAGACAGCTTGAGCAGGTGCGCGCGGCCGGCGTGGCGGCGGTGATCGAAAAGCCGTTCCAGCTTGACGATGTCCGTGCCGTCGTCAAGAACATTCGCGTGATGCATCCGGTCGGGCCGCCGACCTAGACTTACGGGCCGCGCAGATCGATGTTGCGGGCGCGCAGCACTGCCGTCGCAATCGCCAGGGCAATCAGTGCGCCCGAGCCAAGCAGCCCGTATTCCAGCAGCACACGCCTGGTCAACCCAGCCTGTATCGGCTCCTGCACGTCGGCGGCAGACTCGTTCGCTCCCTGGATCAGACCAATCAGCACATAAAATATAACCAGTAGCGCAGCGCTGTTGAGCCAGAATGAGGACGGCCAGTAGTTGAGCGCCCAGTAGCTTTCGACCAGCACCAGCGCCACGCCAGCGGCGGTGAGCCATAGGGCCGGAGCCCGATTCCGCAGCAGATCGGCGGCCAGCAGCAGCGTCGAGGGAAACACCAGCAGCAGCGCGTAGAGCGTGCGATAGCGATTGAAGGTGATCACGCTGAAGATCGCAAACATGAGCGCATAGGCGACGACACTCTGAACATTACGCGCCGTCCGCCGGGCCTGGGCGTCGCCTTCGATCAGGTAGTGCTGCGCGCTCAGCAGCACCAGCAGCAGCAGCGCAGTCGCGACCAGCACCAGCAGATAGGCGTTGGTTTGCAGGCCGCCCTTGAACAGCCGGAAGAACGCAAACATCGCGATCGGTGTCAGGGCCGGCACAACCCACAGCGGCAGCGCCAGCTCGATCATGCGCTGGCCGAATCCGACGGTGGTAACCCAGCCCGAGGCGTAAAGCTTGGAGTAGCTCCGGGCGATCAGCTCTACGCCGATCCCGGTGACCAGCGCCAGCACGCCAATCAGCGGCCAGGCGATCGAGAAAGTCGGCAGATTTTCGCCTAAATTCACAACCAGCAGCTGTGTATTTAGCTCAAGCAGAAAAACAACGCCCAGACCGACCAGTACCAGAGTGACCAGGGGCACAATTCGGTCGAAACGAGGACCGCGCATAGCTCTCCCAATGAGAATAACCGCTTCATCCATCCCGCAAGATTGGGGTATGATGAGCGTATAATCGGATTGAATACCTGCTTACCATCCAGCCCAGCACAAGCCGATAACGCACAGCCAGAATGGCGAGGGCTGATTGTATTGCGCTCTTATGCATATGTCAATCCAACCCACTCCGCAATAGCGCTTGGTGTTTGTATCTACCAAAGGAACGAAGTATGTCAGATCCGCGTGTTCAAAAACTGGCACAGGTCTTAGTACACTATTCGCTGTCGATCAAATCAGGCGATCGCCTCGCCATGCGCGGGCCGGTCAATTCGCTGCCGCTGCTTTACGAAGTCTACGCAGAGGCTGTGCGCGTCGGCGCGAACGCTACCTACCGCATCACCGATCCGAATTTCGAGGAGCTGCTGCTCAAAGAAGGCTCGCCCGAGCAGCTCCAGGTCATGCCCTCCAACATGATGCTGGAGGTCGAAGAGGCCGATGCGCTGCTGTCGATCTGGAGCGAGGCCAACACCAAGCAGTTCAGCAACGTCGATCCCGAGCGATTGGCGCTGCGCAAAAAAACGCTTTCGCCCGCAACCAAGCGCCTGATGCAGCGCTACGGCGAGGGCAAGCTGCGCTGGAGCGGCACGCTGTTTCCGACAGAGTCGCATGCTCAAGATGCCAACATGTCGCTGCTTGACTACTCGGATTTCGTCTTCAAGGCCGGGCTGCTTGACGAGCCCGATCCGATCGCGGCCTGGAAGCGCGTCCACGACGAGCAGCAGCGCATCGTCGATTTCCTCAACCGCTGTAAGCATATCCGCGTTGTCGCGCCCGACACCGACATCGAGTATAGCTGCGAGGGGCGCAAGTGGATCAACTGCGACGGCAAAGAGAACTTCCCTGACGGCGAAGTTTTCACCGGCCCGGTCGAAGACTCCGTCAACGGACACGTGCGCTTCACCTATCCCTCGGTCTATAACAGCCGCGAGGCCGAAGATGTGCGCCTGACCTTCAAGGACGGAAAGGTTGTCCAGGCTACTGCCGAGCGCGGCCAGGATTTTCTGGATGCCATGCTGAACATGGATGCCGGGGCGCGCATTCTGGGCGAGGCCGCGTTTGGCCTGAACTATGGCATTAATCGCTTTACCCGCAATATTCTCTTCGATGAGAAGATCGGTGGAACGATGCACATGGCTCTGGGCGCATCCTATCCCGAGACCAACGCCAAGAACGAGTCCAGCCTCCATTGGGACATGGTCTGCGATCTGCGCCAGGGCGAGGTCTACGCCGATGGTGAGCTGTGCTACAAGGAAGGCAAATTCATCATCTAGCGCCGCTGCCGGCAACAAGAACGCGGGACGCCAATCATGAGGCATCCCGCGTTTTTTGCTTTTCCTATGCCGAATTTTCGGCCGCATGATCACCGCGGTTGTCATCAAAAGTTCATCAAAATCGCCGCGCTCACGCTTGCAAGAACAGAACATTTGTACTAAAATATATCAGTCGATACGCAAAGTTCCCAGGATCTGATCGAAGGTTGTACGGTAGCCGGGCTGAACCTCGAGGGGCGTAGTAAAGGTAAGCACAAACACGTCGTTGCGGCTAACCAGCACATATTGCTCAAAGGCGAGCGCCAGCGGATTACCGATCGCATCCTTGATCTCTAGCTTGGAAGTCAGGCGCGTAGCGTCGAGATTGCCGATCGCGACCGGCGTGCGCGTCACCTCGCTAAAGCCGGGCGTATTACGCAAATCCTGCTCGTTAGCATCGGAAACCTTGTCCAGGGTAGCAGCTTCCGGCAAGGTCTGCCGTCCCAGGCGGAAGTTGGCAGGAAACCCGGTTTCGCTCAGCCGCTCAAGCTCAAGATCGTAGGCGATCAGCTGGATCTGGCCCGAGACCAGAGCGGCACGGCCTTGTTCCAGTACCGTCTTTAGCTGAGGATTTTGTCCGGCCATCTCCGTGACTGCGCTGTTCGGATCGATCATGCTGGCGTCGGTGATCGACCACTCGGCAGGCAGCGCCAGCGACACCGGCGGCAGATCGATCTGCTGCCAGTCATTGGGCAGCGCGCCCGCCGCGATCGTCGCCGCAGGCTCTGGAGCCGCCGCCGAGGCGCAGCTGCTGAGCAGCAACACGGTGATTGCAAGATAGATGAAACGTGGGAGGGTCTGGAAGCGTAAGGATAATTGCATAGCAAACTTTCGAGTGGTACTTGTGGCGCACTATGTGCAATGCAAAGCATACCATAACATCGTATAGATTTAAGGAGCGTTTCGAAATACTCGATGGTAGCGTTATTAACTAATGACGAATCCAAGCAATGCGCATTCATAGTATTATAAGCATCGCACATTCCAGCTCATAAAGCGGCAGCTCTCGCTTGTGATACGAGGTTGGATATGGAACACCAAGTTACCTATAGCGAACTTTCAGATGAAGCGCGGCTCGCGTGGGAAACCCTGAGCGGGCTTCCGCTGACCACGCTCGACCAGCAGCGTCATGCCTGGGAGGTTCTGCGTGCGGAACTCGAATGCTTAGCCGACGATCCTCAGCCTGGCCTGCATGTTCTCAGCTATGAAGATCCCACCAACTCCTACGAGCTGTACCTCAGCAGCCAGGAGCTGGCCGCACTGCGCGTGATGATCGCCTGGCTCAAGGCCAATGACCGCGCCGGCCTCATGCGTGACCTGCCGATCTATCCAGATGTTGCCGAGGCCATCGTCAGCCAGCTTGGCGATATGCCCTGGCCCGGCGTGTGGGAGCCGACCTATCTCTCGGACGTCGAGAACGGCGGCGTGCTGTGGCTCCACCCGCGTACCCATGCCACAATCCTGGTCCAGCTGCTGGACGCGACACTGGAGAACGCAGATCTGCTGTGCCCTGGCTGGCCGCAGGCCGCTCGCCAGCGCCTGACGCAGCTGCTGCACGACGTGCGCTGCTGGCTACACGCTATGATGATCGCCTACGACCACGAAGTCCCCTCCTAGCTTCCACCGCCGGATCGTCGCGCAGGCTTTCTACTACCCATTACCGTATTGTCCTATCCAGCGACAGTATAACGCCTATCGGAACGGTGGACTTCCGCCGTGTGCACACGCTTCTATCCTGCTGTACAGTAATCGGGCCGCAGTGACTTGTTGATCGAGACCGGCTGTATGCCCGGCGTTACGATTGCGGCAGCTTCGCGCTTCAGGTAGTGTTGGGAGCGTCGTATGTCCACCGATCTTGCACTCGAACGAGCTATTCAAGCATTACGCACCGGCGATCGTGAAACCGCTCGCGCTTTGCTGCATGAGCTTACCCAGGCTCAGCCGCTGAGACCCGAGGGCTGGCTCTGGCTGGCGGCAGCCCAGGACGATCCGATCCAGAAGCGTGTCTGCCTGCAACAGGTGCTCGCGCTCGATCCCGACAATCAGCGCGCTGTGGCCGGCCTGCGGGCACTGGAGCAACAGGCGGTCGGCACTGATCCACAGCCAGCTGTAGATTTAACGACCAGCGCAGAGCCATCGCCAGTGCAAGCAACCGTCACGGCGACGAGTGCCAATCGACTGGCGCAGCCGCGCTTCACCACGACCGGCAAGCGTGAGCGGCGCATCTCATGGCCGATCGTGGCACTGGTCGGCGCGCTGGTGATTCTGATCCCGCTCGCGATCTGGCTGTTCGGACAAGCGCAGGCAGCTCAGGCGTCTGTTGGAGCTTCCGCGCTCGTCGTGGTGATTGAGCACTGGACGCTAGCCCGGACGATCGACGTCGAGCAGACAGACACAGCCGATCACATGCGGAGCTAACGAGCTCCCACTCAAGCAGATTATCCACTCCCCACACCCCAAGCGCCGGACCGGCAGCAATTTTGCTCGCCGGTTCGGCGTTTAATCCTGCCGCGCTTCCAGGTCGCATACCCGTACCGGCGTGGCTACATTCCTGCTGAGCAAACAGCGATATGCGCGGATGATGCTATCATAGGCCGAGTTTCGGTTATCCACGGTGTATTTCCGTAGAGATACTTGGGAGGAAGTTTGTATGTACGGACGTAAGCTTGATCCGCAGCCGCTGGGCAGTGGTACGTCGGTGCGCGATCTGGTCGATGGGCATTTTTTCGCATACAACGCGGCGCGGCTGCGTGAGGCATGCCAGCTCTTAGCCAAACGAATCCTGGCCACAAATACCACGGTTGGCGTCACGCTCTCGGGCGCGCTTACACCGACCGGCCTGGGCTACTCGTCGCTGGTACCGCTGATCGAGGCCGGCTACATCGACTGGATCGTCTCGACCGGCGCGAACCTGTACCATGATATTCATCGCTCGCTGGGCTTTGAGCTGTTCGGCACCTCGCCCAACGTCAACGATCTGGATCTGCGGGAGCGGCATATTATCCGCATCTACGACATCCTGTTTGATCAGGATGTGCTGCTGAAATCGGATGCGTTTCTGCGCAAGGTGCTGCAAGCGCCCGAGTTTCAGCGCACCATGAGCACGGCCGAGCTGCACTACAACCTCGGCAAGTATGTGCGTGAGCGCGAAAAAGTCCTCGGTACCAGCTATCGCTCGGTGCTGGGCGCGGCCTACGAGGCGGGCGTGCCGATCTACACCTCATCGCCGGGCGACTCCACGATCGGGATGAACGTGGCGGCGATGCGGCTGGCGGACTCGGAGCTGCGCTTCGACGTCGAAGCCGATGTCAACGAGACCACGGCGATCGTGTACACCGCCAAGAGCAGCGGCGAGCAGTCGGCGGTGGTGATCTTCGGCGGCGGCTCGCCCAAGAACTTTATTCTCCAGACCGAGCCGCAGATCCAGGAGATCATGGGCATTCCCGAGAAAGGCCACGACTATTTCATTCAGTTCACGGATGCGCGCGTGGATACCGGCGGCCTGTCCGGCGCGACACCCAGCGAGGCCATGACTTGGGGCAAAGTCGATCCGGATCAGCTGCCTGATACGATCGTCTGCTACACCGACTCGACGATCGCGATGCCGGTGCTGGCTGCGTACGTGCTGGATGTGTGCGAGCCGCGGCCGCTCAAGCGGCTCTACGATCGCCGCGAGGAAATGCTGACACGGCTCAAAGTGGCCTACCAGCAGCACGCGCCACTCGACGATGTCGCCGATCTCCAGCCGGACGAGACCGGCGGCACGGCAGTTGGGCGATCGCATCCACATCCTGAGGGCTAATAAAAGCGCAGCAGGACCGAGCATGTATGCTCGGTCCTGCTGCGCCCTGATGTAGATGCTTGAAAAGCGCTAGGCTTCGGTGCCGGCGGGCTTGATGTGCAGCTGGCGCTCCAGATCGCGAATACGATCGCGGATCTGGTCGGCGCTCATCGGCTCGCCCTCACGGGTCGTAGGCTGCTCGCCGTCAGGAATCGGCTCGCCCTGCTCAAGCAGATCGAGCGTTTTTTGCAGATGGCGACGCTCGGCCAGCATCTGCTGACGATACACACGTTTTTTATCTTGTGGCATTGAACAACTCCCGTTTTGCTCAAGTATACCACCAGCGCGTCCGACGACAGCAGCGGGTTCAATGCCCCACTACTGCATCATTTCAGCAACGATTGAGAGGAGTTGCTTCGATGTCATATGAATTTTTGCCGCCGCTCAACTTTCTGGGCCTGCCCGAGGAGCACAGCGATCGCCACCAGAGCCGCGTACTGGTGCTGCCCGTGCCCTATGAGCTGACTACCAGCTACGGTCAGGGCACGCGCAACGGGCCACGTGCGCTGCTGGTCGCCTCGCAGCAGGTAGAGCTGTACGATCGTGAGTTTAAGGGCGAGCCCGCGCTGACCTACGGCGTACACACGCTGCCGTTTCTCGCGCCGAACTACCGCGATCCGGAGACCGCTCACGCCGAGATCGCGGCGGCGGTCGCAGCTCACGCCGGCGATGCGCTGCTGTGTGTGCTCGGCGGCGAGCATTCGATTAGCGGCTCGGTGGCCAGAGGCTTGCAGCAAGTCTTTGGCGAGTTCGTGACGGTGCAGCTCGACGCCCACGCCGATCTGCGCGACGAGTACGAGGGCACGCCCTACTCGCACGCCTCGGCGATGCGCCGCGTGATCGACAACGGCGGCGGTCCCGTGCTTCAGCTCGGCATCCGCTCGCTGAGCGTGGACGAGGCCGAGTTTATCGCGACGCAGCCGGATAAAGTCGAGACTTTTTTTGCCGAAGATATTCACGCGGGCAAGCATCTTGAGCGGCTAGCCGAGTTTGTGCGCGGTCGCCAGGTCTTTCTGACGATCGACATCGATTGTCTGGACGCGTCGCTGATGCCCGCGACCGGCACGCCCGAGCCCGACGGCATGACCTGGAACGAGGTTTTGGAGGCGGTACGGCTGGTAGCCGCCAATGCCGGCCGCGTGATCGCGTTCGACGTGATGGAGCTAGCGCCGATCGCCGGCATGCAAGCACCGGACTACCTGGCCGCCAAGCTGACGTACAAAGTGATGAACATTTTGCTCGCAGACTCGTCTAAGCAGGAGAACAGCTAAACAAAGAGCAAAGAACAACGAACAAAGGATTAGCTGCTACTTTGCTCAGCGTTTGTTCTTTGTTTTGTTGTTCTTTGTTCTCTCAACCCGGATTCGCTATGGCTGAGATCGTGAGTTTTACGCTGCCCATGCCGCCGAGCATCAATAGCCAGTACGCCACCGTCAACGGGCGGCGCGTGCTGAGCCGTACCGCCCAGCGCTGGAAGAAAGAGGCCGGCCAGGCGCTCGATCGCCTGGTGCTGCCCGAGGCGTTTGTGGCCCCGTTGCAAAAAGGCTATCTGGCGCTCTTCATCGACTTCTACTTTGAAACGCCGCTGCGGCGCGACCTGGACGGCGGTCTCAAAATCACGCAGGATGTGATCTGCCAGGCGCTGGGCATCGACGACCGGCGCGTGGTGGATATTCATCTGGTCAAGCGGATCGATCCGCTGCGGCCACGGATCGAGGTTGAGGTAGAGGCGCTGGACGACTGGGCCTTTGAAGACGAGCGGCGGGTGCTATAAGCCGGTTATCAGTGTACAGCGCCGGGATGATTGGTACAATATAGCAGCATGAGACAGGAGCGACACAATCGTATGCCTCAAGCAACCAAGCGCCGCCATGTCCCGCGCTCGATGATCAGGCGAATTCTGGGCTGGAGCTCGATCGGGCTGGGCCTGCTCGGCATTGTGCTGCCGGTGCTGCCCGGCGTGATCTTTATCGCGATCGGCATTGTGCTGCTGGGCCCGCACGACCCGGCGCTGCGCCGGATGGCCATCGCGATTCGACTGATTCTCCGCCGTTGGAGCCAGGCCAAACAGCGCCATATGCGCCGAGTCGGTCAGTTCGCGCGCCGGCGCTACTGCGAGCAGCGCCACATCCTGCGATCGCATCTGCACCATCATGAGCACGGCGGGCAGAGCTGGCGCGGCCACTACGTCTTACTGGCGATCACCCTTGCTGCTCTCGCGATCACCGCCGGTATCGGCTTTTTTGTGTGGCATACGATCTTGTAAGCGCGTCCAGCGCCCTTCGTAGGAAAATAGATCGTGTATAATACTGCGCGATAACCATAAGGTTGAATGTTGTATGAGCCAACTAGGCGCGCGATTTCGCGAAGCTCGTGAGGCGCGTGGAATCACGCTAACCGAAGCCTCGACCAGCACCCGTATTTTGCTGCGGTACCTACAGGCGCTCGAAGAAGGCGATTTCAGTCAATTGCCGGGCGATGTCTATGCCCGTGGGTTTATACGAAACTACGCGCAGTTCTTAGACCTGCCCGCCGACGAGATGATCTTGCTCTACCGCCGTGAGCGGGGAGCAGCTACCGATCGCATTCAGGTGGTGCCGGCAGCGGTGCCGCCGCGCACAACCTCGTGCTTGATTCCAAGCGCGTTTGTTTCGTTTTTCGCGATTCTGGTCATGCTCGGCGTGCTGTATCTGGTGCTTCAAGCAACCGGCCTGATGCAGCCAAATACCCAGATTGCCCAGAACGCGACCTCAACGCCCGCCGTCCCTACCGCAACGCAGTTCCCAACCGCCACGCTCCAGCCCTCGGGAACACCGCCCAGCCCGCTGCCGCCGGCACCCACCCCGACCACCGATCCGAACGCGCCGCCGCCGGCGCCAACGCCCGATCCAAACGCTAGCCCCACGCCGATCCTGTCCGCGCCACTGGTCGTCGAGGTGCGCATTGCGCCGAACGCCGCGCGTGGCTCGTGGATGGAAGTGCGCGTCGATGGACGAACCGACTACACCGGCACCTTGCTCGCCAACGCCAGCAAAATCTTTCAGGCCCAGAGCGAGGTCTCGTTGGTCGTCGGCGATGCGTCGGCGGTTGAGCTGATCGTGAATGGACAGAGTCGCGGCATGATGGGCAACGTCGCCGGCGGCGTGGCCCGGCAGACGATCCAGGCGCCCAATCCAACAGGGAGTACACCATAAATGCCAGCCGAATCGACCTTTGATATTGTGTCCGAGTTCGATCGCCAGGAGCTTGTCAACGCGGTAGATCAGACACAGCGCGAGGTACGCACGCGCTACGATCTCAAAGACAGCAAGACCGAGATCGATCTGGGCGACGACGCGCTGACGATCACGACCGACTCCGAGATGCATCTGGCGGCGATCCGCGATATTCTGGAGACCAAAGCGCTGCGACGCAATCTGTCGCTTAAGATCTTTGACTACGGCGAGGTCGAAGAGATCGGTGGGCGGCGCATTAAGCAGGTGGTCACACTGCGCCAGGGCATCAGCGACGAGCTGGCCAAGAAGATCCAGAAGCTGATTAAAGAGCAGCACAGCAAGGTGCAGGCGCGCATCCAGGGCGACACGCTGCGTATCGGCAGCAAGAGCAAAGACGATCTCCAGGCCGTGATGCGCACGCTACGTGAGCGCCAGGATGATTTTCCGGTGCCGCTCCAATTTACAAATTATCGGTAAAATACTTAATAACCTGAGATTACGAGGAGAGATCATCGGGGGCGCGATCCGCCCCTCTTTGATGCCAGCAAAACGCTGGATCGACCAAAGTTATGAATTATCATTTGATTACGCTCGGCTGTCCCAAAAACAACGTGGACAGCGAAGGAATGCATGGCCTGCTGCTGGCGCAGGGCCACCAAGCGGTTAGCTCGCCTGAGCAGGCCGATGTTGTGATTGTGAACACCTGCTCGTTTATTCAAGCGGCTCGCGACGAGACTCTTGGTGTACTGCGCGGCCTGGCTAGGGCCAAGCGTCCCGGCCAGCAGCTGATCGCGGCGGGCTGCATGGCCGAAAGCCACCGTGAGCAGCTGACGCAGGCCGTGCCCGGCATCGACGCCACGCTTTCAACCAAAGAGTGGATGCGCATCGGCGAGGTGATTACGCCCGCTGCCGGCAAACGCGCCAGCAACATGATCGAGTTGATGCCGATGAGCGCCGCGCCGCAGGCTGCCAAACCGGCCAAGCCGATGATCGAGCTGATGCCGATGAGCGCCGCGCCGCAGCCCGAGCCGATCACGCTGGGCAACTATGGCGACTGGCGCACCACGCCGATCAAACGGCATATCAGCGGCCCGTCGGCTTATCTCAAGATCTCGGACGGCTGCAACCTGCGCTGCGCCTTCTGCGCGATCCCGTCGTTCAAGGGCGATCTGCGCTCCAAGGCCATGGGCGCGATCCTGGGCGAGGCCCGTGAGCTGGTCGAGGGCGGCGTCAAAGAGATCATCCTGGTCGCTCAGCACCTCACCGACTATGGCCGCGACCTCAAGATGCAGGACGGCCTGGCGACGCTGCTGCACGAGCTGTGTCAGGTTGTGCCCGACGATCGCTGGATTCGGCTGATGTACGCCTATCCCTCGTCGATCACGCCCGGCGTCATGCAGGCGATCGCCGACCATCCGCAGATCGCGTCGTACCTCGACATGCCGCTACAGCACGCCCACCCCGACACGCTGCGTCGTATGCGCCGGCCACCGGATACCGACAAGACCAAGCAGATTATCCGCGATCTGCGCGCCACGGTGCCTAACATCGCGATCCGCACGACGTTTATCGTCGGCTTTCCGGGCGAGACCCGCGACGAGTTCGACGCGCTGCTGGACTTTCTGGACGAGATGGAGTTCGATCGCGCGGGCTTCTTCAAGTATTCGAACGAGCCCGGCACCCACGCGTCGACGCTGGGTGGCCAGATCAGTGATCGCGTCAAGCAGCGCCGACTTGAGAAGGCTAGCGCGCTTCAGCAGCAGGTCTCGCTGCGCAAAAACCAGCGCTGGGTCGGGCAGACGCTGCGGGTGCTGGTCGAAGGCACCGGCGATGCGGAAGGCCGGCCGGTGGTCTTCGGCCGCTCGTTCCGCGACGCGCCCGAGATCGACACCTTTGTGTGGGCCTTTGGCGAGGCGGCGGTGGGCTCGTTCGTCGACGTGACGATCGATCAGGCCAATGCCTACGATCTGTGGGGAAACATTGTCGGGCAGCCCGCCGAGACGCGCGCGGCGGCCTAAGCATTAAACCAAACGGCAGTGCGTCATGCACTGCCGTTTGGTCTGCAACTCAAAAGGTACTGTCCAGCAAAGGCTAACTCGCGGCGCGGAGCTGGAGTTCGCGCTGCATGCGCTGGAGCCGCTGCGGATCGTTCCGGGCCAGGTAGTCCAGCAGGTAGTCGATCGTCTCGTCCTCGTAGTCGTCCATCAGGCCGTCGAGAACGCGCTGGACCATCATCGACTCGAAGTCGTCCTTGGTGACAGCGGGAGTGTAAACGTAGGCCAGGCCATCGCGACGACGATCGAGAATGCCCTTGTCGGCCAGACGAGTCATGGTTGTCATCACGGTGGTGTAGGCGATGTCGGGCTTCTCAGGGCTATCTTGCAGGCGGCGATGGACTTGCTTGACCGTGATCGACTTTTCGCGCCAGACGATCTGCATAATTTTGGTTTCGAGTGGCCCGAGGACTTTAACCAGACCACCTGCGGCGGGCTTGAAGCGGAATTCAGGTTGTCGTGTCATACGCGGCTCCTTTCAAAGGCAGCTTTCTTGAGTTGCACTATGTAGTGTAGCCGCAGGCCGTTGATGTGTATAGGTTGGGGGATTACGGCCTCATTACAAGCCGGTTGGGCGGGAGATCGAATGGATTATCGAGACATGCAGCAACAGATCGTCGCGGCGATGCGCGCCACGTTTCCTGAGACGCGGCCGGAGCTACAGCCATTCTATGCCATGATGCAGTATCATCTCGGCTGGCTGGACGAGCGCTTCGGGCCGGTCAACGCGAGCAGCGGCAAGCTGGTTCGGCCACTGCTGGTAGTGCTGGCCAATCAGCTCTTTGGCGGTCAGGATCATCAGGCGCTGCCGCTGGGCGCAGGTATTCAGCTGATCCATGACTTTTCTCTGATCCATGATGACATCCAGGACAACAGCGCCGTACGTCGTGGCCGCAAGACCGCCTGGAAAATCTGGGGTGTGCCGCAGAGCATCAACACCGGCGACGGCATGTTCGCCCTGGCACACTGCGCGGTCCATCGCCTGAGCGATAACGGCGTGCCGGCGCATCGCGTGCTGCATATTCTGACCGACTTCGACCGCACCATCTTGCAGATTTGCGAGGGGCAATATCTCGATATGGCCGGCGAGGGCCAGATGGACGTGCCGATCGAGCGCTATGTCGAGACGATTCGCCGCAAGACTGCGATGCTCACAGCGGCATCGACCGGCCTGGGTGCGCGCATCGCGACCGACGACGAGGAGCAGATCGCGGCGATGTGGGAGTTTGGCGAGGCGCTGGGCCTGGCGTTTCAGATGCGTGACGATCTGCTCGACATCTGGGGCGATCCCAGGCTGACGGGCAAGCCATACGCCGCCGATCTGGTGCAGCGCAAGATGAGCCTGCCGGTCATTCATGGCCTGGCGCACGCCGACAACGCCGATCGTGAGCGCTTCATCGAGCTGTATCGCCAGCCGGAGCTGAGCCAGGCCGAGATCGAGACCTTGCTGGCGATCCTGGATCGCACCGAGTCGCAGACCTATGTCGAAGGGCTGGCCCGCGACGAGTCCGAGCGCGCGATGCAGGCGCTGGATCGCGTGGTGCCAGTCAATCCTGCCGCGCTGGCCGAGTTGCGGACGCTGGCCGAGCAGCTGCTGGAGCGCGCTCACTAGCGCATGGCCGCGCCACTGCATATTCTGATGATCACCGGCGAGTACCCGCCGGCTATTGGCGGCATTGGCGATTACACCCGCCAGCTGGGACGAGCGCTGATCGCGCGGGGACAGCGGGTAAGCGTGCTGACCAACGGCCCGGCCGACGAGAGCGACGATCGCGGCGAGCCTGCCGTGATTCCGCTGGGCGCGGGCTGGGGCTGGCGCTCCTGGCAGCAGACGAAACGCGTGATCAGGCTGCTCACACCCGAGATCGTACATATCCAGTACCAGACCGGCGCGTTCGCTATGCATCCGGCGATCAATCTGTTGCCCTGGCGTCTGCAACAGATCCCCAACCGTCCGCGCATCGTCGTCACGGCCCATGATCTGCGCCTGCCCTACCTGCTGCCCAAAGCCGACCCGCTGCGTGGCTGGGTCACTCAACGTTTTTTCGCGGACGCCGACGCGCTGATCCTCACCAACGCCGAGGACGACGATCGCGTGCATGGCCGCGCCCAGCCGAGCCGCGAGCTGTTCTCGCCGCGCTCAAGCGTCGACACGCCAACCACCGTGATCCCGATCGGCAGCAACATTGCGCCAACACCACCACATGGCTTCGATCGAACCGCGTGGCGCAGGCGATTGGGCTCGAATGTGGAGACCGTGTGGCTGGCCTACTTCGGGCTGCTGAACCGCTCCAAGGGCGTGATCGAGCTGCTAGCAGCGCTGGCTGAGCTGCCGCCGCGCTTCAAGCTGCTGATCATTGGTGGCGCCGCGCCGCAGCCCGAGGATCAGCGCTACGCAGCCGAGGTGCAGGCGCTCATCGCAGCGCGCGGCCTGAACGATCGCGCCCAGATTACCGGCCCGTGCTCGGAGGCGGATGTGTCGGGCTATCTGCTAGCCTCGGATCTGGCGGTGCTGCCGTTTCTCGACGGCGCCTCCTACCGGCGTGGCAGCCTGCTGGCGGCGCTAGCTCACGGCATCCCGACGATCACGACCGCGCCGAGCGAGCCGCTGAATCCGGCGCTCGAAGATCAAACGCACGCACTGCTGGTACCACGCGCCGAGCCGACAGCGCTCAAGGCCGCGATCGAGCTGCTGGCCGCAGATCCAGCGCTACAACGGGGGATCGCTCAGGGCGGGCGCAGGCTGGCCGAGGCGTTTTCCTGGCCGAGCATCGCCGAGCAGCATGAAGCGGTGTATCATACACTTTTGGGATCAATCAACGAGAAAGCAAACCTATGATCGAACTACGTCGCGCCTTCGTCGTCGCGTGCGGGATGACCGCGCTGGTGCTGGTGCTGCTGACAGGCTGCGATCTGACCTCGTCGGGCACACCGGCCGCCGAGAATACACCAGCCGCCGCGACCGCGACCGCCGATAGCGCGCCCGGTAATGCGCCGGCCTCGACCGCGCCGACGCCAAGTGTGCCCCAGGGCGGCGCGCTCACGCTGCGGATCTCCGCCGATGTTCCCGATCTCAAGCCCTGGGATCTGCGCAGCCGTGGCGAGGAGCACATCGCCGATCTAATGTATAACGGCCTGGTGCGGCTCGACGATCAGCTTCAGCCGCAGCCGGATCTGGCCGAGAAGTGGGAAACCTCGCCCGACGGTGGCCTGATCACCTTTACGATCCGCAGCGGCGTGACCTGGCACGACAATCAGCCGCTAACCTCCGACGATGTGCTGTGGACGCTCAACATGCTGCGGACGATCACGCCGACCAACGCGCTGCTCTCGGATCTGCGCGCCAACATCGGCCAGGTGCGCTCGCCGATCACGCAGACCGTGGTGGTCTCGCTCACGCAGCCGTACGCGCCACTGCTGAGCGAACTAGCCGTGCCGATTCTGCCGCGTCACCGGCTGCAAAATCGCTCTCCCGAGGAGATCAGCGAGCTAAACTTCTGGGAGGTTGCGGTCGGCAGCGGCCCGTTCAAGCTCGATCAGCGCAATCCCAACCAATCGATCGCGTTTGTGCGCAACGACACGTTTTTTCGCGGCCGGCCCAATCTGGATCAGGTCGCGCTGGTAGTCGCGCCGGATGTTAGTGTGGCAGCGGATGCTTTGAGCGGCGATCTGCTGGGGGCGGAGTTTCCCAACACGCAGCCGTTCTCGGGCACAACCCAATCGGAGGCGCTGCGTGTGGGCGCGTACCAGGAAAATGGCTGGTATGGCGTGGTCTTCAACGTCAGGCCGGAGCGGATCTTCTCGGATCTGCGGCTGCGGCAGGCGCTGGCTCGTGCGGTGAATGTCGAGGCCCTGGTGGCCGATGTCACCCAGGGGCAGGGCGTCCCGATCGTCTCGACGCTGGCGCAGGAGTC
>DASWTW010000136.1:0-13824 GCA_036401895.1 Herpetosiphonaceae bacterium | reverse complement strand
CTTGTTGGCGGGATCATCGGCTGGATTGCCAGCATGATGATGCGGACCGACGCCCAGCAAGGCCTGCTGCTCAATATTGTGGTTGGCATCATCGGTGCCTTCCTGGGTGGCTTTCTTATCCGTATCCTGGGGATCGGCGGGGCAACAATTAATGACAATGCCTTTAGTCTCCCAGCCCTACTGGTATCGCTGCTCGGCGCGGTCGTGCTGCTCGGCATTGTCAACCTGGTCCAGCGCCGAACGGTACGCTAATCCACGCTTCCAACCCTATGACGCCACACAGCCGCACCGCTACGATGCGGCTGTGTGGCAGCCAGGAGCCGCACCTGCCTCCAAGAGGCGCGCAGCGTAGGGTGGTCAGCATGGAGAAAAGCGGCGTGTCCGTGGCATGCGCGCGGATCGGCTTCACGCGGACGCTGCACCGCGCGTGTTCTCCCCAGGCGGGGATTCTCACCTGCTTCGCACACCATGCTGACCTCGCCCTCCTCCATGCGCTTGTGAAAGGAACTATGCACACCAAGAGCCTTGGACCGCGAACCCAGCGCGTCTATGACGCCCTTCGCGATCAGATCGTGCGCGGCGCGCTTCCGGCAGGGGCGAAGCTCCCGCCACATATCAAGCTGGCGGCCACCTACGGCGTGGCTCCTCTGACCATGCGCCAGGTGCTGGCCCGCCTGGAGACAGACGGGCTGGTCTCGCGTGAGCACGGGCGGGGAACGTTTGTGCGCGCGCAGGTGCTGCCGGCCGTCCTGATCGTCGAAGATGATCCGGCCATGCGCGTCCTGCTGGCAGAATATGTGACCCGCGCCGGTCACCGTCCGCTTCCCGTGCCCACGCCGGTGGACGGGCTGGCCTGTCTGGTGCAGGACCCGTCCATCGCCGTCGTCTTCAGCGATGTGCGCCTCCCCGATCCAGCCAGTGGAATCGCGTTCATCCGGGCCGTGCGCCGTCGCTGGCCTATGCTGCCCCTGGTCGCGATCACGGGCTATCCGGATGACCTGGCCGACCTACACGGCTCCCCTGAATGCCCGGTCCTGATTTTACCGAAGCCCTTCTGGCCGCAACAGATCGAGGAAACCCTGCGCCTGACCCTGCGCGGCTAGGGCAGGGTGACAGGTGCTGAACCGTCGACGCGGGATAGAAAGGATGCCGAGATGGCTTGGTTGACCCGGTGCCACGTCTGGCTCAAGCGACTCCACCAGCGCAGCTAGCCGCTCATGCCGCCGTGGCGCGCAGCGCCTACGCCGCGTGCCGGGATCGCTGACAGCATGCCGCGTCGGCGCGAACGTGTCCAGCCACCTGCTGCCTCTGAGGAAGACCTGCGGCTGGGGGACGATGGGTTGCTTCAGGTGATCGCCGGAGGGAAGCAGCACGCTGCGAAGCCCTCCACGCCACACACGTGCTGACATCGGAGCGCCGGCACCAGCGTGCGGTCCGGCTGAACACGTCAACGTCGTGCGGGAGCGTCCCATGAATCGCCGCTGCATGGGGCAGTGGACGCTCCCGTAGTCACATAGGAGCAGTATTGTGAAATATGCGATCTTTGCGCTCGTGATCGTCCTGGTCCTGGTCCTCTCAACCTTCGGGGTGCAGAACCCAACCCCGGTCAATGTGCGCTTCTTGCAGTTCGAGAGTGGCTTCGTGCCGCTTTCGGTCATTCTGTTGGTCTCTACGCTGATCGGGATGGTGCTTGTCGTGCTGATGGGAGTGCCGGGTCGGGTGCAGCGCCGCCGTGAAACCCGACAGCTCCGCCACCACCTTGCCGCCGCAACCGAGGAGATTGCCACGTTGAAGGATCGGCTGCCCCGCCCGGTGATGCAGCCGCTGCCCGAGGAACGCGTCGAGCCGGTGGGCAGGTCGGTGGTCTGACCAGAGAGTTCTGGGAGCGCACCGGAGGCGCATCCTATGCACAGACGATATCGCCGCGCCCGTGTGAAGCAGCGCACGCGCACGCCCGGAGTTCTGATCAGCGGGGGGGTGCTGGTGGTCGTGGGGGACTCGCGCTGCTCTTGTATCACTGATACGCCGCAGGTGCGGCACGCATGCTGGTCATCAGGCCCTCGCGGCATGCCGCTTGGAGCGCCAGGTCCGCTCGGCGGTCCAGCGCTCGGCAACCTGCTCCACGATCCCGGCGTGGTGCAGCAGGGGGTAGTGCTGCTGCGGCTTCCGATTCTTGCTCACGGCCTGCGCCTCGGCGGGGAGCGCGCGGGGAATCCGTGGTGTGCCGCTGCTCCCACCCGCGATTGATGTCGGGGAGCAGCGCGCGACCGTGGCGGTCACGGGCACGCAGAGGTGCGCTCATCACCCAGCAGGGGGAGGGAATCGATCACGGGGTCACGGTTCTCGGTGCTGACAGGCACGATCGGAACACGGGAGCCCAGCAGACGAGCAGGATTGGGGAACGCTGTTGATATGGGTCATTATCGATAGTGTTTAGGGATACGCTTAGTGTCACTGTGTGCTAGATTGATTAAGCCTGGCCTTCCTGGTTTCTATCCGCAAGGCTCGCCAGATTGCGCTGGACAATACGGGTAAAAGGATGATCTGGTCCCAGTACCCGCTCATGGATCGCCAACGCCTGCTCAAAATAGCGCTGCGCCTCAGCATACCGCCCTTCCAGTTGGAACGTCCCACCCAGGTTGTTGAGACTGCGGGCGGTGTCAGGATGATCCGGCCCCAGCACCCGCTCATGGATCGCCAACGCCTGCTCAAAATAGCGCTGCGCCGCTGCGTATTGTCCTTGCTCAATAAGTACACTAGCTACATTGGTGAGACTCCCTGCGATGCTAGGATGATCCGAGCCCAATACCCGCTTACGGATCGCCAGCGCCTGCTCAAAATAGCGCTGCGCCGCTGCGTATTGTCCTTGCCCTTGGAACACTCTACCTAGGTTGGGATTGTAAAAAGAGACTAATGACACCCTGCCAAGGTACTTAACTACACGCATTGCCTTTCGATCCCAGCATCGAGGCGCGACGAGCTCGTCATCATCCCGCTGCATCTCAACTACAGGCAGCAGCCAAGCACATGTTGCCCAGGATGTGAATGCCCCGCGCTCGATCGCGCATGGGCCAGGCCATCCGGCAGGGCGGTGCTTCGCCCTTCACACGCACGGAGCAGCGAGCGAGCGAGGGCTCGCTCGCTGCTGTCAGATCTGCCTCCGCATGAGGAGCGGCCCGCCGCTATGCTCCCGCCGTTCGCCGCCCTGCCCTGAACACCGGCAAACCTACCACGCCGAACCTGCCGCCGTCCAGGCGCAGCGGCCCCCAGAGGGCTCCCCCGCTGCGTCCCTCCGGGCAACCTGGACCGGGCAGAACCGGCGCGGTGGTCAGATGCCGGTTCAGCGGGTGGGACGCCGACTGAATTGGCGGTAAACGGCAGCGGCACACACAGGGCCACCCCATGCTCCGGCAGCAAGGAGGCGGTGCGGCTCCGCCGCATCAGCATCCGGTGGGACCGTTCCGGCGATTCCGGCAGAGGCCCACCCTGGTCCCCACCGCAGGACCACCGCGACCACCGAGGGAGCGCCCAACACCCCATCGCAGCCAGGATCAGGACCGCCCGACCATCAAGCAAGTGTAAATAGTTATTGTCACATCTAGAGCGTTTCACACCATTCAGTTATGTCTATTTATAGCAAATCAATCGCGTATAATCGTCAACCAATTTCACCGAAACCGCACAAAAACACTTGACACTTTCTATTATTTCTGCTATACTATTCTCACTGAAAAACAAAACGGCCCGCTTGGTGATAACAGCACCAAACGAGCCCTACAACACAACGGAGATGTGCCGTCATGTTGACTCAGACGATTGTACCACCTGCCGCGCCCACGTTCAATCCCCCGCTGAATGCTCCCGCGACCTTTGATGAAGTTCATTTCCTCGCCCTCGAATTGTGCGCCGCCGAAGGCTTGACGTACAGCAACGCCCTGCGCCTGGCCTCCGACGATCTCGACTTCGAACTCGGCTATGCCATGCGCTGGGATCGCGCCGCTTTCCGCGCTGGCAACGACGACGCGATGCTGTTCTAGCAGCCGTGGGCGTCTCCCCCCGCGCCCGCCTTCTTCGAGGGAGCGTATACATATGCAAATCCACACCTACACCCTGCCCGTCGTGCAGTTCAATCCCGGCCAGGTCGTTGCCACGCCCGGCGTCCTTGACGCCTTGGAGACAACGGGCGAGAACGCCGTCCACTTCTTAGCCCGGCACCTGCGCGGCGATTGGGGCAATCTCGACGAACCCGACCGCCAGGCCAACGATCACGCCCTCACGACCGGAGGTCGCTTGCTCAGCGCCTACCACCTGCGCGACGGCACCAAGATCTGGATCATCACGGAATGGGATCGGTCGAGCACCTGTCTGCTCCTGCCGTCTGAGTATTAGCTGATCGGGCGGCCTCCCCCAGCCGCCCCCCTGTTGAGGAAGAGTACACACATGAGCACGAGAAGCACGAAACGTCAGCGACTTGCTACCGCCCGGATCGCTCTCCGCGCCGCCCAGGACCACCACGACCTCACGAAAGCCCAGGCCGAGCAGCGCATCATCGACGCGGCAGGGGGCGCGAAGGGATTAGGCGCGAACGCTGACGATCGGAGCCGCGCCGTGACCCTCGCCCTGGCCGACGATCGCGCCTACTGCGCCGCGCTGGCCGCGTTCCGTGAAGCCCAGGCCGAGGTCGATCGGATGCAAGCCGAGGTGGACGACGTGATCGACCAGCGAAGGAAGCTCGACCGCCAGAGCCGGGATCGGACCAGTGCCGCCCTTGAAGCGCTGGTCCTCCTGCCCGCCGAGCGTGTCCCGCTGGCCCTGGTCGATACCACCCGGATCGCCGCCTAACTCTCGGTATCAGCGAACGGGCGCTCCCCCCGCGCCCTGTTTCTTAGACAGGAGATACTCGTTATGTCACGCGATCTCAATAAAGTTCAGCTTACTGGCCGCCTTGGACACGACCCGGAAGTCACGTACACGCAGCAGGGCAGCGCCCGCGTTACGTTTACCCTGGCAACCAATCGCAAGGGGAAAGACGGCGACGGTCAGACGCAGCAGGAAACGCAGTGGACGCCGGTTGTCGCCTGGGACAAGCTGGCCGAGATCTGCGCGGAGTATTTGCGCAAGGGCGCACGCGTCTACATCGAGGGCCGCTTACAGACCCGATCATGGGAGGATCAAGACAGCGGTGAGAAGCGCTATAAGACCGAAGTGGTCGCCAGCGAGATGATCATGCTCGATGCCAAGGGTGACACCGACGAGGCCGAGCAGCCAGAGCCAACGCCACCACCCGCCCCCACACCGCGCCGCAGCCGCCCACGAGTCACCGCCGAGGATGTGCTGTAGCGCACCGTTGCACGGGGCGCGCTCGACGCGCCCCACCGCCCAGGAGGAGCCGAGATGCCGTATAAGGGGCGCAGGAAAGGCGGGCCGGGATCAGCCGGCGGCCGGGCGGTTGTGGCAAAGTACGGACGAGCGCACATGGCCCGCATCGGCTTGCTCGGCGCGCAGGCGCTGCTCGACAACCACGGCTGTGAGCATATGCGCGAGATCGGGCGCAACGGGTATTACAAAGTCATGGCCCGGCATGGCATTGAACGGCCCCAGCCGCCGATCCCCTGGAGTCTCCGCCGCTTCGAGGCCCAGCCTAGCCCGACTGGCACCCAAGTGCCCTTATTCCTGTTCGATGATCTGGATCAGGCCGCTTAATCCTCCATCTCCAGACCGACGCTTGCGGCCTGACCCCGTGGATGGATGCGCCTTGACACGATCGCCCTCCCCACCGAGAATCACCCCATGCACCAGGATCACCAGACCAACGAGCCACTCGCCGATACGATCGCGGCCCAGCTCGGCGAAACGGCACTTGAACCCATCGCCCAGATCCAGCGGGCCGTGGCCATCCTTGGTCCTGATACCGTCCTGGCCGTGCTCGACGAGACGCAGCGCATCGAGGCGCAAGGTGGGCTGCTCCGTCAGGATGGGCAGCGGCGCACGCCCGGCGGCGTGTTCTTTCACCTGTTGACCGCGCGCGTCGCGCCAGCCATACGGCGGCAAATCTTCCCAAAGGTCCGGTCAGCCCGCCCGCCGCGACCCGCACGACCCGAGGACGCAGACCGCGTGCTATCACGCTCACCCAAGCCGTTGCAGGTCTCCCAATTCCCGAAGATCTTAGCCCAATTAGCCGCCCATTTCGCTGTAGCTACCGATGTGACGATCACCCTGCGCGGGAAACCGGTGCAGATCGTCGAGCGTGGTGATCTCGTGGTCCTCGCCGTGCTCGCCCCCGCCGCGCCTGCCCTCGATCCGGCCCTCCCCAAGCCGCCCACCCGCACCGACTGTCTCGTCGTCCTGACACGAGCGCAGTGGACACCGCTTGCCCGGCAGTTCAGCCGCGCCCGCGATCAGGTCAGCGTGGCAGGCTATCCCGTGTTTGATCCCCGCCATGCCGGGATCACCATCCTGACCACCGAGATTCACCTGCGGAAGGGACGGAAGCTCCCAGCGCGCCGCGACCTACGAAATTGGGACGAAGATTTGTCCTAGATCGCCCGCGCCTTAGTCAGGCGCGGCGGCAGCCAGCGCATCCTGCACCCCAGTGCCCAGCGTCAGCCGATGGCTGGTCCGCCAGTCGGTCGTCCCCGTGTCCCACGCCACTTCCACGGCACCCCAGCGGCTGCGCCCCGTCAACGTGCCCGCATTATCGCCGGGATCAGTGACCCGCTGCCCGACCGCATGCACCATCTGGAGGTGGTGCGCGAAGCCAGGATTACGCGCTAACACGGTGGCCCGATCACGCGGGGTCCACACGCCGCCCGCGCACTGCCAGAGCATGTGCCCGTAGCGCAGCAGGGCCAGGCCGAGCGCCAGGCGGACCTCGGCCGTTGCGCCGCGCGTCGCTAGCTCCGCAAGGGTGTGAGCCTGGCCGTCACTGGCATCCCAGAGTGCGACCGGATCGACGGCCTCGGTTGCCAGCTGCTCCCGCCACTGCCGCAGCCGTGCTTTGATCTCGCTCGGTTCCAGGCTCAGGAGATCCGGGTGGTCGATCCATGGCACGAGCTGCACGACCGTGAGCGGATGGGTGGTGCCTTTCCAGCCGTCGGCGATCAGCTCCACCACATTCCCAACGGGCGCAACCACGATCGCCAGCCGGGGCTCACCCTGCCCGTTCGCCGCCTGCACCAGCACGATCGCGCCCGGCTGAAGGGTTGCAAGTGTGGCGACGAGCGCCGTCCGCTGCGCCACCTCCTCGGCGGATCGTGGGAGATAGGTCATCTGCGCCCCCAGGCGCTGCGGGCGGAAATAGCGCTCGGCACCGACCAGCGTCTGCTCAACCAGGGGCCGGAGCGCCGGGGTGTAGGCCGCGCCATAGTAGCGCTGCCCGATCTCCACCGCCGTCCAGGGTCGCGGTGCCGCGCCGGTCGCCTGCACGGCAGCATAGAGCGTCGCCGGTGTCGGCGAGTCCACCATCGGCACAGGAGCTGGCACGCCCACAGGGGCCGGGGTGGGGCGTGATTCCGTTGGCAGCGCGTGCCGCGCTGCCCGCACGGTGGCCGTTTCACCACAGGCTGGAATCGCTACACGATACCCGCGCAGCCGCTCGGCCAGCGCGTGGAGTGCCGTCGGCTCACCGTGGATCAGCACCACCTGGCGGGGACGCACCTTGGTAATCAGATGCACGATCTGCTCCGCGTCGGCATGGACCGATAGGTTGTAGCGCGTCACCTGGCACGCGAGCGTTACCCGCTCCCCGTTAAGCGTAACCGTATCGCCTTGCTTGGTGCGTAGCAACGCCGCGCCGGGCGACTCCTCATCTTGATAGCCGGTGAAACAGATCGCGTCCTGCGCATAGGCCGCCAAGGCACGGGCATACAGCGGCGCGGGACCACCGCTGAGCATCCCGGACGACGATACGATGATTGCGGCTGTATGTCCGGTCAGCAGCATATCCCGCTCTCCCTGGCGCATGGCGAACACCCGCAGCGACGGATCAGCAAAGAGCGGGCGGCGGCCATTGCGGAGCTGATTGTGGAGCTTGGGATGCAGATCGTGAACCTGCGCCTGGTAGGTGTCGCACACCGCGCGGCACATGCCGTCGATATAGATCGGAACGGGCGGGATCTCGCCGTTGGCGCGAAAGGCTTTGAGGATCAGGACGAGTTCCTGGGCACGCCCCACACCAAACGCCGGGAAGAGCACGCGGCCACCGGCCCCGACGATGCCCTGCACCGTCTCGACCAGGCGGCGCTCTTCCTCCCGCCGCGCGCTATGCGCCCGATTGCCATACGTCCCTTCACAGATCAGGAGATCGACGGTCTCCGGCAGGCGTTGGAGATCGACGCTCTTGATCGTGCGCTGATCCGTCACGGAAAAATCGCCAGTATGCAGCACCCGCCCGGCGGGCGTGTCCAGCACCAGCATCCCAGCCCCCAGGATGTGCCCGGCGCGGAGAAAGCGGGCGGTGATGGTGGGCTGCGCGGCGAGGGGCTGAAAGACCTGCTCGAAGGCAATCGGCGTGATCCGCGCCAGCAGCGCTTCCACCTGCGCGAGATCATAGAGCGGGGTCTCGCCTTCCTGCCGGAGGTGTTCCGCCTCCATCACCCGTACGCTATCGAGCAGCAGCACCCGCATCAGCGCGATCGTGCTCTCCGTGGCATAGATCGGGATCTGGGGATACAGCGCGGCGACGAGCGGCAGCGCGCCGGTATGATCAATATGCGCGTGCGTCACCAGGATCGCATCCGGCGGCGCGGGCAGCCGATGCAGATCGGGCGTGCGCGGCGCTCCGGGAGCCGCCCCAGGACGGAGGCCCGCGTCAATCAAGAGCCGGGTCTCGCCAATCGTGAGCAGGCCACAGGAGGCACCGACTTCTTGGGCACCACCGAGCGGGAGGTAGGTCAGCTGCATGCGAGTCCTTTGTATGAACGTGGAGCGCTCCCACGAGCGCCATCGGTCAGCATCGAATCAGCGGTAGTGTACCAAATGCTGACCGGCAGGTTCACCTCCCGTCGATGGCTGGCTGCGCTCGCGTGGAGCGATGCCGCCCGTACGTAGGGGCGCACTCCGAACAACTGGTGCGAAGCGCAGCGCTTACTTGACCAGTTCACCCCCAGGAGCAGCCAGCATCTCGCCCACTGGAAGTCTTGCGAACGATCAAGCAACGCCGAGGACTCCTGTACGAGGCCAGTGGCGGGAGCACGTGCGAGGTGGCCCATATCGCCATGCAAGCCGGCCACCCGTTTCGCAGTTTGAGCCATAGGCTACCCGGCACTATCAGGACGAATTCCACATGCGTGCACAATCGGCCTTTGGTCGTACAGCGGGATGCAACATCCCGTGCCGCATGTGCGTCCTATGAACCACAATCTGCTGATACAAACAGCAATGACACGAACAAGAATAGAAGGAAGCACCCATGGAAACACAATTGACCCGCTCGATGACAAATAAACAGGTCGCTGGTGTTGCTGGTGGCATCGCGGAAGCGTTTGGCTGGGATGTGACGCTCGTCCGCTTGGGCTTTATTGCCCTGACACTGCTTCATGGCGGCGGTGTGCTGCTCTATGTGATCCTCATGCTGGTCATGCCGAAGGTCGGGGAACCATCGCTGGGCCACCAGGCCGTCGTCGGCGCCCAGGACGCACGCACTCCGCTGGGGACACAGGATCGGAATCGGATGCTGGGCTACGTCTTGCTCGGTGGTGGTGCACTGCTGCTCGCCAGTATCCTGCACATCAGTGGACCCGTCATGGCGATCGCGATCCTTGGCGCGGGCTACTATCTGCTCAACCATCGGTAACACGATGAGCTCATGATCGGCTGCCGAAGCGGGCCTTATTCGGGCCCGCTTTCGATTCGTGCCCGGCTCCTACGCATGATCCTCTGTCACTGGCCATGAGGTCATGGCCTCGTGGCGCTGCGGTTTTACATCGACCTGCACCAGCCGAGCGACGCGCAGCGCTTCGAGCGCTTCTGCGTCCATGTCCAGCTGCTCCGCGCACGTCGCAAGCCGCTGGGCTGCACGGAGCTACTGCTCGACAGCCGGGCGTTTAACGAGCTGCGCTTGTGAGGGTAGCATCTGTACGTATGGGGGAGAGGGACGAGGGCGAGGTATGTGGTATGACCGAGCTGCGATACGCTGAAGCAGCGTCGCAGCCTCGGCTGCGACGCTGCTTGACGGTGCTGGTGGTTCGTGCCTACGGGACGATTCGTGTGCAGTAGACGCCTCTGGTCGCGGAGGCGGTGGCTCCGGCGCTATCTTGCACGACGAGCCGGAAGTAGTTGGTAGTGCCGACGGTACAGCCCGTCATGGTCGAGCCGTCGGTGGTGGTCCAGGAGTTCATGGGGGTCCCCCCGACGAGTTTCGACCAGGTATAGGTGTAGCTGCCCGTGCCACCGGTCACGGTCGCATCGCAGAGGGCTTTCCCAGCACCTAGATTTTCACACTTCAGGGAGGTGATGGTCAACGGCTCGACCGCCGCAGCGGAGTGCGCGGTGGCAAGTGCGGCTGCGAACAGCAGGATGGCAAACAGACGTGGCAACATAGGGTTCTCCTCGAAAGCGGGGGGTGGGGTACGAGTGTAGCATGGACATGCACGCTGGGCATGCGGCTGGGAGCGGATGAAATGATGGATGTGCGAGGACATGCGCATGAAGTCTCTGGTGAAACAGGAGTGATACGTAGGTTGAAACCACGTCTCAAAACGTCCACCTTTTGAGAGCATGTGCCGCAAGAGTGTCAAAATATGGCTCCAACATACGATTCTCGCGAGGTCTTAGGAGTTTTGAGACAGTGCTGTGCCTGGTCAACGTGACCCCGACGCAGCCGAGCAGCACGAGTATCGTAGCGGAAGCAGCACCGAGCGTGACCGGAGGACCCCCAGGCTCAAACCACTGTGGTGCGACGAGCAGGAGACGCCATCTGGTTGAGCGTGAAGCAGCGAGAAATCATGCCCTCCCAGCGCTGGGGGAACAGAGCGCGGGCGTTCCCTGCGCCCGTGACGCTTTCGGTAGCACTCTGGCGTGTCCGTGGTACTTCTCAGTTGGTGATCATCCCAGGACGACCTCGATGGGTCTGACGCCTAGCAGGTGACGGTGGATGATGCAGACCCCTGTGCGCCACGCGTATCCGTCACAAGAACCTGATAGGTTCTCGTTGTTCCCGACCCCTTTCGACATCCACCGAAGTAATAGCTGGTGCCGCTGGTCGTTTCCGTTTTCACCAGGCTCGTCCCTTGGTACCACTGAAAGGTGTACGGACTGAGGCCGCCCGACGCGTGCGCCTCACAGTCAATGTCGAGCCGCCACGTGAGCTCCCAATTTTGGTATGCCGAACACTGCATCGACACGGTGAGTCCCGCAGCCTGGGCCGGCGGACTGACGGACACGGTCGCAACAGCGAGCAGGCACAGGAGCACCAGACGTTTGAACATAGGAACCTCTCCAGATATTATACTGATGGGGGGCGGATCGGGTCGTCCACCGATCACGCGGATCGGGAATGGCTGATCACTGCATCCACGGGACGAGCAGCACGCACCTGTGGACAGGCAGGTCGGGTTCACTGTTGGTCGTTGTACCTCCGTTCGTGAACGAATCACGGGCACATCCCGCGGGTGCGCCACTGCGGGTGATGCTGACCTCGCGGGCGATGCACCCGGACCAGGCCAGCCGCTCATCGCTCGTCGCTCCACCTCCACTGTGATAGGGACGCAGCTCCGCTCGCCGTAGTACACCACATTTCTCCCAGGATGTGCTATCGGTTTCCGATCCGCAACCGATTGCGTTAAGATAGAGTTAATGGATGCCGACGCACGTCCAGTGACGGTACTGCACGTCTCCGAGCGGAGGTACCCATCGCTGCCCCCACGTTGCCCAGCTGCCAAGACCATAGGTAGGTGCCGCTCGTGCGTTCAGGAGAACGAACTATGCCCGAGAATGTTGAAACCAAGGTGTCGCTGGGATCGTGGCTTCGCCGCCGTCGCAAAGCCCTCGATCTGACCCAGGCCGCGTTAGCGCACCGCGTGGGCTGCGCGGAAGTGACGATCCGCAAGCTGGAAGCCGACGTTCAGCGGCCTTCGCGCGGGGTCGCGGACCGGCTGGTGATCTGCCTGCGGCTTGCCCCCCACGAGCGGGCGGTGTTTGTGGCGGTCGCTCGTGGCGAGCACAGCCCGGATCACTTACCAGCTATCCTCACGCCCAGCGATCCCAATCCGCAGATCACCCAGGTGCCGATCACAGCGCTGCCCTTGGACCGCGTGCCGCTGCCGGCGCCCCTACCGTCTGGTTCCCGGATGCCGCTGCGTCGCAATCCGCTCTTCGTGGGCCGAGATGCCGATCTCCGCCAATTGGCCCGGGCGCTGACGGTGCGTGGGACGGCGGCGATTGGGCAGGTGGAGATCGCGGCAGCCACCGGACTTGGGGGCATCGGCAAGACTCAGCTCGCGTGCGAGTTTGTGCATCGCTATGGACAATTTTTCTCCGGCGGCGTGTTCTGGCTCAGCTTTGCCGACCTCGCGGCGATCCCGGCGGAAGTGGCGGCCTGTGGCGGCGACCGGGGCATGCGGCTCCAAGCGACGTTTGACCAGCTCCCCCTCGACAAGCAAGTGCAGCTCGTGCAAGCGGCCTGGGAACACCCGCTCCCTCGGCTGCTGGTCTTCGACAACTGCGAGAACGAGGCGCTGCTGGCGCAGTGGCGACCAAACCACGGTGGCTGCCGCATTCTCGTCACCAGCCGTCGCCAGCATTGGGACGTGGCGCTTGGCATGCAGGCCGTCCCGCTGGACGTGCTGTCCCGCCCAGAAAGTCTTGCCCTGCTGCGTCACTTCCGCCCGGACCTCCCCGCCGCCGATCCCGATCTCGCCGCGATTGCTGAGGCGCTGGGCGATCTGCCCCTAGCGCTGCATTTGGCGGGCAGTTTCCTGGCGAAATACCGCTATGCCGTGACGCCCGCGCAGTACCGGGAACGCCTCCACGCGCCGACGATCCTCGACGACCGCTCGTTGCAGGAAGCCGGACTCTCGCCGACGCAGCACATGCAGCATGTGGCGCGCACCTTTGAGCAGAGCTATGCCAGGCTCGATCCCGCCGATCCGACCGATGCCCTGGCGCTGACGCTGCTGGCGCATGCCGCCTGCTGTGCACCAGGCGAGCCGCTGCCGCGCTGGCTCTTGCTCCACACCCTGGAGCGCCTGGACGCAGATGCGGAGCGGGCGCTGCTGGCCGAGGATGCGCTGATGCGCCTGATTGACGTGGGACTGCTGGACACGGATGCGGCAGGAAGCCTGCGCATGCACCGACTGGTAGCGGCCTTTGTGCAGGCGGTGCTGGTGGATGCCGTGGCCCAGGCGACGGTGGAAACGACCATCCTGCGTGCCGCCGATGCGCTGAACGAGCAACGGAATCCCCGTCCCTTGCTGGCCGTCCAGCCGCACCTCCGTTTCATCACCGAGACGGCCCAGCCGCGCGGCGATGCCAGAGCGGCGGGGTTAGCGAACGCGCTCGGCGAGCATCTCCGGCAGCTGGGCGTCTATGCAGAAGCGCAGCGCGCCTACGAGCAGGCGCTGGTGATCCGGCAGCAGGTGCTCGGCCATGACCATCCCGATAGCGCCCGGAGCCTCAATAACCTGGGCGAACTGCTCAGGGACCAGGGGCAGTACGCCGCGGCCCAACGTGTCCACGAGCAGGCACTGGCGATCCGGCAGCGCGTCCTCGGCAATGACCATCCCGACACAGCCAGGAGCCGCAATAACGTGGGCAGAGTCCTCCACGACCAAGGGCAGTACACCCACGCGCAGCCCTACCACGAGCAGGCGTTGGCGATCCGGCAGC
>DASWTW010000135.1:0-6664 GCA_036401895.1 Herpetosiphonaceae bacterium | reverse complement strand
GCGCTACGACTACAACCGGCAGACGTTTGGGCTGGCGTCGTACCTGCTGATCACCAACAACAGCAAAGCCTACTTCCGCTACTCCGACCCGGCCCGGTACGGCGAGTGGTGGCAGTACGACAACTACAACATCTCGCTCGGTGCGCCGCTGGGCAAGCGCTACGCCATCAGCGGTGGCTGGCGCCGCGACTTCGAGTGCGGCTACGTCACCACCACCCCATCCACCCGCTCCGGCAAGATTGTGCAGTCTTCCTGTGGCTCGATCCCGTCACCGTCGCCGTCGGCCACGCCCGCGCCATCGGCCACACCTGCACCGTCAGCCACGCCTGCGCCGTCAGCCACGCCCGCGCCAATAACGCCAGGCCAGATCACGCTGCCGGGCAAATTCCAGGCTGAAGACTACAAGTCTGGTGGCCACAACAACGGCTACATGGATAGCACCAGCGGCAACTCGGGCGGCCAGTATCGCTCGGATGATGTCGATATTCAAAAGACTTCCGACAGCGAAGGCGCCTACAACATCGCCTACGTCACGGCCGGCGAGTGGCTGGCCTACGATGTGAACGTGACAGCCGGTGGCAACTACACCTTCGGCACGCGCGTCGCAAGCCCGTACAGCGGCAAGCGCTTTCACATCGAGGTCGACGGCGTCGACGTCAGCGGCCCGATCAGCGTTCCGCAGACCGGCAGCTGGCAGACCTGGAAGGATGTGTGGACCGGCTGGATTCCGCTGACGGCGGGATCGCACACCGTGCGCTTCGTGGCCGAGACCGACTCGTTCAACGTCAACTTTTTGAACGCCGTGCGTCAATAACCACCTTCACCCACCCGAACAGGCAAAACGACCGGATATGCTCCGGTCGTTTTGTGTTAGCGGCGAATTCGCTATGTTCGGCTGTTACACGCCCGCAATGGCTCGCTCATCCTCGCGCGGCGCTGCGACTGCCTGGGCGGCGCGGCTGCTCAGCGTGGCCTGCATCTGCGCAATATCCTGAGGCGTGGAGCGCGCCGCCAGCCAGAAGCACAGACCGGCAGGCAGAAAGAAAAGCTGAAACAGCGTCAGGCCGATCGCGTAGTTGTCGGGCGCGGGAACTGTGCTCTGGAGCCAGTCAAATGTACGCGTCACCAGGATCACACCGATCGCCGCGCCGATGTTGTTGGCCAGATTAATGAAGCTAAACGCCGTGCCGCGATGCTCCGGCAGATTGACCTCGCTGACCATCGCAAACCAGTTCGGCGCGTTCGTTGCCTGGAAGATCGTAGCCAGCGTCGACGCCAGCAGCGCTACCCAAAACCAGGCATTGCTCCCAAGCTGCTCGGCCAGAATCGCGCGGGCGCTGCCGTCCAGCTGGCCACGCAGCGGCAGCGGCAGCCAGAAGAGCGCGATATAGCAGGGCAGCGCCAGCCAGAAGCCGTAGGCCGCCAGCAGCGCCCGCGCCCGTGGATAGCGCGCCTGAAGCCGGTCGCCAAGCCAGCCCCACGCGATCGAGATCACGCCGCCCAGCTGAAGCACGACGATCAGCAGCGCCGCGACGCCGGTCGCCCGCGCCTGATCCAGCCCTTGAGCCAGCATCTTGGCCGCCAGCAGCGCGGGCAGCAGCGATAGCGCGCCAAAGGCGAACTGTGCCAGAAAGCCTTGCAGCATCAGCCAGCGATTACTCGACTTCGCCAGAATCAGCGGCAGATCGTCGAACTTGATGCGGTAATCGTAGTCGATCCCTTGCTGCGACAGATTTTGAAGCGCAGCCTCCGCTCCGCCTTTGCGCGGAGCGACAGTGAGCAGCGCGGCGATCGAGCAGACGACGCCGAACGCTGCCAGCACGCCGAAGGGCGTAGACCACGCGGCGCTGACCGGCAGCAGCCCGATCAGCAGCCCACCGCTCAGCGTGCCGATGCCCTGCGCCAGCCCCCACAGGCCCAGCATGACGCCACGCCAGCGCGGCGCGACAATATCGGTGATCACGCTGTAGCCCACGGTCGAGATGCAGCCGAGGCCAAGACCTGCCGCCAGCATCAATCCCAGCAGCTGCGCGTAGGACTGGACCAGGACGATCAGCCCAACCGGTACGACCCAGGTCAGCGTGCCCAAAATCATCAGGCGCCGGCGATCGCTCTGGTCGCCGCGATAGCCCCAGAAGACCGCCGTCAGCGCCAGCACCACGCGGTTCAGACCGATCGCCAGGCCAAGATCCTGACTGGACACGCTAAGCTCGGCTCCGATACGCGTAGTCAGCGCCGGCAGCAGCGCCAGCACTGTATTATCGATACTCGCCATCACCACAAACAAGATCACCGTATAGATCCGCCGCACAGTTCAACCTCCTCACACGCTCGGATTATATCAGCCAGCTATCAGCCAGATGATCAAAAATTGACGCTGAGCTACCGTAACTTTGGGCGGTCTGAGGCGTTGTAGTAAGTACAGTACTATCAGCGACGTAGCAAAAGTACTGCGTAATAGCTTAGCTCCTTCAGCTCGTCGCCAGGCTGCGGCAGAGCGCCCCTCGTGTGGCAGACGGTGTGGTGCGTCGATGTACCCGCACACAGCTCAACGATCCCAGTCGCTCCACAACTGAGCGCCTCTTGAGTGGGCCAGCATCTGGTCGGCGTAGCAGCCAGTCTTGCCCGATCACGGTATGAGTTGTTGTTTGCAACAATCTGGGGCATCAGAAGCAGGTAACTAGCTGATCAAAGTAACTATTATGGTAAGAGAAGGTGGGAAACATGCTGCGTCTTAACCGATACATTCTGGCCCTCGTACTGTGGCTGTCGTTCCTGTTCAATATCGAGCGGCTTGATCTTGATATCGGCAGTCCAGATGTATTTAACATCTCATATGGTGCGTATATTGCTGCTGTCGTGATGATTATCGTCGGTCTGACTCTGCCGCAGTGGAGGCGCCGATCGCACTGGCTGGTAGGCGTGCTCGCAGTGGTGTCGTTCATCGTCGCGTCATCGATCGACGATCGGCCGGCCTGGGGCGGCGGGTACACCTATCTCTCGCTCTTCGAGCTGTTTGCGATCATCACCACCGCCACACTGGCCTACACCGTCGGCCGGCTGAGCGCAGATTTTATCGACACCGTACGCAGCCTGATCTTTACCGATACCGAGGGCCGCGTCTACGACATGAACGAGGCCGAGAACTTGATCAAGCGCGAGATGCAGTACACACGCCGGGTGAACCGTCCGCTCAGCATTCTGGTGCTTGAAGCCGATGGAGCACGCGCCGATCTGCAAGCCACCGCCCAGGAGATTCAGCGGCTGCTGGCCAAGCGCTACAGCATGATGGCGCTGGCCCGGCTGATGGGCCGCACGCTGCGTCGCACAGATTTTATTCTGGACCACGCAAAAGAGGGCCGGCTAGTATTGGTGGCACCGGAAATGCATAAAGAGCAGACCGCAGCGATTGTGGAGCGACTGAATGAGCAGGCCCAGCGGCGTCTGGGTATTTCGCTGCGCTCCGGCGTTGCAAGCTTTCCCGATCAAGGCGTCACTTTTGAAGAGTTGCTGTATCAGGCGGAGCAAGATATGCAGCCCAGTGGTGTAAAACGTCGTGGTCAAGATGATTTCGATCAGCGTGGATCAACCGAACAACTGCCGGTACTCGATGGCGCTACCGTGCTTGAGGCCAGCGCAGAAGTTCAGCGCGTCTAAGCGTGCTTCTGCCAACGTATGTCGTGACGGCATGAACCAATCTAGTATTCAATCAACACAAGGAATGAGCAGAGGAGCACGGTAATGGCGTTATCCCAGCTAACAGTTCGTGAAGAAGCACAGTCAACGCCCTGGTTTGAGCAATATGATCCCAATCGCCGCCTGATACGCGGCAAAGCCTATCTGCGCTTGAAGCGAGCGATGGATCTGTTTCTGTGTGGCCTGGCACTGCCGTTTCTTTTGGTAATCTTTGCCGTCATCGCTCTTCTGATCAAGATCGAGTCGCCGGGCGGGCCGATCTTCTACCGGCAGCAGCGCACCGGACGCGGCGGGCGGCGCTTCGGCATGTACAAGTTCCGCACAATGGTACCCAACGCCGAGGCGATGCTCAAAGATATTATGCATCTGAACGAGCTTCAGTGGCCGGACTTCAAGATCAAGAACGATCCGCGCATTACGCGCGTGGGCAAGATCCTGCGCAAGACCAGCCTCGACGAGCTGCCGCAGCTGCTCAACGTCATCACCGGCGACATGAGCCTGGTCGGGCCACGGCCGACGATCTTCGGCAAAGATCTGTACATCTCCTGGCACACCGAGCGGCTGGACGTGCCGCAGGGCCTGACCGGACTCTGGCAGATCGAGGGCCGCGCCGCCACCGAGCTCGACGATCGCCTGCGCCTGGACATCGCCTATATGGAGCGGGCGAGCATCTGGTTCGACATCATTATTCTGCTGCGAACCTGTCTGGTCGTGTTTACGGGACGCGGCGCGTACTAAACAGGCAGCCTGCCGATTGAGAAAGAGAGCATAGACGAGATGGACATCGATACCTTCTTCAGAGTGTTGCTGCGCGGCTGGTGGCTGATCTTGCTGGCGGTGCTGGTAACGGCAGGCAGCGCGGCCTGGGCGGTCTCCCGGCAATCGCCGGTGTATCGCGCCACGACAACGGTACAGCTCAGCCCCAGCGATCAGCTTGACGATCCACGGCTGCTGATCGACGCGCAGAACTCGCTGGAGCGGCGCACGACCATCAACACGCTGGCGCGTAACGCGATGGGTAGCTCGATGCAGGATCAGGTTGCTAAGGCGCTTGGCATTCCGCTGGAGGTAGTCGAGGATGCCGAGATCGCGGCGATTGTGGTTCCTGAGACCAATCTGATCGAGGTTAGCGCCCGCAGCACTGAGCCGAGCTATGCGGCGGCGATCGCCAATACGGTCGGCGAGGCGCTGCGCAAGCAGGTGCCGGATCGCGTGATGCAATTGACGATCATCGATCGCGCCGTGCCGCCTACCGCGCCGATCGAGCCGCAGCCCACGCGGACGATCACACTGGGCGTGATGTTTGGTCTGGTGCTGGGCATCGGCTTTGCGCTGCTTGGCTACGCGCTCCAGCGAACACGGGTGATCCCCGCCACCGCGCCGGTGGTAGCCAGCGATGGCGACGGTATCGATAGCCGCCCAACGGGAGCACAAACACAATCACTATTTACTCGCTAACCGCCTAAAACAGCCACACGGATTACTTGCCAACCAGACAGTGCGATCCGCACTGTCGATCTATTTGGGCTGCTTATCGAGTGACCGATTTGTCGCTAAACGCAGATTAATTGGGAGAAGTCTCGCCCGAAACTTCTCCTTCCGAGGCAGACTCGCCGCGCCTGGAACAGGAGGGAATGCTCCGGCACCGACGAGCCAGAAAGGGCATAGGAGGAAGCAGATGTTGGGAACGCTCGTACAACGACGGTTGCTCTATGCAGTTGTCTTCGCGGTCATCACAGCGGTCGGGCTGCTTGGGCTGGTGCTCTTTAACCAGCAGGCGGCAGCCAGCGCGTCCCAGGTCGCTACGGTCACGCTAGAACCTGTGGGTTCCAACCAGGCCGGTACGGCCTTGACAGTACGCGTTGTAGCCAATCATGTACGGAATCTGGCCGCATTCCAGGCCAAGGTCCGCTTCGACAGCACGCAGCTGCGCCTGCTCGACGCGTCGGCGGCTAGCGATCTGGAAGGATCGGGCCGTGATCTCCTCGCGCTAGAGCCGGTTGAGCAGCAAGGAGCGGTGACGATCGGCGCGGCGACCTGCCCGGTCAAGGATTGCCACGACACGCGGCCCAAGCGCGCCCAGCGTATCGATCGCGGCGTCAATGGGCGGGTGGTGCTGGCGACGATCGAGTTTTCGGCTGCGCAGGCGGGCCAGTATGCGCTCGCCCTGGAAAGCGTTAAGCTCGTCGATCCGCACGGCAACGCCATTGCCTTCACGACCGCCGATACAGTTCTTGATGTTGCGACGAAGTAAACCCCGATGATCAGCTTTGTACGCGCTCAAGCACGCGTGAATGATATGCCGAGCGAGGAAATGTATGGCTTACACTGCAAGTAGCTGGCTGCGCTGGAGCACGATCCTCGGCCTCAGCCTCAGCTTGACCTTTGCCGCTGTTCCCCCGACAGATATAGTCGCTCAGGAGCCGCCGGTTGGCCCTGCGCACCTGGACCTGACAGATAATCAGCTGATCGACGATGTCGACGCGCTGAAAGTGTTAGAAGGCTGGACCAGCCTGGCCGAACACGATGCTTGTACCAGCGAGGTGCTGGCTAGCCGCGATGTGAACGGCAGCGGCTGTGTCGATATTGCCGACGTGCAAAGCGTGCTGGCCAACTGGGGTCAGTCCACCAGCGCCGGCGTGCCGGTCCCCGACGAGGAAGAGGGCAGTATCTCGATGCAGGCTACCTTTACCGTCAACTCAGCCGGCTTCGAGCCCGACGTGACTCCCGGCGATGGTCAGTGCCGCACATCGCTCAACACCTGCACGCTGAAGGCCGCCGTCGACGAGGCGACCAACCGCAACGGCCGCGACACGATCGTGTTCGATATTCGCAACTCCGACGGCTCCTGCCCGAACCTGGTGACGATCCAGGCGCCGGCCGACGCGATCGAGGGTATCGAGGTCGACGATAAGTTCGTGGACGGCGTGGTCATCGACGGCTACACCCAGTGCGGAGCCTCGCCCAA
>DASWTW010000134.1:0-19755 GCA_036401895.1 Herpetosiphonaceae bacterium | reverse complement strand
TAGGGGCTGTGGCGATGACGATAGAACAGATCGCTCGACTCTAGAATCGATTGATCCGCGAGATCGACCAGCACCAGATCGGCGTCAGTTCCGATCGCTAGCGAGCCTTTTCCGGGGATGTTGAAGCGTCGGGCGACATACTCAGCCGTGATCGCCGCGATCGTCGTGAGCGGAAGCTGCCGCGCGTGGTAGCCATCGGTCAGCATCACCGCCAGCAGCGACTGGCAGCCGGAGATGCCGCCCCAAACCTTGAAGAAGTTGGCGTCGGTCTTGAGGCTAGCCGGCGCCGGCGAGTGATCCGAGGCCACCATCGGCAGCGTGCCGTCGAAAATATGCTGCCACAGCGCGGCCTGCTCCTCCGCCGATCGCAGGGGCGGCGCGCACTTGGCCACCGCGCCCAGCTCCTCCATGTCGTCGCCGGTCAGTGCCAGATAGTGCGGACAGGTCTCGCAGCTCACATCCACGCCGCGCGCTCGCGCCGCCGCGACCAGCGCCACGCCGCGCCCGGTGCTGACATGCACGATATGCAGCGCGCAGCCGGTCTCCTCAGCCAGCACAATCGCCCGCTCGATCGCCTCAAGCTCCGCAATCGCCGGCCGCGAATTGAGATAATCGCGAATGCCGGTACGGCCCTCGGCCACCGCGCGACGAGCCAGCGCGCCCGTGATCTGATCGTTCTCGGCGTGCAGCGCGACCAGACAGCCGAGCTGCGCGGCGCGAGCCATGCCCTCGTAGAGTGTGAGATCGTCGACCGCCGCAAAATCGTCGATGCCGCTGTTGGACATGAAGGCTTTGAAGCCGACCACGCCGCGCTCGGCCAGCTCGGCCAGCTGCTCGACATTGCCGGGTACCAGCCCGCCCCACAGCCCAAAGTCGACCACCGCCGAATTCTGCGCCGCCGCCAGCTTGAGATCGAAGCTGGCCGCGTCCACGGTCGGTGGATGCGCGTTGAGCGGCATGTCAAAAAAGCTCGTGGTGCCGCCCGCAGCCAGCGCCTGGGTTCCCGTGGCGAAGCCTTCCCAATCGGCGCGACCTGGATCGTTGAAATGCACATGCGCGTCGATCGCGCCGGGCAGCATGTGCAGGCCGCGCGCATCGATCTCGGTGGCGGCGCTGCCCTCAAGCTCCGGCCCGATCGCCACGATGCGCCCATCGGCAACGGCAAGATCCGCCTGCGCCAGATCGGCGGGCCGCACCAGCGTTGCACCACGAATCATCAGATCATAAAGACTCATTGCGTTGCGCCCTTTTCCGCCAGCAGCTCAAGAAACCGGCTCATCACATCGATCGCGACGCCGACATCGTCGCTCGTGACCGACTCGGCAGGATTGTGGCTGATGCCGCCCTTGCAGCGCACGAACAACATCGCGACCGGCGTGATCGCGGCGAGCATCCCCGCGTCATGGCCGGCGCCGCTCGCCAGATGATAGACCTGATGGCCCAGCGAGTCGACAGCCTGTGCCAGCAGCTCCATCAGCAGCGGCGAGCACAGCACGGCCGGCGTGGTGTGCAGATGCTGCCAGTCCAGCTCGATCTCACGTGCGGCGCAGATCGCCTGGGCGCGCTCCCGCAGCAGGGCGGCGGCGTGCTGGCACTGCGCATCGTCGGGATGGCGCATGTCGAGGCTGAGCGTTACCCGGCCAGGGATCACATTGCTTGCGCCCGGCTGCCCCTCGATCTGACCGACCGTCGCGACCAGCCCGGTTATCTCGCGGGCCAGCGACTCGACCGCCAGCACAAACTCGGCGGCGGCACACAGCGCGTCCCGGCGCATATGGATCGGCACGGTTCCGGCATGACCGGCCTCGCCGCTAAAGGTGATCGTGCTGCGATCCTGGCCCTGGATCGCGGTGACGATACCAACCGGCAGATCCAGCGCTTCTAGCAGCGGCCCCTGCTCGATGTGGACCTCGCAGTAGCCAAGCAGCGTCTCGGCGTCGTAGGCATCCTCGGCAATGGCGTCGGGATCGCCGCCAAAAGCGCGGATCGCCTCGGCCACGGTGATGCCGCCGGCATCGCTCAGGCGCAGCATTGCGGGCTCGAAGGTGCCGGCGACGGCCTTGCTGCACAAAAACGAGCTACCGAAGCGCAGGCCCTCCTCGTCGGCAAAGGCGATCACCTCGATCGCAAAGGGCAGCCGCGTGCCGCCGGCGTGGAGCCGCTCGACGGCAGCCAGCGCGATCAGCACGCCCAGCGGACCGTCGTACTTCCCGGCGTCACGCACCGAGTCGACATGCGAGCCGAGCAGCAGCGTTCTGGCGCCGGGCTGCGCGGCCTCGTAGCGCCCGATGCGATTACCCAGATTATCGCGCCGCGTGGTCATCCCCGCCGCGTGCATCCAGCCCTCCAGCACCTGGTACAGCTGGCGCAGCGCCTCAGAGCCATAGCGGCGCGTCAGCCGATCCGGCTCTTCACTAAAGACCATCAGCGTTTCGATGCGCTGCATGACCTCGGCAGCCAAAGCATGATCGATCATCGCTCAGCTCCCACGGTAGGTGCTATAGGCCCAGGGCGAGGCCAGCAGCGGCACATGATAATGGCCTTGGGCGTCGGCGATGCCAAAGCGGACCGGCACGCGATCCAGAAAAGGCGGTGTGGTGGTGATCACAGGCTGCTCCGCGAAGTAGTCGCCGACCGCGAAGACCAGCTCATAGACGCCAGCGGTCAGCTCAGCGCCTGCCAGCAGCGGCGCGTCGGTGCGGCCGTCGGCGTTGGTACGCGTCGTTTTGAGCAGTGTGCGCTCGTCGGATTCCAGCCGCCAGAGTTCGATCAGCAGGTTCGCCGCCGGACGGCCCTGCGCTGTATCGAGAACATGTGTAGTTAACCGACCTGTCATTCAGCTTCCTATGTAAAGAAAAGGCCCTCACCCCCTCGCCCCCTTCTCCCATTGCGATAGGAGAGGGGAAGTTTAGGGCCGACCAGATTACGTATCTCGCGTCAGGGTCAGACGGATCATGCCGAACGGCGGGCGCGGATCGCAGTAGACCTTGAGCGTGGGATCGGCCTCCGCAACAAACGCGGTATCCCACAGCCGGTTCTGCGCCGAGAACGACACCTCCGCCATCTGCGGGAAGCGCTCAAGCAGCCGCAGGCCGATCTCATGCACCAGATGCTGGATCGACTTGCTCACAAACTGGTGAAACACAACCTGCGCGACATCGCGAACCTGCTCGGCGGCGATGTAGCGCGCGGGATCGCTGCCCAGCATCTGCGCGGCGTCGGCGTACTTCCAGTGAATATCAAGATAGATGAACAGCGGACGATCGATCTGCTCCGGCAGCGTGGTGTACGAATCGCGGGCAAAGCTGGCAAACGAGCTGCCGGTCAGCTTGATCAGCTGAAGGCCGATCCGACCGCACTCGTGATGGGTCACAATCACGTTGTCGCCGTCGCGATCGAGATCGATCGTCGCGACCGCCGCGTCGTCGTGGGCGCGGCTGAAGAGCACGCTGCTCGCGCCAAAATCCTGGCCGGCGTCTCCCGGCACCCGCGCGGCGACAAACGGCTGCTCGGTCCCCGTCATCCGCAGCGACTGCATGACCGGATACGTGGACAGAAACTGCCGCCCAAGAAACTCCAGCAGCCCTTCCAGCGTCGTGCCGTCGAAGGCCAGCGCCTGCTTGAGCACGAAGTTCTTCATGGTATCGGTCGCGACAACATTGGAGTTATCGCCTTCGGTGTAGGCGGGCAGAAAATTATCGCCAAACACCTCGACCATCACGTTCACGGCAAAGAGCGTGTTCGGCCGGCCGGTAAACTCGGACTCCGGGATCGAGGCGAGGCCGCTCAAAGGCCGGGCATAGGTTCGATAGAGCGTGATATCGCCTTTACCGTAGCTGATTTTTGTACTCATGGGCAGCTCCTTGGATGCGTGGTAGAAAGCCTGAGGAAGAACAAAGTGTCATACTGGTGATGCCAGGTTCTTGGTTCTTGGTTCTCACTATGCTAGGTTCTTGGTTCTTGGTTCTTGGTTCTCACTCTTCGATGACGGTATCGTTCAGGCGCAGTCTGGCGATCTTGGCGATCTCTTGCAGGGCCGTCGCGATCTCTTGCTCACGTGTATTGTCGAGCCGCGTCCCAAAGCCGGCCAGGATGCTGGCTTTTTTGTTTTCGCGGGCGCAGATCACAAAAGGAAAGCCAAACGTTTCGTGGTAGCGCGCGTTCAGCTGCTGAAACGTCGCGATCTCCTCAGGTGTCAGCCGATCCAGCCCGGCCGCTGCCTGCTCGCTCGTGGATGCGGGCGTGAGCGTGCCCGCCAGCGCCGCCCTGCCGACCAAATCGGGATGCGAGCGAATCAGCGCGATCTGCTGCTCCACAGGCGCGTTTTGCATCACAGCGCACAGCGAGCGGTGCAGATGTTCACGATCGGTAAATGGCCGATCGTGCCAGGCCGCGCTGACGATCCAGGGCGGTCCTTCAAAGATTCCGGCCAGCGCCGCAACAAACGTTTCTTGTTCCATGCTATTAAGATCCGACACGGCGATCCGTGCGTTTGGCATATGTACTCCTCTTCACCAGGATGTGGGCGTCATGTGCAGGGATATGCGCGGAATGACCAGGCTCGTCAAAACGACAAGAGGGTCGTCAACAAGGGCGCTATCGGGCTTCTTTGCTGGCGGCAAGGCTGTAGACTTTCTGATACCTGCCGGCAGCGCTCAGGCGTACATCTGGATACCATTCCAGGTCAAAGGAAGTTTACCATTTATCAAGCGCAGATCAACATCCGAGTCATGATCCAATTGCCGCGCTCCTGCCCATGACCATACGCTGCCTGCTGCTGAGACCATATTCGCATGGGTGCTGTGTTGAGAGCCGAGATGTATCAAAGCTGGTGGAACGCACAGGCTGCATCTAACAAACCGGCCCCCTACGCGCTGTCGTGGAAGATTGACCCTACGCAGGCCCGATAGTATAGTGAGCCTAGTTTAGCATACTTGGCGAAACGGAGATTGCATGGCCTCACTTCTGGTTAAGCACGCCGATCTACTCGTGACCATGGACGCCGCCGATACACGCTGGCCCGATGCCGGAATCTACGTCGTCGACAACGTGATTCAGCAGGTTGCTCCTACCGCTGAGCTGCCTGAGCATGCCGATCAGGTGATCGACGCGCGCAATATGATTGTGCTGCCCGGTCTGATCAATACGCACCACCATTTCTACCAGACGCTGACGCGCAACGTTCCGGCGGCGCAGGACGCCAACCTCTTCAACTGGCTGCGCACGCTGTATCCGATCTGGGCTGGACTCACTCCCGAGGCGATCGCCGTGAGCACCAAGGTCGCTATTGCCGAGCTGATGCTCTCGGGCTGCACGACGGCCAGCGATCACACCTATATCTGGCCCAATGGCGCGCGCCTCGACGATCAGATCCAGGCGGCCGGCGAGATGGGCTTTCGCTTCCACGCCGCCCGTGGCTCGATGTCGGTGGGCGAGTCGCAGGGTGGCCTGCCGCCGGATCGCGTGGTGGAGGACGAGGCCGCGATTTTGCAGGATTCACGCCGGCTGATCGAGGCGTATCACGATCCCGAGCGCTACGCGATGCTGCGGATTGTGCTTGCGCCGTGCTCGCCGTTCTCGGTATCGCCCAACCTGATGCGCGAAAGCATCGCCCTGGCGCGGGCGTACGACGTACACTCACACACGCATCTGGCGGAAACGCTGGACGAGAACGAGTACTGCGTCGCTACGTTTGGCCGCACGCCGGTCGAGCTGGCCGAAGATCTCGGCTGGGTCGGCGCGGATGTGTGGCACGCGCACATGGTGCATCCGCAGCCCGACGAGATCGGGCGGCTGGGCAACACCAGAACCGGCGTGGCGCACTGTCCCAGCTCGAATATGCGGCTGGCCTCGGGCATCGCGCCGATCCTGCCGCTGCAACGAGCGGGAGCGCGCGTCGGGCTGGGCGTCGACGGCTCGGCCTCCAACGATAGCTCGCATCTGCTGGCGGAGGCGCGGCAGGCGCTGCTGCTCCAGCGCGTCACCGGCGATCCGGCGGCGCTGACGGCGATCGAGGCGCTGCGGCTGGCCACGGTCGGGAGCGCAAGCGTGCTTGGCCGCGATGACATCGGCGTGCTCGCGCCGGGCATGGCCGCCGACTTCATTGGCTACCGGCTGGACACGCTGCCGTTCGCGGGCGGCGCCGTCCACGATCCGCTGGCCGCGCTGATCTTTTGCCATCCGCCGAGCGTTGACCTCAGCGTGATCAACGGTCGTGTGCGCGTGCGGGATGGCCAGCTGCTGGATGTGGATCTGCCGCTGCTGGTTGAGCGTCACAACCAGATCGCGCGGGCGCTGGTGCGCGGCGAACTGCGGTAGACTTTTTAAATCACGGCCTCGTAGGGCGCCGGGCGTGATACATCACGCCCCTACGGGGAATCTATCGAACCGCACGCTATCAATCATCCATACAAAACAAACACCGCACCGAGCCTGACCTCTCGGTGCGGTGTCTCGCGGTTGGACACCAGCGAAAAGCTACTTGATGCGCACTCGCGACCCGTGGCCTAGCCGGGGTTAAAACCTCTCAGCTACGGTTTTGGATCACCGAGATGTAACACGAGGCCGGGGGATGAGTGGCACACGGTTACGGTGACTTGACCGTGAGATCAAGGATGTTGATAGGCATCCTGGTGGGGGAGAGCACGGGGATACCCATCGAGGTGGAGCAGGTCTTCACACGAAACCAGACAGCACACATTTGTATCTGAACGATCGTGTATTGAACCAATGGGCGTATTAAACCAAAAAGCAGGTGCTCAACAAAGGGTAACAACGATACAGTTAACCGATACACAACCGATACAGGCGGCAGCGGCGCGCGACTGAGACGAGCCGGCACGATCGCTACCGCAAGCATCCGACCTGAGAGGCTGCGCGCGGCTACTTGAGCACGCCGCGCAGCCAGCGCAGCCAGTTGCCGCTCAGCACGCCGTCGACATCGTCCTGGCTCCATCCCGCCGCCAGCAGCGCGGTGCCAATCTGCGGCAGATCCGCGATCGACTCCATGCCGGCGGGCAGCCACTCGACGCCGAAGCCGCCGTCGAAGTCCGAGCCAATGCCGACATGCCTGGTATCGCCCGCGATCGTGCAGATATGCTCGATATGCCGAACGACGGCGTCCAGCCCCACGGTTTTACCGTCGGCGAGCCTCCAGCCCTCGACCAGAAAAAGACTGGTGGGGACAATGCCGATCACGCCGTCGCGCTCGGCAATCGCGCGGATCATATCGTCGCTCAGGTGCCGATCGGTGGGCACGAAGGCGCGGCAGTTGGCGTGCGAAGCGATCGTCGGGCCGTCGAAGAGCCGGAGCGCCTCCCAGAAGCTTTCCTCGCTGAGGTGGCTGGTATCCAGCGCGATGCCGTGCTCGCGCAGGCCACGCATCAGCTCACGGCCAGCCGGCGTCAGCGGGCCGGGAGCGCCCGTGCCACCGCTGTAACGTGTCGCGCCCCAGGCCGGCCCCACGATCTGCACACCGGCCGCGTGCCAGGCTTCCAGCTCAGCCAGGTCGCGGATCGGATCGGCGCCTTCCATCAGCGGCAGCAGACCCGGCAGCGGCGTTTGGCCCTGAATCACCGTCTCAAGATCGCCAAGCCCGCCGATCAGCTTAATCTCCTGGCTGCCGGCCAGCTGGTGGTAGTAGTGCAGCTGAGCCCAGCCCTGCTGGTTCGCCTCCTCGGGCGTGTTGTAGACCGGGCCAGGCAGCTTGAAGGTTGTACGCGGCGCCTGCACAAAGATCGTGCCGAACACCAGACGAATATCGGCCTCTCGCAGCGTCGGCAGCGATACCGTGGGCGTTTCGTTGAGCGATGTCCCGGCCTGCCCGTAGGCCGATGCCCGCAGCTGATCGAGCGGGAGGCGCAGATCGGCGCCCATGGCTACGGCGTTGAACGCCAGGTCAAGATGCGCGTCGACTAACATCGGCTACTCCTCGACTGCAACAGCGGTGCCGCGCACCAGCTCTTCGCGATGGGACTTGGTGTGCAGAATCAGCAGCCGCAGCGCGTCACCTGCGGTTTGGACAGTCGGCATCCAGGGCAGCCGCGTGGGCTGGGCGCCGAGATCATTGGTGCCGGCCGCGAGAAAGGCCGAGACGTCGTCGCGCACGCGCTGCCAGTAGGACTGCACCTCGGGCCAGGCGCGCTGCTGCTGGCGGCGGCGCTGCTGCTCGTTCAGCTCGTGAACGTCGACGTTATCGCCAAACGGCGGCGTGTCGCTGGCGATGAACTGCACGAAGACTTTGGCCGAGCTGGCAATGTGGCCCAGCAGATCCTGGGTGCTCCAGCCATCGTCGCGTACGGGCCGCGCGGCCGCCTCGGCATCCATCGGCAGCACGATCGCATCGATCTGGGCGGTCTCACGCGCCCAGCTGGCGCGCACTCGTTCAATATCAAACATATTCCGGGTAGCTCCTTTGCATTATGCTTGCGCCCACTCGCCGGGCACGATCGTGTCGGCTGGCTCGGAGCGAATACCGATCGGCAGGCCGTCGGGATCGACAATAAAGAAGATCCGCGCGCCCTCAGGCGTGGTCGTCAGCTCAGAGGCGATCGTTACGCCCAGAGATTGCAGCGCGGCGTAGGCGACATCGGCGTCGTCCACGAAGAGCGTGAAGCCGGTGCGGCGCACAATATCGGGCTCGGTGTCGCGCCGATCTTGCATCAGCTCCAGCTCTGTCGAGCCTGCCGCCAGAACGGTGCCGCCCACGATGCGATCGACGATCCGCAGCTGAAGCACCTCGGTGTAGAACTGTAGCGACTGGGTAAGATCCGTCGCGTACACAAAGAATCGCGCCGAATGGATCCGCATATATCTTGCCTTTCGCGTGTGCTCGCCAGCAGCGATGATTCAGGTTAGACGGCAAACTCTACCAGATCGCGGCTAAACGCCGGTCGGCAGATCGCCCAGGCAACGCAGCCCTCGGGGCCGCCGCGCTCGGCGTAGAGCGTGTACGGCGGCAATTCCAGCACATCGTCGGCGCTGAGCTGAACCGTGCCGTCGGGCAGATCCACCTCGCAGCTGCCCGCGACGACGATCAGCACCTCATGAAAGCCGTTGCGCCGCAGCGGCTGGCCAGCGCCGGGCGGCATGACAATACGCGCCACACTCATCGATTCGTCGCCGGTGGTGACGCGGCCCATCAGCTCGGAGATCCGCGAGCCGTCAGGCGTGACCAGGTCTCGACGCGGATCGCGACGATGCCGCATACACTTCCTCCTCGTTTAGCTACTGGCGCTGGTATAAAACCGCAGCGCAAACCGCCAGAACCAGACGCTCAGGCTGAAAAAGCCGAGCGCCAGCGGAGCCGCCAGCCACAGGTAGCGCCAGTCGAGCTTGTCGAGCAGCACGGCGGCCGGAAACGTCGTCATAAACGCGATCGGCACGATAAACGTCAGCGTAAAGCGCACCACGCCCCGAAACACCTGCACCGGAAAGCGCCCGGCCTCGAAGAACGAGTAGATCAGCTCGGAGATGTTATCTACGCGCACAAACCAGAAGGCCGAGGTGATCAGCGCGATCCAGACCGAGTAGAGCATGATCATGCCCAGCAGAATCATCAGCGCGAAGAGCGCCACGCTGCCCGGCGACGGCACGATCGCCAGCCGTGACAGCGCGTAGAATACCACCGCAAAGCCAACCAGCATATCCAGCAGCTTCCAGAAGATGAACTGCCGCGTGGAGACGAAGAACTGACTATCGACCGGCTTCAGCAAAATGAAATCGAGCGTGCCTTTGCGGATATGCTCGATGATCGCCTGGATGTTGGGCCGCAGCAGCGCCTCGATCAGCCCCGAAAAAACCTGGAACATCCCGACGACCATGATCGCCTCGTAGTAGGTCCAGCCGGCCAGGTTCTCGGTGTGCTGGTAGAACACGGCCACTCCGATCCAGATCCAGAAGGTCCAGCCGATGCTGAAAAAGCCGTGGACCAGGAAATTGGCGCGGTATTCCAGCTCCGTCAGCAGGCTGGCTTTATAAAAGACGCGTAGTAATCGCAGGTAGCGCAGCATAACAGTCCAATTTATTCGATCAGATCATACGAGACGAGATAGCGGGCCGGCGCTTCCCAGCCCGCAGCGGCCAGGCGCGGCAGCTCGCTGCGCAGCCATTGGGGCAGCAGCCGTCCCAGACCACCCTGGATCGGCAGCCAGCGCGCCTGGATTTTGCTCTCCTGGCTGCGCACCTCGGCCTCGGGATCGACCAGATGCGCCACAAAGTAGAGCACGATCTCGTGCATCTGCTTGCCGCGCTTGAGAAACAGCCCCTCACCGACAAAAGCCAGGTGATCGACCTCGACGGCGACCGCAAACTCTTCGCGCATCTCGCGCATCAGGCACTGGATCGCGGTCTCGTCGGGCTCCAGCTTACCGCCGGGCAGTGCCTGGTAGGGCTGGCCCTGCTCGTTGAGCGCCTCGTGAGTCAGCACACAGCCATCGCGCACCACGATCGCCGCGACACGGTTGAACAGCTTGATCTTCGGCTCGTCGGGCGGTTGCTTCTTCACGGCGGCCTTCCTTTGCTAGCGAATGAGCGGTTGCATCCGGCGCGGCTCAGGCTCCGACCGCGCTATACTTTTTGATGCCGCGCCGCCACAGCAGACGGCACAGACCATACATCACAGCGATCCACAGCGCTTGCATGCCCAGGCTGAGCAGCAGCTCGGCTCCTTGCAGGCGGCCCAGCGCAATCTCCAGCGGCACCGCCAGCTGGTAGCGGAACGGCAGCCAGTATGCCGCCTGCCTGACCGCAGAGGGCAGCAGATCGAGCGGGATCAGGTAGCCCGAGAGGATCGTCCACAGCCCAAACCATAGATCGAAGACCGCGACCGCCTGGGTAATCCAGAAGGCCAGCAGCCCGTTGATGTACTGGATCAAAAAGCTTAGCATCCACGCGCCGATCATCGCCAGCACAAAGGCCAGCAGATTGAGCGGATTCGCGGTGTAGCGCACGCCGGTCAGCAGCACGGCGATCGTGAGCACGGGAGCGAGCATCCAGAAGCGCTGCCACTTACCGCCCAGGCCACGCGCCGCGTACTCGTGCATCGGGTCGAGCGGCCGCAGCAGCAGCGTGGAGAACTCGCCCTGCCGGATCTGGTAGTCGAGATCCCAGATGATCCAGACGCCGGTCATCTGGCGCACAAAGATCGCCGCCAGGTAGTAGGCGATAAAATCGGTGGGCGTGAACGATCCCACGGGACCACCCTCGCCCAGGGTTAGCCAGGCCGAGAGCATAATCAGCGGCAAGACGCCGGTGATCAGCCAGATCACCATCTGGGCGCGATAGGCCATCACCAGGCGGATCTCACGCCGAATCAGCGCCCGGTACACTCGCCACATTCGTTTCATTCCCACCTCTTAGCAACGGGGATTATAGAGCAGCGATGTCAGCGCCGCAACCGATGCTCTGCGGGCGAACAAAGGAACAAGGCGGGTGCCAGACCGGGTGCCCTTTGGGCATGGTACCCCGGCGAACAAAAAGATAGCTCGCTTTGTTCTGTTGTTCATTTGTTCGTTTGTTCTTTGGCTCGGCCCTCACCCCCTCGCCCCCTTGCCCCGAACCTTGGCTGGCTTCAGCCTCGGTTGCGACAGGAGAAGGGGAAAGCGTGCAGCGACAAAAGCTTACGAAACCGGCAATGCATGAATGGTAATATTGACTTCAGGAGAGTGATAAATCACGTCTCTACAAGCAAAATCACCACTCGGAGTGTAAAATATTTATCCCCTCGTTCTTTGTTCTCTGTTCTGTTATTCTTTGTTCTTTCCTTAGGTTCTGGGTTCTTGGTTCTAGGTTCTTCTCCCTCCTTGACGCCTGGTGTACACTACAAGCAGCGGCAGCAGGTGCCGGCGCACTCCCCGCCGCCGTTCGATCCTCAGGACTTCGCGCAGCGCTCAGCAGAGCATCCTTGTAGCAGACACGCCCCTCTGATCTGCCCTGGCTTACCACATGCGGCGCGGCGTGTTCACGCGTAGAGCCTACCCAGGAGGAAGAGCCTTATGGTCATGCGTTTGGCGGATCGTTTGAGCGCGGCGCGGCACGACCGATTTGTGGGCCGAGCCGACGAGCTGGCCTTGTTTCGCGCCGCGCTGATCGCCGACGACCTGCCGTTTTGTCTGCTGCATGTGTACGGTCCCGGCGGCGTCGGCAAGACCACGCTGCTTCAGCAGTTTGCGCGGCTGTGCCAGCAGGCCACGATCCCGGTCATCGCCCTTGACGGCCGCAACATCGATCCGTCGCCGGATGGCTTTCTCCACGCGCTGCGGCTGGCGCTGAGTCTGGACTCGGCTGAGGCGCCGCTGCCCACGCTGGCCGCGCACTCCGGGCGCCAGGTGCTGCTGATCGACACCTACGAGAAGCTGGCGCCGCTGGACTCGTGGCTGCGTGATCATTTTCTACCCAATCTGCCGGAGCAGGCGCTGATCGTGCTGGCCGACCGCCGGCCACCCTCGCTGGCCTGGCGCACCGATCCCGGCTGGCAGGCGCTGATCCGCGTGCTCGCGCTGCGCAACCTCAGCCCCGACGAGAGCCAGCGCTACCTGACGCATCGCGAGGTGCCATACGAGCAGCAGCGCGCGGTCCTGAACTTTACGCACGGCCACCCGCTGGCGCTCTCGCTGGTCGCGGATGTGTTCGCCCAGCGCCAGGATATTCGCTTCCAGCCCGAGACCGCGCCGGATGTGATCAAAACGCTGCTTGAGCATTTCGTGCAGAAAGTGCCGGGACCGGCCCACCGCACCGCGCTTGAGGCCTGCGCCCTCGTCCATCTGATGACCGAGGCGCTGCTTGCCGAGATGCTGGGCACGCCCGATGCTCACGAGCTGTTCGATTGGCTGCGCGGCCTGTCGTTTATCGAGGCCGGACGGCGCGGCATCTTCCCCCACGATCTGGCCCGTGAGGCGCTGGTCGCCGATCTGCGCTGGCGCAACCCCGACTGGTACGCCGAGCTGCATCGCCGGGCACGAGTGTACTACGCGCATAGCTTCCACCATGCGAGCCAGCACGAGCAGCAGCGCCTGCTCTTCGATTATGTTTTTCTGCACCGCGAAAATCCGGTGCTGTGCCAGTTCTTCGAGTGGCAGGAGAACGGCAGCCTGTTTGCGACGATCGCCCAGGAGCGCGAGCATCCGGCGCTGATCGAGATGGTCGCGCGGCATGAGGGCGCGGAGTCGGCGCGACTGGCGGCGCTCTGGTTTGCGCGCCAGCCCGAGAACGTCGTCGTGATCCGCAACGCCGATCAGCAGCCGGTTGGATTGCAGATGAAGCTGGCGCTCCACCGGACCACGCCCGCCGAGCGTGAGGATGATCCGGCGACACAGGCCGTCTGGAGCTACATGGAGGCCAACGCGCCGCTGCGGCCCGGCGAGGTCGCTACCTTTTTCCGCTTCTGGATGTCGGGCGACGACTACCAGTCGGTCTCGGCGATCCAGAGCTTGCTTGGCGTGCTCAGCGCGCAGCACTACATGACCACGCCCGGCCTGGCGCTGACGTTCACGCCCTGCGCTAGCCCGGACTTCTGGCAGCCGGTGCTGAGCTACATCGATCTCCAGCGACTGCCGGCCGCCGATTTCGTAGTCGGCGAGCGGCGCTACGGCGTGTACGGCCACGACTGGCGAGCCGTGCCGCCGCTGGCCTGGCTGGCGCTGCTGGCCGAGCGTGAGCTGAACGTCACCACCGCGCTGCCGCGTCCACAGTCCACGCCGCAGCTGATCGTGCTGAGCAAGACCGAGTTTGCCTCGGCGATCCGCCAGATACTGAGCCACTTCACGCATCCCGAGCTGCTGGGCGATAATCCGCTGCTCAAATCGCGGCTGGTCGTCGAGGCGGCGGGCGCACAGGCCGATACGCAGTTTCGCATTGCCGCGCTGCAAACGCTGCTTAAAAACACCGCCGAGTCGCTGCAAGCCTCGCCGCGTGAGGCCAAGTGCTACCGCGCGCTGTATCACACCTACCTCCATCCCGCCGCCACCCAGGAGCAGGCCGCCGAGCTGCTGGATCTGCCCTTCAGCACCTTCCGCCGCCACCTCAAGACCGGCATCGCCCGCGTGATCGAGATCCTCTGGCAGCGCGAGCTAAACGCCGCCCCAGGATGAGCAATAAATGAGCATCTTTTGACCTGGAACCTGAGCAGTTGATTCCTGCACACTACGGCTGTCGTTATGACAGCCGTTTGTTTTTGATCTGACCGCGCCGCCCCGCCGATCGAGCATTCCAGCGCATCCTCGCCCGCATCTCCGCCCATCCTCACGCGATCGCATCCGCCGGTCTGTCTGCTCGGCTGCCCACCGTGGTAGCCCGATCTGCTCAGTCAGGAGGTGCCATGTTCCGAGATCCGATCCATTCGTCCATCACTGGAGGTAAACCACGCTCAGCCAAAGGGTAATGTTTTATGCGTAAGTTTGTAAGTATCGTTTGTGTCATGGCGGCGCTCGTGATCGGCGCGACGGCCTCGCTGCCCGAGCGCGTCGGCGCATCCAGCCACCGCGAAGCTCCGCTGATCAGCGCCGATCCGCAAGCCGACAACACCGATGTCTACGCCTTTGTCAGCCCCGACCGTCCCGACACCGTGACGCTGATCGCGAACTACATTCCGCTGCAAGAGCCGGCGGGCGGTCCCAACTTCAACAACTTCGGCGACGACGTGTTCTACGAGATCAAGGTCAGCAACGACATGGACGCGCAGCGCGAGATCTCGTTCCAGTTCGCGTTCAGCACCCAGACGCGCAACAAGAACACGTTTTTGTACAACACCGGCCCGATCACCGCGCTCGACGATCCCGACTGGAATATTCGCCAGTTCTACACCGTGCGCCGCACCGAGTATAAGAACGGCGGCGTCAGCAGCAGCAAAGTCCTGGGATCGAATCTGCCGGTGCCGCCCGTGAACGTCGGGCCGCGCTCCACGCCCAACTATGCGGCGCTGGCCTCGGCGGCGGTGCGCGATCTGCCCGGCGGCTACAAGGTTTTCGCCGGCCAGCGCGACGATCCGTTCTTTGTCGATCTCGGCTCGGTCTTCGATCTGGCCGGACTGCGGCCCTTCAACCCGGCGCATATCATCCCGCTGCCGGAAGGCGGCGGCGTCGACGGCGTCGGCGGCTACAACGTCCACACGATCGCGCTCCAGGTGCCGATCAAAGAGTTGACTCGTGACGGCAAAATGCCGAGCGGCATCAACGATCCGAGCGCGGTGATCGGCGTGCATGCCACGGCCAAGCGGCGCAGCACCCGCGTTCTGCGCAACGATGGCACCGTGCGCTACAGCGGCGACTACGTCCAGGTGTCGCGGCTGGGCAATCCGCTGATCAACGAGGTTGTGATTCCGCTGGGCCGCAAAGATTATTGGAATGCAACGCGTCCACAGGCCGATCAACAGTTCGCGCAGTACTACACCAGCCCCGAGGTCACGAAGCTGGAAAATCTGCTCTACCCGGCGCTGGATAACGCCGCCGAGACCAACCGCAACGATCTGGTCGCGATCCTGCTCACCGGAGTCAAGATCCCGGCCGGCAAGATCCCCGGCGTAGAGAATCTCAACTTCACCGGCAACACCAAGGCCGATCTGCTGCGCCTCAACATGGCCGTGCCGCCGAGCGCCAATCCCAGCCGTCTGGGCGTGCTCGAAGGCGACCTGGCCGGCTTCCCGAATGGCCGCCGCCTGGCCGACGACGTGACCGACGTTGAGCTGCGTGCGCTGGCCGAGGGCTACGGCCCGATCTTGAACGCCGTGCTTGGGCTGCCCAACCGCGCCCCGAACAACGCGCTCGGCGACGGCGTCGACGTCAACGATCTGCCGTTCCTGGCGACCTTCCCCTACGTCAGCACGCCGCACCAGGGCTACGAGCACATGCACCACGTCGCGATCGGCTCCTCCAACGTCAAGGCCGAGTAACGCCATCACCAGGGCTGAGATGATGCGCTCCCGATTGTCTTAGCCAGCACAAACAATTCCCCCTCTCCTGTCGCAACGGGAGAGGGGGACAGGGGGTGAGGGCCAACCCTCCCAAATCCTTTTCAACAGGCGGAGAAACACGATGCGCAGTCTCCATCTCGATCGCAATCTGCCCCTGGTGGCGCTGGTACTTCTGGCGCTGGCGGCAGCTCTGGCGCTGCTGCGTCCCAGCCCGTCACCGGCGGCGCTCCTCGGCGACACGCCGGCCGCTCCCCGGATGTCGAGTCGCACCGAGAGTCAGATCCAGACCTTGCAGAGTCGCATTCGGCGCGCGCCAGACAACATCGACAGCTACGCGCTGCTGGGCCACGCCTATCTTCAGCAGGTCCGCGAGACCGGCGACCCGAGCTACTACGCCAAAGCCGAGTCGGTCTTCGGCGCGGCGCTCAAGCGCGATCCGCAGCACGTCGAGACGCTGATCGGCAAGGGCTCGCTGGCGCTGGCTCGTCACGATTTCCGCGCGGCGCTTCAGCTCGGCGAGCAGGCCAGATCGCTCAACCCATCAGTGCCGCGCATCTACGGCGTGATCGGCGACGCGCAGATCGAGCTGGGGCAGTACGACGCGGCGGTGCAGACGATCCAGCAAATGGTCGATCTGCGGCCCGATCTCAGCTCCTACAGCCGCGTCTCGTATCTGCGTGAGCTGTACGGTGATCGGCAGGGCGCGATCGAGGCCATGCAGCAGGCCGTCACCGCCGGCGGCCCGACCGCCGAAAATACGCAGTGGGTGCGTGTGCAGCTCGGCAATCTCTACTTCACCCAGAGCGATCTCGGCGCTGCCGAGCGAGAGTATCAGGAGGCGCTGGCACGGCTGCCGGAGTATGCTCACGCGCAGGCGGGACTGGCCCGCGTTCGCGCCGCGCAGGGCCGCTACGACGAGGCGATCGAGCTGTACACCGCCGCGACCCGCCGCATGCCGCTGCCGGAATATCTGATCGCGCTGGGCGATGTGTACGCCAGGCAGGGCGATACGCAGCAGGCGCAGCAGCAGTACGACCTGGTGCTGGCGATCGACAGGCTGTTCGGCGACAACGGCGTCAACACCGATCTTGAGCTGGCGCTCTTTCTGGCCGATCACGGGATCGAGCTACCGCAAGCGCTGACGAAAGCCCGCGCGGCCTACGCAGCCCGGCCCAGCATCCACGCCGCCGACAGCCTGGCCTGGACGCTCTACACCAGCGGCAGCTACGACGAGGCCCAGCGCTACGCCGCCGAGGCCCTGCGCCTCGGCACCGACGATCCGCTCAAGCTGTTTCACGCCGGCATGATCGCGCAGGCGCTGGGCCACGACGACCAGGCGCGAAACTATCTCCAGCGCGCCGTCGATCTCAACCCGAACTTTTCGCTGCTGCACAGTGATCGCGCGCTGACGACGCTGGCGGCGCTGGGCGGCAGCGTGCCCACCGCAGGGAGGCCATAATGCTCAACCCGAGATCAATTCGCCGCTGGCTACTAAGCTTGATCGGCGTGTGCGCGCTGCTGAGCCTGCACCCACGACCGGCGGCGGCCCATCCGCTCGGCAACTTCACGATCAACCTGTATAGCCGCCTGGCCGTCGGCGACGCGCAGATCGACGTGACCTATATTGTCGATCTGGCCGAGATTCCGACCTACCAGGAGTTCGGCGGCTCCACACCGAGCGCATCAGAGCAGGCGGCCTATCTCCAAAAGCTTGTTCCGACCCTGCGCGATGGCTTACACCTGGCTGTCGATGGTCATACGTACACCCTCCAGGCCGTCGATCAGCGCATCGAATTTCCCGCAGGCCAGGCCGGACTACCGACTACTCGCATCACGCTGCGGCTCATGGCCGGATTGCCGGAGCTGACAGGCGACACGCAGCGCTCGATCGCCTACGCCGATCGCAACTACGCCGATCGACTGGGCTGGCATGAGATCGTCGCGCAGCCTGCCGCCGGAGCCAGATTCGTCAGCACCGACGCGCCCACCGCCGACGCCAGCGACGAGCTGCGGAGCTATCCTCAAGATATGCTCGCCAGCCCGCTGGATATTCGCGCCGCCCGCCTGGTGATCGCGCCGGGCAGCGCCGCCACCTCGGGCGCTCGCAGCGCAGTGCCGGCCGTCGCAGCCCAGCCCGGCGATCGTCTGGCCGCGCTGATCACCACAGAGAAACTGAGCCCGCTGGTGCTGCTGGTGGCGCTGCTCTCGGCGCTGGGCCTCGGCGCGATCCATGCGCTGTCGCCCGGCCACGGCAAAACGATCGTCGCGGCCTACCTGATCGGCTCGCGCGGCACGGCTCGTCACGCGCTTTTTCTGGGCGTGACCGTCACGGCAACCCACACGATCGGCGTCTTCGCGCTGGGGTTGATCACGCTCTATGCCTCGCGCTACATCCTTCCGGAGCAGCTCTACCCGTGGCTGGGCATCATCTCGGGCGGTCTGGTTGTGGCGCTGGGCGTTACGCTGCTGCGTCAGCGGATCGTCGCGCTGCGCGGCCAGGGTATGAGCGCTCATACCACCGATCACCATCACGATCATCATCACGATCACGAGCACAACCGCGACCACGATCATGAACATCATCACGATCATAGCCACGGACTGACTCACTCGCACGGCGGGCACACGCACACGCACGCGATACCGGGCGCGGATGGCTCGGCCGTGAGCTGGCGTAGCTTGCTGGCGCTGGGCATCTCCGGCGGCCTGATTCCCTGTCCATCGGCGCTGGTGGTGATGCTGAGCGCGATCTCGCTGGGGCGGATCGGCCTGGGATTGCTGCTGATTGTGATGTTTAGCGTAGGGCTGGCCGGCGTGCTGACCGGCGTCGGGCTGTTGTTTGTGCACGGCAAGCGCTGGATCGATCGGTTGAGCGCAGGTCGGCAGCCGCGTCTGAGGCTGGGACTGCGGGCGCTGCCGGTCGCGAGCGCCGTGTTCGTGACCACAGCGGGCCTGATCATCACTGCTCAGGCGCTGGCCCAGGCAGGAGTATTACGCTAATGCCTTATGTAAACTTCATACCGGATGCGCAGATCGAGAAGGAGGCGAACATGAACAGATCGATCGCCGGATTTGTCGCCGAGCTGCTGGCGGCCTGGAACTCGCACGATGTCGAGCGTGTGGAGTCGTTCTATGCCGGCGACTACTTCGGCGAAGATGTCGGCCAGGCGCGAGCGCAGCACGGGCCACAGGAGCGCAGCCGGGTGCTGGCGAGCTATATTCGGGCCTTTCCCGATCTGCATTTCACCGGCGAGACGATCGTCGATGGCAACCAGGCGGCGCTGGCCTGGACGATGACCGGCACCCACCACGGCACGTTGATGCGCATCCCGCCGACCGGCCGCCGAATCTGCGTGCGCGGCGTGTCGCTGCTGCGGATCGAGGACGGCAAAGTAACACACGGGCTCAATATCTGGGATACCGCCGGGCTGCTGCGGGCGCTGGGTCTGCTCCCGGAGCTGTAGGCAGAAAGAAGCGGGCTGCTTGCGGCAGCCCGGCTTGCTTCGACGATGTTGTTTTTGCAAAGCGCTACAGCGGACAGTACAGGATCTTGACGCCTGGTGCCGCGCCGGGAACCGCGTTTGCGCTCAGCCACGAGAAGAGCGTTGGCGGTGGGACATCGCCATAGACCTGTTTGTACTTGGCCGCGCAGCCCGCCACGTGCGCCGCCGAGGCCAGGGTTGTGCGGAGCGTATTCGTGCTGTTATTGATCCAGGTCGAGGTGATACCGTCGCCGGGAGCGTGCAGATCCACGCATGGCCCGAAGTTCGCAAATGTTGCGCGGGTATCGGTCTTGTTCGAGGCCGTCACCAGGTAGACCGGCGAGTAGGCGGTAGTGCCGGTACAGATCG
>DASWTW010000133.1:0-5450 GCA_036401895.1 Herpetosiphonaceae bacterium | reverse complement strand
CGGGCTGGACATCTGCGGACGTGGATGGTGCGCGCGCAGTCCGCCAGGAGTGCTCCCGCCCAGCGCAAAGGTGGCGTGTGGCGGCTGCTGGATGCGGGTGACCAGATCGCCGGTGGAAACCACTACCCGGCTGCCCGGTAGCTCGGTCATTAGCCGTCGCGCGACTTCAATGCCCGCGCTCGGCTCGATCATGAAATGCGCCAGTGATGCGGTTGGCATGGCGGCGCTATCGTCTTCCGCCTGCCACACATCCCAATCCACGCTTAGCCAGGGTGTGCCGGTAGCCTGCGTCTGATGCTCGGCCAGCGCGTCCATAAACAAGCTTGCCGCCGCCGGCTCCGCCTGGCCCAGGCCGCCCAGCACCGACAGCAGCGACGACGTCAGCAGGCAGAAATCCAGCTCGTGCGCCGCTAGCACTTCCGCTAGCACCGAAAGATGTTGTACGGTCGGTGTCAGCTGATCATCGGCTGCGCTGGAACCCAGCTCCTGGATCGGCTTGAAGGCGTTGCTGCCCATGCTGCCCAGCGTATGGATCACGCCGTGCAGCTCCCCGAAGCGCTCGACGCCCTGCGCCACCGCCATCTGCATCGCGTCGAGACTCGCGCCGTCGGCATGGACGACCAGCACCTGCGCGCCGTACTCCTGAAGCGTGCGCAGCCGGGCGATCTTGCGGCTGACCGGATCGCTGAGCTCGTGGCTGGTGAGCCAGGCGGCCCACTGCTCCGGCGCCGGAAACTCCGCGTGCTCGATCAGCAGTAGCTTGGCACCGGCCGCCTGAGCCAGCACCTGCGCAAACGCCCAGCCGACGCCGCTCAGACCTTCGGTGATCATGTACACGCCGTGCTCACGCAGCGGATAGGCCGCTGGGCGATCGTCCGCCAGCTGCATAGGCTCAAAGGTGGCGATCCAGCGCCGGTTGCCACGGTAGGCGACCAGCATGTCGTCGCTGTCGGCCTGGATCTCGGCCAGCAGCTGGTTGGCCTGTCGTGCCTGCTCTGCGGCGGATTGGCCCGGCGTGATGTCCAGGGAGCGGCAGGTGAGCTGCGGGTATTCCTGCGGAATCACCAGACAGGGGCTCAGGATCGCGGCGCGGGCGGGATGCGCGGCATCCGTGCTTTCCACCTGATGCACATGGCTCGACACCACCCACAGCCGCTGCGGCTCGGTCGTCACCTGCTCGGCCAGCGCCTGAGCCAGAAAGATCAGGCTGTGAAAGCCCGTGTCTTGGGTTTCCTTGAAGGTTTCGGCGTTGATTGCGGTGGGCGCGTCGTGGATCAGGCTGGCGCAGTGGACCACGGTATGCGGCAGCTGGTTGCGGACCGCGAGATCCTGAAGCAGCGCGCTGTAGTCCTCGCGCTGGCGCAGATCGATGGTGTACGCGCCGTCGCCGATGCGTGCGAACTGACTGGCGCGGCGCACCTGGATCACCGGCTGTCCCAGCTCGGCCAGACGCTGCGCCAGGGTGCGGCCCAGACCAACATCGTCGACAAACACCAGCCAGGGCGCGGTCGTATCCACCGCGAAAGCGCTCTCGCGCACCGGCACGGGCAGCCGCGATCGCTTCCATGAGGGCGTGTAGAACCAGTCGGCGATGTCGTTCGTTCGCTCAGCCGGTGCCGGGGCTGTGGCCTCCTCAGAGGGCGCCGTCCTGGCGTCGATCCAGTAGCGCTGACGCTCAAACGGGTAGCTGGGCAGAATCACGCGGCGGCGCTGCTCATGCGCGTAGAAGCCTTCCCAATCGATCGAGACGCCCGCGATCCAGAGCTTGCCCAGCGTGCTGAGCATGTGCGCCAGATCTGGCTGCTGGTGATGCTGAAGCCGCAGCGAGGCCAGCACCACATGCTCGACGGTATGCGCTGGATGCTGCTTGGCCATCGCCGCCAGAGAGTTGCCCGGCCCCATTTCAAGCAGCACCTGCTCGGGCTGTTGCAACAATGCCTGCAAGCCAGCGGCGAAGCGCACGGTTTGCCGCATATGGCGCGACCAGTACGCCGGATCGGTTGCTTCGTCGGCCGTCAGCCAGTCGCCGGTCACAGTCGAGAAGACCTGCGTGGTCGGCGGGCTGAGACGGATCTGCGCCAGCAGCGCCTGGAGCGGCTCCTCGATCGGAGTCATCATCGCCGAGTGGAACGCGTGCGTGGTTTGTACCCGCTGGCAGGCGATGCCCTGGCCCAGCAGTGTTTGCTCAAGCTCGGCGACGGTCGTCGTATCGCCGGAGACCACGCAGGCGCTGGGCGTGTTGACCGCCGCCAGCGACAGCCGATCGTTCAGCCACGGCAGCACCTCGGTCTCGGGCAGCAGCACCGCCAGCATGGCACCCGACGGCAGCGCCTGGATCATTTGCGCGCGGCGTGTGATCAGCGTCAGGGCGTCTTCCAGCGAAAACACGCCCGCAATACATGCCGCCACATACTCGCCGATGCTATAGCCAAGCATGGCCTGTGGCTTGACGCCCCACTCGATCCAGAGCTGTGCCAGGGCATATTCGATCGTGAAGAGGATCGGATGTGCCAGCGCCGTCTCGTTGATCGGCTGCGTGGCCGGATCGGCCTGTCCGTTGCCGCGCCGCAGCATTGCGCGAAGGTCGAGCTGACCACTTGTGGTTGGCGCGCTCCCACCGGCGCGCGGGCCGGTTCCCTGCGGATACAGCACCTCGCGGATGTCGCGGCCAAGCAGCGGCTTGAGCAGCGCGGCACAGCGATCGACACACGAGCGGAAGGTTGTCTCGCTCTGATACAGCTCCAGCGCCATGTCGACGTATTGGTCGCCCATGCCCGGAAACATAAACACCACCGGCCGATCTTGCATCTCGGAGACGCCGCTGAAGATCCGCGAGCGGTCGTAGGCTTCGATCGCCTGCACGGCATCTGCCGCGCTGTTGCACACCACGATGCGGCGCTGATCGAACACGGAGCGCCCGACCTGCAAGGTGTAGGCGGCGTCGGCCAGGCTCAGATCCGGCTCGGCGGCGAATTGCCGTGCCAGATTGCTCGTCATGGCCTCCAGCGCGCCGCCGGTCTTGGCCGAGAGCAGCAGCAGCTGCCACGGGCGCGACTCTGAGGACGGCTCCTGCGGCGGGGCCTGCTCCAGCACCGCGTGGGCGTTGGTGCCGCCGACGCCAAACGAGCTGATGCCGGCGCGGCGCGGCGTGCGCGTCTGCGGCCACTCAGTCAGCTTGGTGTTGACATAAAACGGGCTGTTCTCGAAATCGATGTCGGGGTTAGGCTGCTCGAAGTGTAAGCTCGGCGGGATCAGGCCGTACTCAAGCATCAGCACGGTTTTAATGAAGCTGGTCACGCCGGCGGCGCTGGCAAGATGCCCGAGGTTGCTTTTTACCGAGCCGATCGCGCAGAAATTTTTGGCGTTCGTCTGGGCGCGAAAGGCTTTGGTCAGCGCACGAATCTCGATCGGATCGCCGAGCTTGGTGGCCGTGCCGTGGGTTTCGACGTAGCGGATGCTGCTCGCGCGAACATCGGCGACGGCCATCGCTTCGGTGATGACCTCGGTCTGGCCTTCGACGCTGGGCGCGGTAAAGCCGACTTTGAGCGCACCGTCGTTGTTGAGCGCCGAGCCTTTCACGACGGCATGGATATGATCGCCGTCCGCCAGCGCATCGTCGAGCCGTTTGAGCATCACGGCGGCTACGCCGCTGCCAAAGATCGTGCCGGCACCTTGGGCGTCGAAGGCGCGGCAGTGGCCATCCGGCGATACGTTCCCGCCGTCGAGATACCAGTAGCCCTCGGGGTGCTTGACGTGGATGGAAACGCCGCCCGCCAGCGCCATGTCGCACTCTTCGTTCAGCAAACTCTGACAGGCGATATGGATCGCCAGCAGCGAAGTCGAGCAGGCGGTCTGCACAGTGAAGCTGGGGCCTTTGAGATTGAGCTTGTAGGAGACGCGCGTGGCGACAAAATCTGCGGCGTTGCTGACATCGATCTGCATGGGATCGAAGGCGCTCAGCTTGTCGCGGTTCGACAGCAAGTTGTAGAGCAGGTAGGTATTGGTGGTGCCGCCGCCGAAGACGCCGATCAGCCCCGGGTAGCGCTCGGGGTCGTAGCCGGCGTGTTCGAGCGCCTCCCAGGCACATTCGAGAAACACGCGGTGCTGCGGGTCCATCAGCTCGGCCTCGCGCGGCGTGTAGCCAAAGAACGCCGCATCGAACAGGTCGACGCCGTCCATGACCGCTGCGGCTTTGACATAGTGCGGATCACGCAGCGCGGCGGTGTCAACGCCGAGGGCCGCGAGCTCCTGCTCGTCAGGAAAGTGGATCGACTCCACACCCTGACAAAGATTATGCCAAAATGCCTGAATCGTGTTCGCTCCGGGAAAGCGCCCGGCCATGCCAACAACAGCGATGTCTCCATCGCCTCGATCATGCTCGGTAACCAATGGCTTCTCCTCGATGCAGGCTAGTTTGGGAGATGTTGCGGAAACTACATTGCACTTTCGCCGTCATGGCTACGCGCGTGTGCGCTCCGCTGCGTGTTTCGTGTCGCCATCACCGTAACTCAGGATGCGTTTTGAAAGAGATAAGCGCCCTGCTGCGTTTTGCAGCGCGGTTTACTGGTGGCTTGGTCTTCCAGAGCCAAGCAAAGAAACGTGTAACTCGTCACCTGTGTAGTTAATCCAAATATAATCCAAATTATTTTTTGATTTAACCAGCTTGATGACCCGGCGATCCGATCCAAAATAGCTTAGCAATAACAGGACATGTTGGGAAACTCTATGGTAACTGCGCGGCTCACGTTGGGAATGGCTGCACCAGCAGCATTCCTACAGATCGATGTACTCGCGATATGATGCCCACAGTTTGTATGGGGTTTGTCTTGCGGAAGGGGCATAACTGAATGCCGGTGCCGGCAAGGCATCCTCAATCGGCTTTACAGGAGAAACGTGCAGGCAGCCAGGTACCTAATCATGGAAGAACAGGGGCCAGCAGCGTTGTGTTCGCTTAGCCATCCATCAGGCGGCACGGCAGGTCATCCCGATGGTATAAAGGTGACTAAGTCGGCGCATAGACAATGGACTGCTACAATTCCGCCGTCCATGGAGCAGCTCTCCTGAGTTGAGTGTAAGCAGCACGCCACTAGCACGGTTCCAAGGACGTTGAGCACAGGTAGCAACTATGCATCATCTCGCTATACACCTGAATATGTAGAGGACGAACACTGCTCACAGTTTTTGTGGTTTAGCGTACGAGATCCAGGTGAACCATACCAGGAATGTTACCAAACTATAACCCACGTATCTTTAGCTGTCAAGACGCTTAAACTTTTAACGATGACCTGAAGAATAGCCCGCAAATGGCTGATGTTACGCCCAAGCCGGCGCATGATCTGATCAATATAGTACACTGGCACAGGTTCTAAAATCTAGCCTGCGGCGCTCCCGCTGGGAGCCTCAACGTACCCATGGAGTCGTTTTCATGCTTTCGACGAACGATCGATCAA
>DASWTW010000132.1:0-3143 GCA_036401895.1 Herpetosiphonaceae bacterium | reverse complement strand
GCCGATCGTCGCGAACAGCACGGCTGTCCAGATCAGCGCCAGCCCGATCCGGCGCGTCCCGTAGCGGTCGGCGATCCAGCCGAAGAACGGCTGGGCCAGCGATGCAACGCCGGAGTAGGCCAGCGTCAGCAGGCCGACGGTTTTGAGATCGAGGTTAAACCTGTCGATCAGCAGCGGATACAGCACCGGGAACAGGCCGACGTACGAGTCGACGGTCAGATGTCCCAGCATCAGCGCCATCAGCGGACGATTCTTGAGGAGCGCAAAGCGTCTCCAGGGTGCGACGTCGAGCCCCATGCGGTGACTTTTCCTCCTCAAGCGCTCCGCGCCGGCCAATGGCGCGCTGTGGACAAACGTTATGCGGCCAGCACGTCGTCGATCGCGGCGCGAAAGATCGCTAGCGCCTCGTCGGCCTGCGCTTTCGTAAGCGTCAGCGGCGGGCAGAAGCGGATCGTGGATGTACCGGCCATCAGCAGCAGACCGCCGCGCTTGAAGGCGGCATCCATAACCTGCTGCGCCAGGGCTGAGCCGTCGAGCGCGGTGTTGGGCGCTGACTGGAACTCGACGCCGATCATCAGGCCGCGTCCGCGCACATCGCCGATACAATCGTAGTGACGCTGAAGATCGGCCAAGCCACTCTGAAGATACGCGCCAACCTCGGCGGCATTCGCGGTCAGCTCCTGCTCGACCAGCGCCAGCGTTTCGTAGGCGGCCGCGCTGACCACGCCGTTTCCGCCGTAGGTGTTGCCGTGCGTTCCCGCGATCCAGCGCTGCATCAAAGGCGTTTGCCCAATCACCGCGCCGACCGGCATGCCGCCGCCCAGACCTTTGGCCGACGCGACAATATCGGGAATGATGCCCTCGTGCTCAAAAGCCCACATCTTGCCGGTGCGTCCGACGCCGCTCTGGACTTCGTCGGCGATCAGCAATATACCATGCCGATCGCAGATCTCGCGCAGGCCGCTGATAAAACCGGGCGCTGGCACCACATAGCCGGCCTCGCCCTGTATCGGCTCGACAATAATTGCGGCGACATCCTGCGGCCCGACAATCGTGCGCAGCAGCGTCTGCTCAAGGTAGCTGAGACAGGCTTCGGTCACCTGCTCGGGCTCGACGTCGAACGGGCGGCGGTACGGATTGGCAAAGAAGCTGTGGTAGGTGCCGGGAACCAGCGGATAATAGCCGTGCCGCTGCTTCGAGCTACCCGCCGTCAGCGAGAGCGAGCCGTACGAGCGACCGTGAAACGCGCCGAAAAAGGCGATAATCCCCTGGCGGCCGGTCACATAGCGCGCCATCTTGATCGCGCCCTCGACGGCCTCCGTTCCCGAGTTACACAAAAATACCTGCCAGTCGCGGCCGGTTGTCTGGCCCAGCCCGGTGCGCGGCATCAATGACTCGATCTTTTCGCACAGACGGATCATCGGCTCGTTATAAAAATCTGTTCCGGCCATATGCGTAAAGCGTGTGGCCTGATCCTGGATCGCGCTGACGATCGCAGGGTGCGAGTGACCGGCGGCGACGACCGCAATGCCGGCGTTCAGATCCAGATAGCGGTTGCCGTCAACATCCCAGACGTAGCAGCCTTCACCGCGCTCGATCACGAACGGATAGGCTCTTCCGGCACAGGGAGCGAACACCGCCTGATCGCGCTCGACGAGCGCCCGTGCCAGCGGGCCGGGAACGGCGATCGGGTCGGGCGCTTGGACGGTCATGGTCTCAACAGCAGTAGCCACATCAACCTCCTCGTGGCGGCTCAGTTCCCGCATCTGCTAGGGGAACACGATCCAGTACACCACACAGGAGCCGTCGAGGGCTAGTCACAGCTATACTTTTTCCAACCGGTATAGGCATACTCATGGCCGCAGCGGCGCGGAAAGCGGCCCGCTCGCTACTCGTTGCCGAGGCCGCGCTCTCTGGCCCAGATCACCGCCTCGGCGCGCGAGGTAAGGCTCAGCGCCAGGTAGATGCGGCTGACATAGTTGCGAATGGTCTGCTCCGCCAGATTCAGCTCAGCCGCGATCCGCGCATTGTCCCAGCCGCGCGCCATCAGATTCAAGGTCTCGCGCTCACGGTTGGTCAAGATCGGCTCGTCGCTGAGCTCGGGTCCATCCACCGAACGATGGGCCAGCTTCTCCATGATCGATCGGCTAAACCAGCTATCGCCCTGGACCACCGCCCGAATCGCGCGCACGACCGCCTCGGCCGCCTCGTCTTTCAGCACATAGCCCGCGACACCGCTGGCGACCAGGCCGCGCACATACGCATCGTCGTTGTAGGCCGTCAGCACCAACACCTTGACGTCGGGCTGGTGTACGCGCAGATAGCTCAGCGTTTCGATCGCGGGCGGGCCGGGCATGTTCAAATCTAGCAGCAGCACATGCGGATTAAGCTCAACCGCCAGGCGTTGCGCCTCGTCGCCGGTTGTGGCCTCGGCAACCAGCACCATGTCTTCCTCAGCGCTGAGCATGGTACGAATACCAGAGCGCACAAGCGGGTGATCGTCGGCGAGCAGCACGCGAATCGGCGTATTCATGGTTGCGCTCCTTTATCTTGCAGGGGAACCCGAATCAAGATGTCGGTTCCAACCTGCGGCTGCGAGTATAGCGTCAGCTCACCGCCGACCCACGCGACCTGCTCCTCGATGCCGATCAGCCCAAAATGATCGTGCTGGGCCAGCTCGCCGAGGCTGTGCGGCAGCCGAAAGCCGATCCCATCGTCCACGATATTGAGCATGACCTCATCTGCGCGCAGCCGCAGCCGAATCGTGATCTGCTGTGCCTGCGCGTGTTTGATCGCGTTGCGCAGCGCCTCCTGCGCCGTGCGGAAGAGGCACAGCGCGATCGGCATGGGCAGCGTCGGGCCGATCTTTGCCAGGTCAAGATGGATCGTAGGGATCGGCACCGGAGTCTCGCGCTGTAGCCGCGCGACATAGCCTTCCAGCGCCGTCGTCAGCCCGAACTCTTCCAGGCCGGCCGGCCGGAGCTCGCCGATCAGGCCCCGCAGCTGCCTGGTGACGCTGAGCACTTCTTCCCGCGTCGTATCCAGCGCGAAGGCCAGATCTGCGCGCTGGTCGAAGTCGCCGGGTAGATGATCACAGATGCCGCGCCGACTTTCTACCAGGCGGTAGGTGATGCCCAGCAACT
>DASWTW010000131.1:0-4103 GCA_036401895.1 Herpetosiphonaceae bacterium | reverse complement strand
GGCAAGCCGATCATTGCGCTGCCCTCGACGACCCGGCGCGGCGAGTCGCGGATCGCACCGTTTCTCAAGCCGGGCGCGGGCGTGGTTACGACACGGGCGCATGTTCACTACGTCGTGACCGAGTACGGCGCCGTCAATCTGTACGGCAAGAATCTGCGGCAGCGGGCACGAGCGCTGATCGAGATTGCCCATCCAGATCACCGCGCCCTACTGGAGCGTGCGGCCTATGAGCGCTTCAAAACGGTGACGGGCTAGGGACTGAACGATAGCGCATAGATGAGCAGGGGCTGCGTCTTTGATCGACGCAGCCCCTGCTCGCATATCCTGGGCAATCAACACGCTCCCTAGCGATCAGCCCATCAGCGCCAGGATCAGCTGCGCGCACACGATTTTGAAGATCAGCGCGGCGGGATAGACCGCTGCATAGCCGACGTTGGGCAGATCGTTGTCGGTCTGCTCCAGCGCGAAGCCGAGCAGCGCAGGCTGCGTCTGGAGTCCGGCCAGCATGCCCAGCAGCAGGCTCAGCGGGATCTTGAGCAGCCGGTAGCCGATCAGGAGCATCGCCAGGGCAACGCTGACGGTGATCGCGAGGCCGGCCGCAAAGATGATCGCGCCGCCGCCCTGCTGCAACGTCGAGATAAAGGCGTAGCCGGAGCGCGTGCCGACGCCGGCCAGGAACAAGATCAGGCCGAGCTGGCGTAAGGTCAGATTGGCGCTGTAGGGCAGATTCCAGACCAGCGGCCCGGTGCGCTCCAGCGCGCCCAGGATCAGCGCCACGACGAGCGGCCCGCCGGCGAAGCCCAGGGTGATCACCATACCGCCCGGCAGCGGCAGCGGGATCATGCCGATCAAGAGGCCGAGCGCCAGGCCCAGCGGAAAGGTCAACATATCGATCTCGCTCAGCGCGCGGTACGAGTCGCCGAAGAACCGGCTGACGGCCTCCATCTGCTCCGGTCGCGCGATCACGCGCACACGGTCGCCCAGCTCCAGGATCGTATCGCCGTGGGCCACGAACTCGCCGTCGCCGCGCCGCACGCGGGTGATGAACGCACCGAACTGCTGGTGCAGCTTCAGATCGCGCACACAGCGTCCCGCGATCGCCGGATTCGAGACAAAGATGCGCCGAAAATCGAACTCGCTGCGGTCGGCCTCCAGATGCTGATCGCTTGGCTCGCCCAGGTGGCTTGTCACCGCCTGGATCGCCTCGTGCGGCCCGATGACCGTGATCAGATCGCCGAGGTTGAGCCGGGTCTGTCCAGTCGTCAGAGCTAGCTGACCCGACTGACGCACGCGGCCAAAGGTGACATCCCAGCGCTGATCGCTGAGCAGCGCCTGTATGGTCGTGCCGGCCGCTGCGGGCTGCGTGACGACGACTGTGCGGTTGAGCAGCCGCTGGCCTGTCGCCGACGAGTGTAGCTCGGTCGCCTCCTGCTTCAGATCGACGCGCCAGAGCCAGCGCAGCACGCTGATCACCAGGATCATGCCGATCACGCCCATCGGATAGGTGATCGAAAAGCCAACCACCGGCTCGGCGAGCAGCTGATCGCGCAGCGCCTCAGGCACAGAGGTTTTGAGATAGTCCAGCACGCCTGCCAGCGCGGCGGTATTCGTCAGGCTGCCGGTGAACACGCCCGCCGTCTGGGCCGGTGTGAGCCGCAGCAGCCAGCCCAGAGCTAGTGTTAGGCCGGTCGCGGCTGTGAGCAGGCCCAGCACCAGCAGATTATCGCGCAGCCCTTTGCGCCCGAGCGAGCGAAAGAAGTGCTGGCCGCTGCTCAGGCCGATCGTGTAGACGAAGACGACCAGGCCAAACTGGTAGATCAGATCCGGCAGCTTGAGGTCGGGATGCAGCGCGCCAAAGGCCAGGCCGACGAACAACACCGCCGCGACGCCCAGGCTGCTACCGGCGATGGTGATGCGGCCCAGCGTATAGCCGATCGCCGAGACCAGAAACAGGAGCAGCAACGGATTTTTCAGCAGAATAGCGATCATAAACGGTTCCTTGCGTTCTTTCCCTGGGTAGTGTAGCGCCTCAGCTAGAATAGACAAGAGTGAACTAATCACGGCGCGTTCATAGATCACCACCAGATCTGGCACTCGCAGTCGGCTTTGGTTGCGAAACAACACTGCCAGGCGATCAAATCTTTATGGAGCGGTTGGCAGGAGCGGCTACACTAACAGTATGGGCTCGACCATCAGGGTCTGGCGCGCGTTGGAGAAAGGGCTTGATCATATGCTCAAAGTACGCGATGTGATGCAACCATCGGTCATCTCGATCACGCCCGCCACGCCACGCGCCGAGATCGAGCGACAGATGGATCGGCGCGGCATTCACCATCTCCCGGTGTTGGAAGACGGCGCGATCGTGGGCATGATCTCGTATGGTGACGTCCGGCGGGCGCGCCCCTCCCATGTAGCGCAGCTCAACATCTACGAGCCGCCGAGCGCATCATCGCTAGCTGTCGCACGTGCGATGATGTCGCGTCCGGTGATCAAGATCGCGGCAAGTGCGCCGCTGAGTCGTGCCGCGTGTCTGATGCTGGAGCACAAGATCGCCGGTCTGCCTGTGCTGCGCGGTGGCCGCTTGATTGGCATCATCACAGCCAGCGATATTCTGCGCCAGGCTGCCAATCCACTGGACGAAGATCAACCTCAGCAGTGAATCATCGCCTTTTGATCGGCACCGAATCGCCGATTTTTGCGTGCCTTAGCAATCCAGCGCTACACACAACGAGGTCGTGAGGAAATTGCTCACGACCTCGCATAGTCTCATTCGTTATGTCTACACCACCTAGATCTCCCAGTGCTCGGGTGAGCGCCACAGGCTCGACAGGATCAGATCGCGGACGGCGGGCAGCTCCTTGGGCAGCCGATCGTAGAGCTTCACAAACAGCTCCTCATGCGCCAGCACCTCGGCGTTCCAGTGCTCACGATCGACAGCCATCAGCTCCTGGAAGCGCTGCGGGCCGAAATCCTCCAGCCCGGTCCAGTCCAGATCCTCGTAGCGCGGCATCCAGCCCAGCGCGCTCTCGATGCTGACGGCATGACCATTCGCCCGCTCGACAATCCACTTCAGCACGCGCATGTTCTCGCCGAAGCCGGGCCACAGGAAGCGACCCTGAGCATCGGTTCGGAACCAGTTGACGCTGAAGATGCGTGGCGGATTGGGGATCATGCGGCCAAACTGGAGCCAGTGATTGAAGTAGTCAGCCATGTGATATCCGCAGAAGGGCAGCATCGCGAACGGATCGCGCCGCACCTGACCGAGCGCGCCGGCCGCAGCGGCGGTTGTCTCCGAGCCCATCGTCGCGGCGAGATACACGCCGTAGGTCCAGTTGAAGGCCTGATACACCAGCGGCATGAGCGTGCTGCGCCGCCCGCCAAAGATAAAGGCTTTGATCGGCACGCCCTGCGGATCTTCCCAGGCCGGATCGATCGATGGGCACTGGCGAGCCGGCGCGGTGAAGCGCGCGTTGGCATGAGCAGCCTTGCGGCCACAGTCGGGCGTCCACGGCTGGCCGGTCCAGTCGATCAGATGTGCGGGTGGCGTTTTGGTCATGCCTTCCCACCACACGTCGCCGTCATCGGTGAGCGCGACGTTGGTGAAGATCGTGTTGCGGCTCAGCGCAGCCATGGCGTTAGGATTAGTGGCCGTGGAGGTGCCGGGCGCGACGCCGAAGTAGCCGGCCTCGGGGTTGATCGCGTAGAGCTTGCCATCGGCGCCGGGCTTGATCCAGGCGATGTCGTCGCCGACCGTGGTGACCTTCCAGCCGTCCATGCCGGCGGGTGGAATCAGCATGGCGAAGTTGGTCTTACCGCAGGCGCTGGGAAACGCCGCCGCCACATAGGTCTTCTCACCCTCGGGCGACTCGACGCCCAGGATCAGCATGTGCTCGGCCAGCCAGCCCTCGTCGCGCGCCATCGTCGAGGCAATGCGCAGCGCAAAGCATTTCTTGCCCAGCAGGGCGTTGCCGCCGTAGCCGCTGCCGTACGACCAGATCGCGCGCTCCTCGGGGAAATGCACGATATACTTCTGGTCTTTGTTGCACGGCCAGGGCACATCCTGCTGGCCTGGTGCCAGCGGCATGCCCACCGAGTGCATGCAC
>DASWTW010000130.1:0-49228 GCA_036401895.1 Herpetosiphonaceae bacterium | reverse complement strand
CCCGCGTCAACCGTTACCTGGTACTCCTGGAGGGCACCGTCGGCGATCGTCGGGCGATCAACCTTGGCGCTGCCCAGCCGCGTGCCGACGGCGTTACCGGTGAAGGCGCCGAACAGGTTGGTGAGCGTGTAGCTGCGGTTGATACCCACGTTGACCGTCGCGTTGTTGATCACGTCCGGGTTCGGCGAGACGCTCGCGCCCAGGATCGAGGCCGTCAGGGTGAACGGAATGTTCGCGGCATCCGAGGTGCGGCGACCATCAACCGTCACTTCCCAAACACCTGCAATCGGGTTCGAGGTGGTGCGGCTCGCGCCGTCACAGCCAGCCGCTGCCGACGGAATGTAGCACGCGGTGCTCGCATTCGAGTCGATACCGACGCCGTAGGGGTGCCAGCGCAGGAAGCGAGCCTGGCCGGTGCCAGCTGCGCCCGAGGGGCCGCTGAAGTCGACCTTGAAGGCAGGAGTGCCGGCCGGGATGCGGAAGAAGAAGCTCAGATCCTGGTTGCGACCAACCGTGCCGGTCTTGGTGACCGTGTAGTTGTTCGCCGCGCTGAACTCATCAGGCACGAGCACCACGTTCATGGTCTGGTAGTCGATGCCCGTCGTCGACGCATCGTCCAGGTTCAGGATCGCGGAGTGCGCGCCGGTCGAGGCCGGGTTGATATTGACCGTCAGCTTGACCGGCTTGTTCAGCGGCAGCGCGATCGAGCCAGCCGAGCTGAAGGTGCCGTCGTTGCCGACCCAGGTCAGGCTATAGGTGACCGGAGCCGAGCCGCCCTTGGTGCGGGTGAAGGTGTACTCGCGGGTGTAGCTCTGGCCGAGCTTGATGCCTTCGCGGTCGTAGATGCCCTGGCCGAAGCCCGGCGTCGCAAGGAAGCCGCTCAGCAGCGTGTTGACAGCAACCGATGAGGTAATATCAACCGTCTTGATGTTGGTCTTGAGCAGATTCCAGGCGGCGCCGACGTTGATCAGGCCGTTGCCCTGCTCATAGACCTGATAGCGGACGGTGTCGAGCAGACGGGCCGACGAGATCAGCGCCTGGCGGAGCTGCGCGGGCTGCTTCTGCACATTGGTTTGCTTGGCGGCGCTGACGAGCAGTGCTGCTGCACCGGCCGTCTGCGGCGCGGCCATCGACGTGCCGTTGAACATTGCGTAGCCTGCGGGCAGCACATAGGTGCCGGGGACCGGACCACCAAGCTGCCAGGTCGGAACCGTCGAGACCGCCGAGCCAGGAGCGACGACGTTGGGCTTGAAGCCGCCATCCTCGCGCGGGCCGCGTGAAGAGTAGTAGTGCAGGTTATCGGCGTACTCGGAGTCCGAGCCGTAGTTCGCCTGCCAGCTAGCCTTGGTGACGTACGAGCCAACGCTGACTACCTTGCTGGCAACCGAAGGATCGCCGATGGTGTTAGCGCCAGGGCCGCTGTTGCCGGCCGAGATGATTATCTGGACGTTGTACTGCTCGATCAAGCGATCGTACAGCGCCGTGCGGGCGGTGTTGCCGTCGTTGAGCGAGGGCAGGCCGCCGATCGACATATTGATCACGTCGACGTTACCCTGCTTGGCAACCCAGGTCATACCCTCGATCAGCGCGTGCGCCGTGCAGCCGGCGACAAAGAGACACACACGAACCGAGACCAGCTTCGCACCAGGAGCCGCGCCGGTCATCGCGCCGCCGAACATGCCGTTCGCCGCAACGATACCTGCCACGTGCGAGCCGTGCGCGCCCGAGACGATACCGATGTTGACGAACTTGCTCTTGCCGTCGGTCTGCACGACGAAGGGCATTGCCTCGCGCACCTGAGTCGCCGGGTTATCGGTGCCGAAGGTGCCGACGTCGTAGCGCACGCGATAGTCAGTCATCGCCTGCTCGTCAGCAAAGCTGTTGTTCTGGTTGGTGTCAACATAGACATCGTTGGTGGCCGTGTTCCACAGCACCGCAAAGATGCCCTTGCTGCCAGCCGGGTTGCCGTCGCGGTTGACGTCGCTACCGACCTCGCCGCCAAGGTTGGCGTCGCGCTCGTTGAAGAGACCGATGCGGTACGCGGCATTGGCAGGAGCGGTGTAGGTCACGTTCTGATAGCTGAACGAGCTACCGCTGACCTGCGCCTGCATGTTGACCCAGGTCGGGTCGGCATCGTCGGTCGGGTGCGTGTAGGTGACCCAGTCGGCGATCTTGCGCTCACCGGTGGTGGTGGTCGTCAGGGCCGGGTGACCCAGATCGATACCGGTGTCCAGGATACCAACCGTCACGCCACGGCCGTCGAAGGCCGGATTGGCAGCGATGAACTGGGCAGCGCCCGTGTCACCGATCGGCATATACGGGTTGTTCTGAGGTGTGCTCGCGCTCGGCGGGGTCTGGGGCGTTGCAGGAACGCTGCCCTCAGGCCGCGGATCATCAAGCGGCAGAACTTCGTCGAGGTCAAGGGCCTGAACGCCGTTCAACTGCACGGCAGCTTCGACCTTGCTGGTGGGGACATCAGCACGGATGTAGCTAATGTCGTCGTCGCGGAAGCGAACCGTGCCGCCGATCGTGGCGAGACCGCTCGCGACCGTCTTATTCGCGCCGACCTTTGAGGCGATCAAGAGCGTTACACTGCTCTTGCCCTCAGCGCGCGCCTGCTGAAGCAGCTCGCTGTTATGCGGCGAGAGCTTCTTGCTTTGGGCCTGCTGAAGGGGAGCAGCGCCTGCCGGAAGAACCAACGACAGGGCCAGAACACCAGCAGAGAATGAACCGAGCAACCGCTTAAAGGGGGTAGACATGAAGGCTCCTCCTAAGGATGGCCAATCAAGAACCGAGTGGAAACAGAAGCCGAATAAACCGACCAGATGAGAGGTTAGATGTGATGAAGAGCTGTTCTACACAGCAGACAAAACCAACGTCTCGAAGGCGACACGATCAACGGGACAGCAAAAAGCACGGTTATGCAGTCAAGCGTTTTTCGATTTCGAGAAGTTAGGCTGTAGGAAAGTAGCGAACGGTGTTGGAATTACAAAGTACCGAAGTACCAGTTTGGATGGCTGAATTATACCGAACGCTTTGTGGTTGTCAAATATAGTTCACGCGTGTTTCTTCTAGTATAGATCTGTAGTAGCGCTTAGGAAGAAGTATCTTTTTGCCAGATAAGATGAGTACTCCTTCACCCAAACCCGGTCTTTAACACACATGTTACTGTCCACATGAGTAAACGACTAAAGTACTACTGTGTGGGATCGGCTTGCGGGTATGATCAATCTGAGGCAGATTAATTTAAGCACATGGTGCTTCTGTCGCCAACGCAGCCAAATGATCTATTTCCTGGCGGCAGGCGTACTATCACCGTTACCCCGCCGACATTTTCGCGATTATTCTATCAAGACCGTCGCAATCTAGCGAAGGAGCAGCGTATGCGTCACGCTCTGAATCTGCCGATCACCGACACATTTAGCAAACCGCAGTTTCTCGGCGAGCTAGCGCAAGAAGCCGAAGCGGCCGGCTGGGACGGTGTTTTTGTCTGGGATTATTTGCTCTTCGATCCGCAGCGCCGGCCACCGGTGACCGATCCCTGGATTGCGCTGGCGGCCGTTGCGATGCGCACACAGCACGTCAAGATCGGGCCGATGGTCACGTCGCTGGCACGGCGACGGCCGTGGAAAGTTGCGCGTGAGATCGTCGCGCTGGATCATCTGTCGGGCGGGCGGCTCGTGCTTGGCGTTGGGCTGGGATACTTCCCCTCGGGAGATTTCACACAGTTCGGCGAAACAAATGATCCCAAGGTTCGCGCCAGCCGCCTCGACGAGGCGCTCGACATTGTCGACGGCCTGTGCAGCGGCGAGCCGTTTAGCTATGACGGCGAACATTTTCAGATCCAGGAGACAGTTTTTCAGCCGCGCCCGATCCAGGAGCATATTCCGATCTGGATCGCGGGCTGGTGGCCAAACAAGGCCCCGATGCGCCGCGCGGCGCGCTGGGATGGAGCCTACCCCGCCGAAGTCCGCACGATCGACTCCGGCATCGAGCCGATCCCGATGTCGCCCGAGACCGTGCGAGCGATCCGGGCTTTTATCGACCAGCATCGCGTCAAGACAACGCCCTTCGATATGGTGATCAGCCGCGATCTGTGGCACGAAGAGCCTGAAAGAGCGCGTGAGCTGGCGGCGGGGCTGGCCGAGGCTGGCACGACCTGGATCATTCAAGACGTGCTGCCGTGGGAAGTGTCGCCGGAGCAGGTACGCGATCTGATCCGCCGAGGGCCGCCCGGCAAGCAGTAGATCGAGCGCATGAAGCAGATTTCGTGATCGCCTGTGGTCAAGACGAACGGGTTTTGACAGAGCCGGCGATTATTTCTATCATGCTGGCGACAAGTGACGTATCAAAAGCAGCAGGGATAGAATATGACAGTTATTCTCGACGGCACAGCGCTGGCGGCGACATTGCGCGAAGAGCTGCGCGCCGATGTAGAACGGCTCAGCCAGAGCGGCATCACGCCACGGCTGGACGTAGTGCAGGTAGCGGGCGATGCGGCATCCGATTGGTACGTGCGGGCGATCAAGCGCGCCTGCCAGCAGATCGGCGTAGTCTTCAATCTGGATCAGCTGCCGGCCGACAGCACGCAGCAGCAGATTGTTGGGCAGATTCACGCGCTGAACCGGCAGCCGGAAACGCACGGCATCATCGTGCAGGTGCCGCTGCCCAAGCATATCGACGCCAACGCGGTGATCGAGGCGATCGATCCGCGCAAAGACGTCGACGGCCAGAGCCCGCTCAGCCTGGGTCGTCTGGCGCAGGGCCTGCCGACGTTCGTTCCAAATACTCCAGCGGGTGGCATGGAGTTTCTCAAGCGCTACAACCTTCCGATCGCGGGCAAGCACGCCGCCGTCATCGGGCGCTCGAATATCGTGGGCAAGCCGATGGCGCTGCTGCTGCTGCAAGAGCACGCCACCGTCACGATCGGCCACTCGCGCACGCCAGATCTGGCCGCGATCTTGCGTGACGCTGACATTGTGGCGGTTGCGGTCGGCAGGCCCGGCATTGTACACGGCTCGATGCTCAAGCCTGGCGCGGTCGTGATCGACTTTGGCATCAACGAGGTTGGGCCGAAGACAATCGTCGGCGATGTCGATTATGCGAGCGCCGCCGAGGTTGCCGGAGCCATCACGCCGGTGCCGGGCGGAACCGGGCCGGTGACAAATATGATGCTGCTGCGGAATGTGATTCGCGCCGCCGAGCAGCAGGCGTAGGATCATAAAACAGGCCGCGATCAGTCACGCCCTGTAACCATCAACCAACAGGCCGTAGGTGAAGTCCTACGGCCTGCTGCTTATCACGATGATCAGGGCAGGCTAGCTGCTCAGCGCGGCGACGGCCTGCTCCTCGGTCTCGTAAATATCGGCGTACTGCGAAAGCCCAACCATGCGAAAGATCTTTTGAAAATGCTCGTTGAGGCCGCTCATCGCCAGCTTCTGACCATTGCGCCCGCAGCTCGTCACGATGCGTATCAAGATCGCGATACCGGCGCTGTTGATGTAGTTGCTGTGATGAAAATTCAGCACCAGCTGCTGAGCCCCATCCTGTGTCGCCGTGGTGTAGGCCTCGGTGATCTTGGCGTCGGCGAACGTCGTCACATCTCCCTTGATGTCGATCACAGTCACCTTGCCATGCTGACGGCTTGTTACTTCCAACGTATCATCAAGAAAAGCCATATAGGCTCCTTATCCCACCGCTATGGCTATCGGACAGCCTCGGGCATGCTCAAGCCCTGAAAGCTGCCCGCACTACTGGCAGCGAACCACCATGCGCACCTCGTTGCCGTGGCCTGGCGCGCCGGTCCATTCCACCTCGTCGACAAACTGGCGGATCAGCCACATGCCTATACCGACATCCTCACCCTGGAACGCGCGCTCCATATCGGGACGACGATCGCCGTAGCCGCGATCGAAGCGCCGGTACTGCTGATCGCGGACGCGAATCGTCAGGGTATTGCCGACAACCGTGATCACAACGCGGACCTCGGCATTACGCACGCCCTGGTTGCCATGCTCGATCGCGTTAGTTACCGCCTCCGCCACGGCCGTACGCAGGCCCGCGATCTGGTCGGACCGAAAGCCCATACGTTCCGCGATCGTCGCCACCGTGTCCATCGCTACTTTTTCGTAGCCAAGACAGCTTGGCAGCCGCAGCTCGATCGGCTGCTCCGCCTGCTGCGTCCGTTTTGGAGACCAGAACCGTCGCATAGACTCGTGCTCCACTGGAATGCTTACAACGGAATATTGCCATGCTTACGCGGCGGCAGACTCTGGCGCTTGGTGCGCGACAGCCGCAGCGCCTTGATCAGCGCGGGACGGGTCTCACGCGGCTCGATCACCTGATCGATATAGCCGCGCTCCTCGGCGACATACGGATTCGCGAAACGCTGCTGGTAATCTTCGACCAGATCCGCCTGACGCGCCGCCGGATCTGACGCTTCCGCCAGCTCTTTGCGGAAGATAATCTTCACCGCCGCGTCCACGCCCATCACCGCGATCTCGGCAGTCGGCCAGGCGAAATTGAAATCGGCCCGAATATGCTTCGACGACATCACATCGTACGCGCCGCCGTAGGCCTTGCGGGTGATCACCGTCAGCTTAGGCACGGTCGCCTCGCAATACGCGTAGAGCAGCTTCGCGCCGTGACGGATGATCCCGCCGTACTCCTGCTGCGTGCCCGGCAGAAAGCCCGGCACATCCACAAACGTCACCAGCGGAATATTGAACGCATCGCAGAACCGCACAAACCGCGCGCCCTTGATCGAGGCGTCGATGTCGAGCGTTCCCGCCATTGCCAGCGGCTGATTGCCCACGACGCCGACGACATGACCATCCAGCCGTGCAAAGCCAATCAGCAGATTCTGCGCCCAGAATGGCTGAACTTCCGAGAAAAAGCTATCGTCTACGATACTCTCGATCACCTGCTTCATGTCATAGGGCTTTTTGGGCGAGTCCGGGATGATCGTTTGCAGCTCCTCGTCCATGCGCTCGGGATCGTCAGTGGGCGCGACGTAAGGCGGGTCCTCCATGTTGTTGGCGGGCAAAAACGAGAGTAGCGTGCGCAGCTGCTCGAAGCACTCGGCCTCGTCGTCGGCGGCTAAGTGCGCCACACCCGAGCGGCTGTTGTGCGTCATCGCGCCGCCCAGCTCCTCGAAGCCAACCTCCTCGCCGGTCACGCTTTTGATCACCTCCGGCCCGGTGATGAACATCTGCGAGGTGCCCTTGACCATCAGAATGAAATCGGTGATCGCCGGCGAGTAGACCGCGCCGCCCGCGCACGGCCCCGCGATGATCGAGAGCTGCGGGATCACGCCCGACGAGATCACATTGCGGTAGAAGATCTCGGCGTAGCCGCCCAGCGCGACCACGCCTTCCTGAATCCGTGCGCCGCCCGAGTCGTTGATGCCGATGCAGGGAACGCCCATGCGCAGCGCCAGATCCATCACCTTGACGATCTTTTCGGCGAAGACCTCGCCCAGCGAGCCGCCGAAGACCGTGAAGTCCTGCGAAAACACACAGATCGGGCGGCCATCGATCGTGCCGTGGCCGGTGATCACGCCGTCGCCCAGCGGGTGGCGACGATCGAGGCCAAAGTTATGTGAGCGGTGAACCGCGAAGGCATCCAGCTCCACAAACGAGCCTGGATCGAGCAGCGCATCGATCCGCTCGCGAGCCGTTGCTTTGCCACGCGCATGCTGCTTCTTCGCCGCCTCCGGGTCGGTCGTCGCGGCCAGCTCACGGCGACGGCGGAGCTCTTCGATCTTTTGCTGAGTTGTGGTGGTCACACAGCGTCCCTTCGTGATGTAGCGTCGAGCGCCGATAGGAATTCTTGACTGTGCACACTATAGCATGAGCCTAAGCGCGGGGGAACAAAGAACAAGGGGACAAAGGAACAAGCGGGTTTGGGCAGTCTTTTGTTCCTTTGTTCTTGATCAGGCCCTCACCCCCTAGCCCCCTCTCCCACTGCCGTAGGCGAGGGGGAATGGCGGTACTTCGATTGTGCTTTGTTCTCCCGTCCCCGGTTCTTGGTTCTTGGTTCTAGGTTCTTGGTCGCTCCGGCGGCTCGTCGCCTGGCCAGCCGGGCTGTGTAATCTCGATCTGGAGCGCGTCGTTGAAGCGGTTGAAAAAGTTGAACAGACCGGCGACCGCCACCAGCTCCATGACCTCGGCCGGCTCGAAAAACGCGCTAAGCTCGGCCCACAGCTCATCGCTGAAGCGCTTGGCATCGGTTGTCACCTGCTCCGCCAGCCGCAGCACCGCCTGCTCTCGTGGCGGGAACTGCTCACGCGCCGAGGCGTCGTCCATCTGGTCGATCGTATCCTGGGACACGCCCAGGTTCCGCAGCAGTGCGGAGTGCGAGGCCAGTCAATAGCTGCACGCGTTGAGCTGGCTGACACGCACCGCGACCATCTCTTTGAGCCGCAGATCGACGGTGCCGGTGCCGAGCAGCGCGTTCATGCAGTCGGCCGTGGCGCGGGCCATCTCGGGCCGCAGCGAGAGCGTGCGAAACATGTTGGGCACGCTGCCGCGCTTCCCATAAAACGACTCCCAGGTTGGGAGCGCCTCAGGCGCGATCTCTTCGGCGCGCGGCGGTTCGATACGGGGCATACGCTAACCTCCTTGATACTTGGAAGAATCGATTGGCTGATGTGTATTATAAAACCGCTGCTAGCGATCTGTGGCGCCTGGCTGGCGCAGCGTTCGATCGAAGAAATCGAGCGTGGTGTTGAACAGATCGTCGATTGCGGGCGTGCGCTCGGTGGCCAGCAGATAATGGCCCATGCCTTCCAGAATATGCAGCTCGTGCGGCTTGCCCAGCCGCTGTAGCTCGTCGGCCAGCAGCTGCGACTGCGTAAACGGCACGACCTCATCTTCCTTGGAGTGGATCAGCATCAGCGGAATGTTCAGGTCACGGGCGTGGTAGCGCGCCGAGTAGCGCCAGTAGCGCTCAGGCATGCGATCCGGCAGTCCCAGCGCGATCAGCGCCTGGTCGAGGCCAAACGGCGGGAAGAACGAGCCCTCCTCGAAGAGTCGCCGCAGCTCAAAAAGATCGGTGGGCGGCCCCAGCAGCAGCGCCGAGTCCAGCACGTCGGGAGCGCGCACCGCCAGCCGCAGCACATGCAGCCCGCTGTACGAGCCCGCCAGCACCCCGATCCGCGAGCCGTCGGCGCGAGGCAGCGCACCTGAGCGCGCAAGATCCACCATGCGCTGGAGATCGTCGACGTCGGACTCCAGATCCAGCGCATACGCCGGCCCGACCGCGATCACCGCATAGCCGGCCTGTGCCAGCGGCAGCGAGACGCTTTCCCAGGTATCGGCCGAGCCGGGATAGACCGCCAGCAGCGTGGGCAGCGGCGTGGTCGCGCCGTCGTTGGGCGTGTACAAAAACGTCAGCTGGTTGGAGCGGCTATCGGCCTGGAACGAGATCTGTCGCCGGATCGCACTGCTCGGCAGCGGCTTCTCGATCTGCCAGGCCTCGGGCTCACTCAGCCGCACGTCGGTAGGCGACGAAACGCGCGACAACGGACGCGGGCTGAGCGTAATATCGAGCGGCGTGGTTTGTCCGGCCGCAACGCCGATCCCGAGCAGCGTGCGCATTGTGGTGTCTGCGAAGCCTGGCGCTCCCGCGACCGGAAGGTAGCTTCCGGCCGGCACATCGGGCAGCACATAGCGGCCCTGCGCGTCGCTCTCGGCGCTAAAAGTCGTTCCGTCGACAGCCGGCAGCAGCACGCGCGCCCCGGCGATCGGCTGGCCAAGCGAGGAGCGCACCACACCCTGCATCGTGCCGCGCTGACTGGAGTCCGGTGGTCGCACCAGGCCCAGCCGATCGAGCAGCAGATATTGCGCGGCGTGACGGTACGGCCAGACACGCGGGCTGTCGGTAGCCATCAGAAAGACCGCGATCAGCACGACGAGGAAGGCCAGGATCAACAAGATACGGCGACGCATGAACGTCCTTTCAGAGCACGACGCACACGCCCGGCGCGATCGCGCTTCCAGGTGAAGCTGGTCTGCAACTTGATAGTGTAAGCTAAAACGTACACGCTCATAAAGTGGATTATACTTGCAGTGCAACATACCAGAAAGGATCGTCATAACTATGAGCAACGCAGGATTTATCGAAGATCGCGTACAGCTGATGGGCGCGATCGAAGCGCTGCTGGGAGAAGCACGGACCAACGCGGCGACGGTGCAGGGAGTCGAGTTGGTGCAGGAGCTTTTGCGGCAGGCCGAGCAGCAGTATACCGCGACGGAGCAGGCGCTGCATGTCTTTACGGATCAGCGTCATGCGCTGCTGGAAACACTTCAGCAGCTTCAGGTAGAGCTAGCCGTCGCCGGTCGTCCGGTCACTGGTGAGATCAGCTAGCGCGGGAGACAAAGTTGTCACTTGTTGATCAGCGACGGTGCTGCGCATAATAGAACCTGGCAAACGTACTAACGAAAAGGAGTTATCTACATGGCGCTGCTTTCTCAGCGTGTTCAAGCAATACCACCGTCCGCCATCCGTCGCTTTTTCGATATCGCGGCAACCATGAAAGACGTGATCTCACTGGGCATCGGCGAGCCGGATTTTGTCACGCCCGATATGATTCGCGAGGCCGGAATCCGCTCGATCCAGGATGGCTACACGGCCTACACCTCGAACTCGGGCCTGCTCGAATTGCGGGTAGCGCTGGCGGCGCATCTCAAAAAGCTTTACAACATCGACTACGCAGCCGATGAAGAGCTGCTGATCACCGTTGGCGTGAGCGAAGGCATGCAGAACGCCATGCTGGCGCTGATCGATCCCGGCGACGAGGTGATCATCCCCGAGCCGAGCTTTGTAGCCTACGGGCCGAGCGTCTCGCTGGCGGGCGGCGTGCCGGTCTATGTGCCGACGCGTGTCGAAGATGCGTTTCAGGTCACGGGCGCGACGATCGAGGCGGCGATCACACCGCGCACCAAAGCGATCCTGATCGGCTATCCCAACAACCCGACCGGCGCGGTCATGAGCCGCGAGCGACTGCAAGAGGTGGCCGAGGTCGCCCAGCGACACAACCTGCTGGTCTTCTCCGACGAGATCTATGATCGGCTGGTGTATGGCGTGGAGCATACCTGCTTTGCGGCGCTGCCCGGCATGCACGAGCGCACGATTCTGCTGGGCGGCTTCAGCAAAGCTTACGCGATGACCGGCTGGCGGCTGGGCTATGTCGCCGCTCCGGCGCAGATCACTGCGGCGATCCGCAAGATCCACCAGTACGCGATCATGTCTGCGCCGACGATGAGCCAGCATGCCGCGCTGGCGGCGCTGGAGCTGCCGCAGGCGGAGCAGGAGGTGCAGCGGATGATCGCCGAGTACGATCGGCGGCGACAGGTGATCGTGAGCGCCTTTAACCGCATGGGCCTGCCGACCTTCGAGCCGCAGGGCGCGTTCTACGCGTTTCCGCGCGTGGATCAGCTCGGCATTTCGAGCGAGGAGTTCGCCGAGCGGCTGCTGACCGAGCAGCATGTTGCGGTGATTCCCGGCGAAGCGTTTGGTCCCAGCGGCAAAGGCTTTGTGCGCGCCTGCTACGCGACCTCGATGGACAATATCGAGATCGCGCTGGACCGGATCGAGAAGTTTGTCAGCGTGCTGGCGTAGCACCAGCGCCGATACTCACGGGACGACTCGCGCTGAGTCGTCCCGCTGGTTTAAGCGGCACACTTACGGCGCTGCTCCAATCACGCCGACCGGCTGTACAATATTGAGCCGCCATTGATCTGAAAACACCAGCTCACAATAGGGCTCTTTGTCAGTATGGATAACCGTCCCCTCTGGTACCGCGTTCAGCGCCAGCGGCCAGAGCACAAACGTTGTCGTCACTTCATCGACAGTGCTTTGGCTCCAAGTATCCATCTTCTTCCCTAGCGCCTCCTCACAGCGCTGCTTGGCATCGTCCAACTCCAAGGCCACCGTTCCCGCGACCACTGACTCGGGCAAAACTTTATAAGTTGACGGTATGCCCAGAAGCAAGGTTCTGCCACCTTTAAGCTTGACGGTAGTAATTCGCTGCTGATACCTGTTTGCTTCTGTAAGCCTGAAAGAAAGCGGTGTTGTGTTAAGCTCCTCGATCGGCTGGCCTAGCTTTTGTTCGTAGAGCGCGATCCAATTCACACTGTACCGGTTCCAAACCTTTTCTGCGATCAGCAGCGTTACGCCAATCGCGATGACGAGCAGAATTATGTAGCGGCGTTGCATGGCAGCGTCCTTTCTTTAGCAGCAGAGCGCGAAACGCACATCGCATTATGTTAAATGCCTGAGCTGTACCGAAGATCATCAGGCTCACTGCCAAGGCCGATATTCTCGGCTGCGCTGGATTTAATCTGACACCCCCTGTAGTATGTATCCTTGAACCAGCCAACAAGGTTTATGCCAGTCGATCAAGAGCCGCGCACGCTCTGTCTTTAGGTTTGGCTTGTACCCCCCAAAGGAGCAGCTATGACCCTCCTCCGTTCGCTCTCGAACCGCGCATTTGCCTTTCTGTGGAGTGGACAAACGATCTCCCAGCTCGGCGACAGCATGTACCGCTTCGCGCTGGTCTGGTGGGCCATGAATCAGACGAACTCGGCGCTGGAGACGAGCGCGATCCTGTTTTGCTCGGTCTTGCCGATGCTGCTGTTTGTGCTGATCGGCGGAGTCGCCGTCGATCGCTGGCCACGCGTGCCGATTATGCTGATCTCGGATATTACGCGCGGCGTGGTAGTGCTGTTCGTCGCGGTGCTGGCGCAGCAGGGAGCGCTTGAGATCTGGCATATTTACGTCGCCAGCCTGATCTTCGGCACCGTCGACGCGTTCTTTCAGCCGGCGTTTACGGCGCTAGTGCCCGAGATCACGCCCGCTGAGGTGCTGCCCAGCGCCAACTCGCTGGCGATGATCAGCCATCGCACAATGGGCGTCGTCGGGCCGATGCTGGGCGCGGCGCTGGTAGCCCTGGTCGGCACAGCGGGCGTCTTCGCGATCAACGGTCTGTCGTTTTTTCTTTCGGCGCTGTGTCTGATGCCGCTGCTCAGTCTCACACAGGCGCCCGCCAATCCCGACCCGGCGACCAATATGCTGAGTGAGGTGCGCGAAGGTCTGGCGACGGTGATGGGCTCGCCCTGGCTCTGGATGACGATCTCGCTCTTTGCGCTCGGCAACATTACCTCAAGCGCGCCCTTTATGATCGCACTGCCGTTCCTGATCAAAGAAACCCTGAACGCCGAGATCGACGCGTTTGGTCTGGCGCGATCGATGCTCTCGCTAGGCGTGGTTTTGGGCGCGATCTGGCTGGGCCGGCAGCAGGTGATCCGGCGGCGTGGACTGACCGGCTACGGAGCCTGGATGGTCAGCGGGCTGCTCACGCTGGCGATTGGCCTGCCGATCGGCGTGATCGGCATTGCGATCGCGTCGTTGATTGTCGGCATGACCACTGGCGCCTTCGGCCTAATCTGGACCAATACGCTGCAACAGCTTGTGCCGCGCGACATGCTTGGCCGGGTGTCGAGCATTGATTATATGGGCTCGTTTCTGCTGCTGCCGGTCGGCTATGCGCTGGCTGGCTGGGCGACGGATGCGCTGGGCGCGGCGGCGGTGTTCATGATCGGCGGGACGCTGACCATGGCGCTGGCGGCGCTGGGCCTGCTCCACCCAGCGATCCGCAACCTGGATTAAGAGCCGGCGCAGTGCAGGAGGTAGTGGTTGCACTGCGCGATCTGTTGGCGCTCAGCCGCCAGTGATATAGTTTTCGAGCTGGCCGATCAGAAATTCTTGCTGCGAGATGATCTCGCGCACCAGGTCGCCGATCGAGACGATGCCGATCATGTGATCGTTTTCGAAGACCGGCAGATGGCGAATGCGCTTGTCGGTCATCAGCGCCATGCCGTCCTCGATCGATTGCTCCGCGCGAATATAGTAGACCTTGGCTGTCATGATCTCGCGAATCTGGGTGTCGCGGGACGAGCGGCCTTGCAAAATCACCTTGCGCGCATAATCGCGCTCCGAAATAATCCCGACTAGCTTTTCTCCCTCCACGACCGGCAGCGCGCCCACGCCTTTGTCGGACATCAGCTTGATCGCGTCAAAGACCGAGGCATCCGGCGTGATCGTCCAGACAGCGTTTCCTTTGGTTTGCAACAGCTGTTTGATCGTTTTCATGCAGCACCCTCCTGCCGCTCGCGCAGCAATAATCACGCCTAGACAACTCAATTATGCCGGTAGCGGTCTTTTGGCTCAGCGCGCCGAAGTGCAAGATCGAGCCGGAGCGATGGCCTTCTTCCTTCATCACCACGGAATACCGGGCAGCGATTTTGCAAGGAGGCAGCATGACCCGCAGGCACGGCATCTACCCGGAGGATATAGTCCCTCCACGATCCAACTACTTCGACAGTGGACGCTTCGGCCGGATGTTTGGCGAGCTACCGCCGTTCGCGGCTGATACGCAGCAGGTTCGGGCTGCGCTGATCGAGATCGGCAAGCCCGGTGGCCTGATGGACGCCAAAGATAAGCTTTCCGATCCGGTCGCGCTGATCACCGATGCAGACTTATCGAAGCAGAACCCGAACAATATCCGAATGACCGCCGGGATGACCTTTTTGGGCCAGTTTATCGACCACGACATCACCTTCGATCCGACCTCCAGCCTGGAGCGCCAGGTTGATCCCGAGCACATCGCCAACTTCCGCACGCCGACGCTCGGACTGGACAATCTGTACGGCTCGGGACCGGCGGGCAGCCCGCACCTCTACGATCAGAGCGAGGCTAGTCGCGGCATCAAGTTTCTGATCGAAGAGATCCCCGGCTCCGGCACATCTGTACGCTATGACCTGCCGCGCAACAGCCAGGGCACAGCCCTGATCGGCGACCCGCGCAACGACGAGAACCTGATTGTCTCGCAGCTACATCTTGCATTCCTGCGCTTCCACAACGCCGTCGTCGATTATGTCAAAAAAGAGTGCGGGATGGCCGGGAGCCGGCCGGATGAGATCTTTGCCGAGGCGCAGCGCGCCGTGCGCTGGCACTACCAGTGGATGATCATCCACGAGTTTCTGAGCCTGACCTGCGGCGAGCTGGTGGTCGAGGATGTGCTGGACAAGCGCAAGTTCTACAAATGGCGCCACGAGCCGTTCGTGCCGGTCGAGTTCTCGGTAGCGGCCTACCGCTTTGGCCACAGCCAGGTCCGGCCATCGTACCGCGCCAACTTCACGGGCGCGACGGGCGGCGGCCAGCTCTTCCAGTTTATCTTCAACGGCGTCGCCAACCACGAGACGCCCGAAAAAGATGATCTGTCGGGCGGCGTGCGGCGACCGTGGCGCTTCATCGACTGGCGCACATTCTTCAACTTCGGCGACGGCAACGTACGGCCCAACAAGAAGATCGATACGATCCTGTCTTCGGCGCTCTTTGCGCTACCGGAGAGCATCGTGCCGCATCCGCGCCCGGCCACGAATCCGTCGTCGCTGGCGCAGCGCAACCTGCTGCGGCACCTGACGTTCTCACTGCCTTCAGGCCAGCGCGTAGCTCGATCGATGGCCGATAAAGTCAAGGATATTATGCCGCTCACCGAGGACGACTTCGCCGAGCTGCGGCCCCATCGTCTTCATAACAACACACCGCTGTGGTACTACATCCTGCGCGAGGCGCGCCTCGCCGAAAAGGGTGAGCGGCTCGGCCCGGTCGGCGCGCGGATCGTCGCGGAGGTGATCGTAGGACTGATCCAGGGCGACTCGAAGTCGTATCTGACGCAGGAGCCGCGCTGGAAGCCGTTCCTGCCCACATTTGAACCTTCGGACCAGGGCCGCGACTTCACAATGGTCGATCTGCTCAAGTTCGCCGGCGTGGCCTAGCGCTCGCAGCATAGACGCCGGGTACATGTCTAGCGCTGCCATTGGATGAGCCGAAGTTTCGATTCATCCAATGGCAGATCTTGTTAAGCTTCATCCACCGACAGTATGAAACATCACTCTTGGACGCGACGTATTGCAAACAAACACTACGAGCTAGCGAGGGCATGATGTGGATTTGCCAGCACTGCGGCGCGGATGTGGAAGCAAGCCGAATAAGCTGCGGGAATTGTTCCCGATTACACGGCACCATACCGACTGAGCAGCTGGCAGCGAACGCTGAGGCGGTTGCGCCAAGATCGCTTGAATGCCTGCGCTGTCAAACGCAGCTCAAGTTTCTAGGCACCAAAAACTTTCGTGAAGGCAGCGGCGCGCCAGGATTTTGGCTAGGCAACGTCGGGGAATTGTTGATCCAGCATGAGCAGTTCGATCTGTACGGCTGTCCACGCTGTGGACACGTCGAGTTTTTTCTGTATAGATTTAAGGAAAGAGCAGAGCCGCAGGAGTAGACCGGCGCGGGATTTGGTGAGGATCGAATCCCGCGCCGTCTGTTTTTTAAGCGCTGGCGAAACGCTCGACAACCTCGTAGAGCACGCGCGTACCCCACTGTAGCGAGCGCACGCTGATGCGCTCGTCGTGGCCGTGGATGCGATTCCACTCGGTCGGGCCGTCGTACAGGCCGGGCGCAAAGCCATAGACTTTGGTGCCGGTCTGCGCCACATGCTTGGCGTCGGTCGCGCCGGTCAGCAGCGTCGGGATCGGCGTGGCGTCGGCGTCGTGCGCCTTGAGCACCTCGGCGATCACGTCGAAGAGCGGCGACTGCGGGTCGGCCTCCAGGGCATTCTGCGGATCGAGAAACTCGATCTCGACCTCATCGCCGACCACCGCGCGAATCTCCTGCTCGAACCGCGCGTGAGTCATGCCCGGCAAGATGCGGCCGTCCAGCGAAGCCTCCGCGACCGACGGGATCACGTTGATCTGCGAGCCGGCGCTGAGCATCGTCGGCGAGATCGAGTTGCGGCTCATGGCTTTGAGACGCAGCTTGAACGGCGGATCAAAGGGCAGCGCATCGATCGCCGCGTCGCACGTGGACTCGTCAGCGACCACAGCCCGCAGCGCCTCGGCAACCTCCGCCGGCTGTGGGCTGGCCACGCCCTCGATAAATCCTCGCAGCGAGGCCGTAAAATGTATCGGCAGCGGCTGATCGCGCAGCTTGATCAGCGCCTCGGCCAGCTTCACAACCGCGTTGTCGTCGTGCGGAACCGAGCCGTGGCCGGGCGTGCCGCGCACTCGCAGCCTGAAGCGCGCGGTGCCTTTCTCGGCGGTCTGCACCGTGTAGTAGCGCCGGTCGTTGATCTCCACGCCCTGGCCGCCGCCCTCGTTGAGCGCGTACTCGGCCTGGATCAGATCCGGCCGGTTGTGGACGACCCAGCCAGCGCCCTGGTGACCGCCGACTTCCTCATCCGCAGCGGCCATGTAGATCACATCGCGCTTGAGCTTCACGCCCGACCGCTTGAGCAGCAGCAGCGTCATCAGCTCCATCGTGACCATATGCTTCATGTCGAGAGCGCCGCGAGCGTAGACGAAGCCATCGGCGATCTCGGCGGCAAACGGATCGTGCGTCCATTTGTCGGGCTCTACCGCCACCACGTCGGTATGCGACATCAGCAGCAGCGGCTGCTCGGAGCCGTCGCCCTTGAGCCGCGCAACGATCGTCGCACGATCCGGGCTGGGCCCAACGATCTCGTAGGCTATGCCTTCGCGCTCCAGCACATCGCGAATATATTCAGCGGCGCGAATCTCGTTGCCTGGCGGGTTGCGCGTATCCAGGCGTAGCAGCGCGCGAAAATGTTCGAGCGTTTCCTCGCCGGCTGCCTGCCAATCGATCGAGCCGGTTTCTACAGATTGGGTCATCGGGTTCTCCTTGCCGCTATGCAGGTATGCGCATGATCGTATTCAGGATCTCCCCAGCTGTCAACCGGCGCGTCACGGCGAATGCTCGGCCTGAGCGCTTGCCTTGCGTGGTACGATTCTTCCTAGCCCTTCGCGATTTGTTTGTTTTGCACGAACATGTCGCCTGAATGAAAGATCGATAGCTTGACATGAGTAACACAGCTCGTCGCGGCCTGCCGTCAGTCGATCGGCTGGTGCGCGTAGTCGAAGAACAAACCAACGGCACGCTGCCCCGCGCCGAGATTGTGCAGATCGCGCGTGAGGTCGTGGATGCGGCCCGGCGTGCACTGGCGGAAGGTGAGCCGGCGCCGAGCGTCGAGGAGCTTGCGCGGCAGACGTTGATCGTGGTGGAGCGGCTGATCCGGCCCAGTCTGCGGCGCGTAATCAACGCGACCGGCGTGGTCGTGCAGACGAATCTGGGTCGTGCTCCGCTGAGCCCGGCAGCGCTCGCGGCGATCCATACGGTCGCGCAGGGCTACTCCAATCTTGAGTACGATCTCGACGCCGGCGAGCGCGGATCGCGCTACAACCATCTCACGGCGATGCTAGCCCGGCTGACCGGCGCTGAGGCTGCGCTGGCCGTCAACAACAACGCAGCGGCGGTGCTGCTGGCGCTGGCCTGTTTTTGCGCCGGCAAGGAAGTGCTGGTTTCGCGCGGACAGGCTGTTGAGATCGGCGGCGGCTTTCGTATCCCGGATGTGCTGCGCCAGAGCGGAGCGCGGCTGGTCGAGGTCGGCACCACCAATCGCACGTACGCCCACGACTATGCCGCCGCGATCACACCGGAGACGGCGGCGATCCTGACGGTGCATCGCTCGAACTTCCGGGTCGTCGGCTTTACCCACGATCCGCATGAGATGGAGATTCGTCACCTGGCGCATGAGGCCGGCGTGCTGTGGATCGACGACTGGGGCTCCGGCTCGCTGCTGCGACCAGAGCGCTACGGTTTAGCCGCCGAAGACACGATCCAGGATCGGGTGGCGGCCGGCTGCGATCTGGTGTGCTTCTCGGGCGATAAGCTGCTGGGCGGGCCGCAGGCTGGGCTAATCGTCGGCAGCAGCAGCATAATCGGACAGCTGCGCAAGCATCCGCTGCTGCGGGCGCTGCGTGTGGACAAGCTGACAATCGCTGCGATGGAGGCGACGCTGCTGAGCTATGTGCAGGGCCGCGCCGAGCAGGAGATCCCGGTCTGGCAGATGATCAGTGCCTCAGTAGAATCGCTGCACACACGCGCGACAACGATCGTGGCGCAGCTGCGGGAGCGCGGCGTGAGCATGGCCGAGGTGACCGGCTGCGAGAGCGCGGTCGGCGGCGGCTCACTGCCGGGCGCAACGCTGCCAAGCTGGTCGGTAACGCTCGCGACGGCTCCCGACAGGCTGCATGCCCGGCTGCGTCACGGCGATCCGGCGGTGATCGCGCGGATCGTCGAGGATCGGCTGCTGCTGGATCTGCGCACGGTGCTGCCACATGAGGACATGCTGCTGGTTGATGCGGTCAGCGCAGCGCTGGCGCAGGAGTCGCAGCCATCATGATTCTGGATCTGCCCAAGCTGCGCATCTTTGCCGCCGTCGCGCGAACCGGCTCGTTTACCCGCGCCGCCGACGAGCTGGATCTACGACAGCCCACGGTGAGCCAGCAGATCCAGGTGCTGGAGCGCAGCTTGCGCACGCCGCTGTTTGAGCGCATGGGCCGTCGCGTACAGCTAACAGCGGCCGGAGCAGCGCTGCTGCCCTACGCCGAGCGTCTGCTGGCGCTGGCGACTGAGGCCGAGACGGCAACGCGTGAGGCGGCCGGGCTTTCGGCGCGGACGCTGCGGCTGGGCGCCGGCAATACCTTGGCTACCTACGTCCTCCCCGATCTGCTGGCCCGGCTGCGCTGGGAGCGGCCCGATGTCGTGGTGCAGGTGCAGGTCGGCAACACCGAGCAGCTCATCGCCGCCGTGGTGGATAATCGCGTCGAGCTGGCGGTAGTAGGCGCGCCGCTCAGCCATCCCGCGCTGGAGATCCATGCTTTTCTACGCGACGACCTGGTGATGATCATGCCGCCCGACGATGAGTGGGCCGAGCGGCGCGCGATCAGCCTGGCCGAGCTGCAATCCAGGACGCTGCTGCTGCGCGAAGAAGGCTCGGCGCTTCAGGCGACGATCAATGAGCTGCTGCGCGAGCGCGGAGTCGTGCCGGAGCGCACGATCACGCTCGGCAACCTTGAGGCGATCAAGCGCTGTGTGGAGGCCGGTCTGGGAGTTTCGGTGGTGCCCGAGCTGGCAGTGCGCCGCGAGATCGCCGACGACACGCTGCGGGCGCTGCCGCTGGCCGATGTGCAGCTGCGCCGGACGTTCAACTATGTTTACAGCCGTGATCGCACGCTCTCGCCGGCCGCGCAGATTTTCATCGAGCTGCTCGAAAAGCCGTTTGAATAAGGAACCTCCCGGCCTGCACCACACCTTTAGGTATTAGAACTGAAGGCTCTTCATCGAGCCATAGATGAGGATCAGCCCAACCAGGATCAGCGCGAGCGGCAGGCCAAGCGCCGGAGCTACTCCTAAGCGACGTGTCAGGATGCGGCTGATACGTAGGCCGGCAATTCCGCCTGCCACAATACCGATCTCCGTGCTAAGTATTAATGGAATGAATGCCTCTAGCCCGGAATGCGGCATAAATACGACGATGAAAGCTATACCAAGCCAGAAGCCGATTAACAGACCAATCAATATTCCTGCCAAAATCCCTAGCCCGACAATCAGCCAGTTGGTTGCAGGCTGTAGCATCTTCATAAAGGAACTTCCTGGTTTGCTTTGCCAACCATCCTCGCTCTATGAGCAGCAGGTTCAACGAGGATTGTAGCTAAGCTTTCCTGCTACTCACCCATCAAGCTTAGCCATGGTGGAACTCACACAATTAGTGGTTGTGCTGCCAAAGATTGTATCGACAGCCGGTCGAGGCATTATTACGCATCCGCCTGCCACCTGTACTCCATTCGCTCCGCCGTCTCCCTGGCCACATCCACGCCCAGCAGCCTGGCGACCACATGCAGCGACATATCGATGCCGGCAGAGATGCCCGCCGAAGTGATGACTTTGCCGTTGTCGACAAAGCGCTCGCCCTCGCGCACCTCGGTCTTCGGCGCGGCGGCACGGAGCAGATCGAACGCGCCATGATGCGTTGTCGCGGCGAGATCGTCGAGCAGGCCGGCGTTGGCCAGCAGCAGCGCGCCGGTGCAGACCGATAGCACCAGCTCGGCAGGCTCGGCGCAGCGCTTGATCCACTCGATCACCGCAGGATTATGCATCTCCTTGCGCGCGCCCAGGCCACCCGGTATCACCAGCAGATCCGGCGGCGGGCAATCATCGATCGTGTAGCGCGGATTGACGCTCAGGCCGTTGCGCGCCAGCACCGGCTCGATGCGCTCGGCTACCGTGTAGACGTTGAACGGCGCCTCCTCCCGCGACCTTGTTACGCCAAAGACCTCGAACGGCCCGCAAAAATCCAGCACTTCAACCTCGTCGAAGATCAAAATTGCCACGTTGCGCGGCTGGCTCATGGTTGTACTCCTGCATAACGCCCAAGCATAGGCGAGATGGCTGCTATACTACGCGGATTCAGGCTATGATCCGCCTGAGACGTATAGTACACTTTTTTTCGCTGCGATTCTTGTGGCGTATCAATGCCGATCAACAATGATTGGGAGAGGCGACAGCGCATGATCGATCTTCTACTCGGCTATGCCGCGCTCTTCGCCTGGAGCTTTCTGGCGGCTACTGTGCTGCCGCTCAGCTCGGAGGCCGCGCTGGCTGCGCTGGTACACGTGCAGCAGCAGATCGCGCTGCCGGTGCTGATCGCCACGGCCGGCAATTACCTGGGAGCGTGTACAAGCTACTGGCTGGCTGCGCAAGCAGCGAAAAAGCTGGGCCAGCCGCAGGAGCAGCGCCGAGGCCAAGATCGCGCGGCCCAGCTGCTGAGACGATACGGCCCGCCTGCCCTGCTGCTCTCGTGGGTGCCGCTCCTCGGCGACGCGCTGGTTGCACTGGCGGGCGCGCTCAACATGCCGTTCAAGCCGTTCTCGCTGTGGGTCATCCTGGGCAAAAGCGCGCGCTACCTGGCGATCGCCTGGATCGCGGCCGCAGTGTAGCCGGAAGCCGTCTCATGGAGCCCAGCAGCGCCGGATCACAGGTCGGAGTACAATACAGCCAGCAAGGAGCACGCATGGTACGACTCGTTTTGTCAGGCTTCGGGCTGGTGTTGAGTGTCAGCGCCTTCCTGATCACGCTCTGGATCGTCACGCCCGCGCCGTTGTACCGGCTCTGGCAGGTTGCGGTTGGCGCAAGCGAGTGGAGTCTCTGGTTTGGCGCACTTGGCCTGATCGGCGCGGGACTTGGCATTGCGGCGCTCAGGATTGGCAATCGCTGGCCGGCCTGGCTCGCGATCGGCTGTGGCGTGCTAGCTGCCGCCTTCGCGCTGGTGCCGCCGCTGCAATCGCGCCCGGTCGCCCGCGCCAATCAGGTGCCGCTATCGCTGGGCCGCTACGTGTTTGGCGCGCCCGATCTCCCGGTGATCACGCCGCAGACCGAGACGTTCGCAACCGTCGACGGGCAGACGCTCAAGCTTGATGTTTACCAGCCACAGGCGCAGACGAGCGCGCCGCGTCCGGCGGTTGTTGTGGTGCATGGCGGCTCGTGGAGCGGCGGCGATAAAAGCGATTTTCCGCGCTGGAACTGGTGGCTCACACAGCAGGGCTTTGTGGTCTTCGATGTTCAATATCGTCTGATGCCGCAGCCCAACTGGCAGACCGCAACCGGCGATGTCAAATGCGCGATCGGCTGGGTGAAGCGCAACGCCGCGCAGTACAATATCGATCCGCAGCAGATCGCGCTGCTGGGACGCTCCGCCGGTGGACATCTGGCGCTGCTGGCTGCCTACACATCGCAGGAGGCCGCGCTGCCGCCAAGCTGTGACGCGTCTGATACGGGCGTGCAGGCGGTGATCTCGCTCTACGGTCCGGCCGATCTGGTCTGGGGCTACAACAATCCCGCCGATCCCGACGTGATCGACGGGCCGGGCACACTGCGGCGCTTCCTGGGCGGCGATCCGCAGACGGCGGCAGACGCTTTTACGATCGCTTCGCCGATCAATCATGTGCGCGCAGACACGCCGCCGACGCTGCTGTTCCACGGTGGGCGCGATCAGCTGGTGGGCCAGCATCATGCCGAGCTGCTGGTGGAGCGCTTACAGTCGGCGAATGTGCCGCATCAGGCGGTATTTATTCCCTACGCGCAGCACGGCTTCGACTATAACTTTAGCGGCTGGGGCTCGCAGATCGCGCAGCCGGTGATCCTGCGCTTTCTACAAACATATGTAACACAGCGCTGACGGCGCTGCATCGAGGTGGGCATGGCGATTCGAGTGGTGCTGGCGGACGATCACAGTGTCGTTCGCAAGGGCGTGCGGGAGTTTCTGGAAGAAGAGCCGGACATCGACGTAATCGGCGAGGCCAGCGATGGGCTTCAGGCGGTGGAGCTGGCGACTGAGCTACAGCCCGATGTGATCGTGATGGACATCAAAATGCCGCAGCTTTCGGGCGTCGACGCGACCAGACGCATCCGCAGCGCGGCGCCCAAGGTCCGCGTGCTGGCGCTCACCGCCTACGACGACGATCCGTACATCTTTGGCCTGCTGGAGGCCGGAGCCAGCGGCTATGTGCTGAAAACCGCCGAGTCCAGCGAGCTGATCCGCGCCATTCGCGCAGTCGCGGCCGGGCAGTCCGCGCTCGATCCGGCGATCGCGCCGCGCATCATCGCCCGCGTCGCACAGCCGGCGCCGGTCGCCGAGTCACTGACCGAGCGTGAGCTAGAGGTGCTGCGGCTGGCGGCGCGCGGCCTGACCAACAAGCAGATCGGCCACGACCTCGACATCAGCGACCGCACCGTGCAGAATCATCTCGCCAACATCTACGCCAAGCTCGGCGTCGCATCACGCACGGAGGCTGTGACGGCAGCGCTGCAACGGGGAATGCTGAGGCTGGGAGAGTAGAGAGAACAAAGGAACAAACGAACAAGAGAACAAAGAACAAAGAACAAAAAGAATAAAGCAAGCAGTACGGCCGTTCCCCTCGCCTGCCGCAACAGAGGCGGAAGCCTGCCGACGTTTGGGCAAGGATGAGGGTCTGATCAAGAACCAACAATCAGATTTTTTTGTTCCTTTGTTTGCCCGCAGGGCAGGGATGAGGGCCAGAAAGCTCAATGATGAAACGACGAAAACGATGGCAGCCGCGCGATCCGCATATCGAGCCGCTGTATGAGCTACAGCGCCGCGCCGAGGCCATGACTCGCGGCGATTTTAGCTCGCTGGGACAGCCGGTCGGCGGCACACGTGAGCTGGAAGATCTGCGCCTGGCGATGGATGTCATGGGCGCGCATGTCGAGCAGGCACAGGTCGGGATGCAGGATTATATCGCCGCGCTGACGACCGCGCAGGAGGCCGAGCGTGGACGGCTGGCCCGTGAGCTGCACGACGACACCGTCCAGCGCCTGGTCGCGCTGGGCCAGGGCGTGGAGCGCGTGCAGCGTGTCGTGGAGCGCGATCCGGTGGTAGCGATCGAGCGACTCAAAGCTCTGCGCGCCGAGATTACCGCGATGGTCCAGTCGGTGCGCGCCGTGATCGGCGATCTCCGCCCGCCCGCGCTGGAAGAGCTGGGCCTGCTGCCGGCCCTAGAGCTGCTGCTCAAACGCAACGGCGACGAGCTACCCCAGGTCGCGATCCAGGTCTACGGCGATGAGCGGCGTCTCGATCCGCAGACCGAGCTGGCGCTCTTTCGGATCATTCAGGAGGCCTGGAGCAACATTCGGCGGCATGCGCAGGCCCGGCATGCTATTTTCAATGTCACCTACGGGCCGGAGATGCTCGACGTGGCGATCGTGGACGACGGCGTGGGCTTCATCTCAGCTCCGGGCTCGCGAGGCGAGACGCAGGCGCCGCGCGGACATTTCGGCATCATCGGCATGCAGGAGCGCGCAGCGCTGGTCGGCGGCGAGGTCGAGATCAGGAGCGTGCCCGGCCAGGGGACGCAGCTACATATTCATCTGCCGTATCCCGGCGTGGATGGCCGCGACCCGATCTGCAACATGCTCGTCGGACCGGATGCGCTCAGCACCACCTACAACGGCCAGATCTATCGCTTCTGCTCGACTGCCTGCCGCGATCTGTTTGTCGCGCAGCCCGAGCGCTATCTGTAGGAGCTGATGTAGTCGTCACGTTCAACATGCGTGATTTTGTTGGAGCCGAGCAATTTGGCGTAAAGGTGATGCCACCGAAAGTTTTCCTGTAACAGATCGGAGTATTATCATGACAACGATAAGCCTAAGGTTGCCCGACTCTTTACACGAAGCAGTTCGTGAGATCGTCAAAGAAGAAGGTGGCTCAATCAATCACTTTGTTACGCTGGCATTAGCTGAGAAAATAGCTGCATTGACCACAGAATCTTACCTACAAGAACGAGCACAGCGCGGCGATGCCACAAAATTTCGTGCTGCTATGGCGAAAGTGCCGGATATAGCGCCAGCCGAAGAAGATCAGCTTTAGGAGTGTTAGTCCAGAGAATATCCTGGTAAAAACAAAGCAGGTTAATAAACCCAAGCTACTGTTCTGAGCAGAAAAGCAAAACGGACACGTTATCGGCGTGTCCGTTTCGCGATTCTTTTGAGCGCTGTTTTTTACTGGTGAGCGCCGCGCCGGAAAAAGACTGAGCGCACGCCGGGCTGGAGCATATACACCGCGATCGCGAGCAGGATCACCAGACCCGCGTACGCCGCCGTGCCATAGACCAGCGTGTTCAGTACGACAAAGACCGCCTGTACGACCACAAATGAGAGCGTCGCGGCCCAGGCCCAGCGGCGCATCCGCAGCAGCCCATACGCCAGCAGCGTCGTCAGCAGCGCGCCGGTCAGCAGCAGCGAGCGTGGTAGTCCAGCCCCCTCAAGTGTGCTGGTAGGCACCAGCGATCCCAGGCCACCCGTGAAGAACGCGCCGATGATCAAAAGCGTTGCGATCGCGATCACGCCTCGTGGAATACGCTGTTGTGTTGGTTCAGCCATCTCAGTTACCATCTCAAGCAACGAATCAGCATCTCGACGCTACTGCTGAATTCCACCTTCCGCCGCCCGCAAAATAATGCGATCGATCACCGACTCGACCGGCGCCCAGTCGTCGGTGAACGCCACCACCTGGGCCGCGTCCTGCTCCGTCCACTCACGCAGCGGCAGCTTGGGCGGCGTCGAGCCGTCCAGCGCCTGCTCCATCACAAAGCGCAGCACCGTATCGTCCATCTGCGCCATGTTGGCCTCGAAGTTCCCCACGCCATCACCGACCGGCTGCTTCACGCCGATCACGATGCTGTTACCGAACGACGGCACGTCGAGGATGAACACCTGCGGAAAGACCGAGCGCATCGTGCTGGCCAGCGCGTGAACCAGGCGATAGTCGGTGCCGGGCTTGCCCGCATTCACCACCGCGACGCCATCATCGGCCAGATGCGCATCGACCTGTGTAAAAAACTCGCGGGTCGTCAGGTGAAACGGAATGTATGGCTGGTGATACGCGTCCATGCCGATGACATCATAGGTTTGCTGCGACCGGTTGAGAAACACGCGTCCGTCCTCGGTGTACACCTTGTAGTTGGGCACCGACTGATCTTCCATCTGGAAGTACTCGCGGCCAATCTTGACGATCTCGGGATCGATCTCGACCGCATCAATGCGTGAGTCGTTGCCGTAGAAGGCCAGAAACTGCTTGGGGATCGTGCCCGCCGCCGAGCCGATCATCAGCAGGCTATCGACATCGCCTTTGGTGCGGTTGGCGTACACGTAGGGCGCGATATTGAAAAAATCCCACGGCCCGTTGGTCAGCAGATCGGCGGTGTTTTTGGTCTCGCCGTAGCGCTTGTTGAAAATCGAGTGGATCGCCTGACCCTCGTTCAGGATCAGGCCGATTTGCTCGGAGCCGTCCGGCCCGTAGTTGTTGCTGGCCACCTGAATATAGTTGTAGCTGCTCTCAGTCTCATAGAGCGACGTGCAGCCACGGCAGAACGGCTCGCGAATGCCGCTCAGGCCCAGCTGAAGCAGCGCCAGCACGATCACTGCCGGGATCGCCACCAGCGCGATCGGCCGACGCATGCCGATCGCGCCCATCACCACCAGCGCCAGCGCAAACACATAAAACGTCAGGTTGGTGCCGATTGCCGGAATCAACACCAGCACCGGCAGAAACGTGCCGATGATCGAGCCGACCGTCGAGAGCGCGTAGAGCGAGCCGGCTGTGCTGCCCGCCGTCGACACATCATTCATGCTCAGCCGGATCGCGAACGGCGAGACCATGCCCAGCAGAATGATCGGGATCGAAAACAGAATCAGCACGCCAAAGAACGAGCCGAAAAACACGCCGACCGAAAAGGTCGTGAAGGCCGAGGCCGACCAGGCCAGAATCGGCCGTGCCAGCAGCGGGATCGGCGCGGTGCTGAGACCGGCCGCCAACAAAATCAACGCCAGCACCGACTGATCCGGCCGCCGATCCGCCAGCCGCCCACCCAGCCGGTAGCCGATCGTGAGATAGATCAGCGTCAGACCAATGACGTTAGCCCAGATCAGCTGCGACGAGCCGAAGAACGGCTGAAGTAGTCGCGATGCAGTCAGCTCAATGCCAAGCGAACAAATGCCGCCGGTTAAGACGGCGGCAATCAAAAAAGCTCGTTGTCGCACGAAATCCTACTTCTCCTGATAGTTATCGTTGAAAGATCAGCCGGAGCCGTCTGCATTCCAAGCATTAGCGCAGCGCGTCGACCACAATCCGTTGCAGCACGCTCAGCAGCAGAAACGCTACCATCGGGCTGAAATCGATAAAGCCAACCGATGGGATAATCCGGCGCAGCGGCCCCAGGATCGGCTCGGTAATCTCATACAAAATCTGAGTAACGCGCATCTGCCCTGTCTGATCGATAAAGCTCATCAGGATTCGCCCGATAATGGCCAGATAAAGCGCGTTGAATAAAAGCTGAAAAAAAGTTGGGAGAAATCCGTTCATGCGGTCAGCCATCCTCTAACAGTGTTGGCCTGTGTGCCGCTGCATCCGATACGCAGCTTAGCTTCATTATAGCATGGCTCTTCACTCCCGAATCTTCGACAAACTCTTTGCAAAGCGTTGACAGGACTTGGTCAAATGCTATACTACCTGTACAAGGAGTAACCAAGCTATGACCAACTCCTCGCGCTTTTTGCAGAATTATCCAACCACACCGTTGTATAACACCAAGCTCGTCGTGAGTGAGACTGGCGTGCCTGCGGATACATTCCGGGCCTGGGAGCGGCGCTACGGCCTGCCGCACCCGCAGCGCGCCGAGGGTGGGCAGCGTCTCTACTCCGAGCGCGACATCGCTACCATTCGCTGGCTGCGCGATCGAACCAGCGAGGGCTTGACGATCAGCCAGGCTGTGGCGCTCCTCGAAACCGAAACCACCGCGCCGACGCCGGCGATCGATGCGCCGCGCTCCTACGAGGCGCTGCGGGCGAATCTGCGGCAGACGCTGCTGCAATTCGACGCGCCCTCCGCCGACACGGTGCTCAGCGAGGCTTTTGCGCTCTACTCGCTTGACAATGTGTGCGTCAATATTATACAGCCAACCCTGGTCGACATCGGGGAAATGTGGCACGTGGGCACCGCGTCTGTAGCCCAGGAACATTTCGCCAGCCAGTTTTTGCGCCGCAAGCTGCTGGCGCTGCTCAACATCTATGATGTGCCGGAGGGCCGCGCGACTGTTGTGGCCGCCTGTGCGCCCGGCGAGCAGCACGATCTCGGCCTGCTGCTGCTGGCGCTCTTCCTGGTGCGGCGCAACTACCGCGTGGTGTTTCTGGGCGCGGATGTGCCCATCGAGGCGCTGAAACAGGCAGTCCAGCAGGTTCGGCCTGAGATCATCTGCATCTCAACCGCAACCACCGCCACCGTCGATCACGCGATCCGAATGGCGTACGAGGTTCTACGAGACGACGGCAATCGACTCGTGTTTATCGGCGGGCAGGGAGCGGCACAGCAGCGAGAGCCAATACCTGGCATTCATATTCTACTCGGCAACGGCGTAGCTGCGGCTGAGCAGATCGGAGCAGCGCTGAGCAGCAAGCGGCTCGGTGGTTATGAGCGCCTGAGCTGAATGCTGAAACGTGGAGCGAGCTGATGTGGGCCAAATCCTAGCATAAAAACTGCTAAGAGGCACTGAATGTCATCGCAGAAGAAAGCAGGGTTGTATGGAAGTACCAAAGGAAGCACGCCTGACGATCTATCCCGCGCAGTATTACCTCGCAGCCCTGCCGAGCACAGCGCACGATCAGCGCTATGCCGCGCTTCAGCCAGCCTACTCGCTCGACAGGGCCTATCTGGAATGCCGCGAGATTACCCGCCAGCACTCTAAGAGCTTCTTTCTTGCCTCGCGGCTGCTGCCCAGGCCCAAGCGCAGGGCCATGGAAGCGCTCTATGCCTTCTGCCGCACCTCGGACGACAAGGTCGATAATAACGCCGAGGCCGCCAAAGCGCTGGCGCACTGGGTCGCTAAGGTTCAGCACCCGATAACACCTAGCGATCAGCCGGTGCTGCTGGCCTGGGCCGATACCTGCGAGCGCTACGCGCTGCCGTGTGAGCTGGCCAACGAGCTGCTGGCCGGCGTGGCTATGGACCTGACGATTCAGCGCTATGCGACGTTTGCCGAGCTGTGGGTTTATTGCTACCGCGTGGCTTCCGTAGTTGGTCTGCTCTCGATGCGGATCATCGGGTTTGACCCCGGCGCTGAGGTGTATGCGATCCGGCTGGGCATCGCGCTACAGCTCACCAACATCCTGCGCGACATCGGCGAGGACGCTCAGCGTGGCCGCATCTATCTGCCGCTGGAAGATCTTCAGCGCTTCAATCTCAGCGAGGCGGATATTCTCAACGGCGTGCGCGACGACCGTTTTCGCGCGCTGATGCGCTATGAGATCGAGCGCGCCGAGCAGCTGTACCGCATGAGCTGGCCGGGGATCGCCATGCTCAATCCGGATGGACAGATGGCGGTGGCGGCGGCGGCGTTATTCTATCGAGGCATTCTGCGCAAGATTATCGCCAACGACTTCGACGTGTTTACCAGGCGCGCGCATCTGTCGGCGATCGAAAAGATCACGCTGCTGCCCACCATCCATTACCAGCTGCGCCGGCTGCGGAGCGGGCAGACCGAGCTGACCTGCTAGGCGCCGGAGACCGCACAGCTGCCTGATGTTTTGTGCCGGCGCAGCCCATCAGGCAGCGTCGCGCCTCGGCTGATCAGATCAGCGCAAAGCGCGACTCCATCCTCTTCTCTGCCAGAATGCTTACCCTAGCTGGCGATATTTCGCTACTGCCTCAGCCCGATTGCGCGATCGCAGCTTGCGCAGAATATGCTGCACATGCTTTTTCGCGGTCGACTCGGCGATCACCAGCCGATCGGCGATCTGGCGGTCGGTTGCGCCCTCGGCCAGCAGCTCGATCACCTCGACCTCGCGCTCCGTGAGATCGATCGATCGCCCACGATCGGTCGCGGTTGCCTGCTGGAAATGCAGCAGCGCGCGGGTAGCCATCTGCCGCGACATGGCGATCTGACCGTCCATCACACCAGCCACCGCCCGCGCCAGGGCCTCAGGCTCAATATCTTTGGTCAAGAAACCAAAAGCTCCCGCTCGCAGCGAATCGACGATCAGCTCGTCGGTTCCGGCGACCGTCAGAATCACAATCCGCACTTCCGGCAGGGATTCTATCAACCGGCGCGTGACTGTGATACCATCAAGATCCGGCAGATGCATGTCTAACACGACAATATCGGGCCGCAGCTCAAACGCCAGCGAAAGCGCGTTTGTGCCGTTCGAAGCCTCGCCGACAACAGTAAGCTGTGGATGTTCGTCGAGGACTTCGCGCACAACGCGGCGGAAGAGCGTATGATCGTCGACGATGAGAACACGGCTAGCGCTTGGTACTTCCACAGAAGCTACATGATGCTGGTGAACAGGACGAGGACGAGCGGGCGCCTGGATCGCCAGGCCCCCTGAAGAACGAAGAGGGTGCAGCATTGCGGCCTCATTCTGAGCAGAGAACAATATAGGAACCTTTTCAGAGAGATACACCATTCGTGAGAACAACCGTTAAACTAGGCTTAACGATACGGCTGGATTTCGCACAATGAGCAGATTGCGCATTTTCATCAAAATTGGCGGCTCGATCCTGACCGACAAGACGCAGCCGGAGGCGCTGAACCTGCCGGCGCTCCAGACGGTCGCCGCGACGATCGCCGCAGCACAGCGGGAGCAACCCGAGCTTGAGCTGCTGATCGGGCATGGCGGCGGCTCGTTCGGTCACTACTGGGCGGCCAGGTACGGCACACAGCGCGGCGCTCACGATGCCGAGGGCTGGCACGGCGTTGCGCGCGTGGCGGATGCAATGGGTCGTTTGAATCGCACGGTGGTCGATGCGCTGCTGGAGGCAGGAGTTAACGCGGTCGGCGTGCAGCCGATGGCCTCAGCGCAGGCCGAAGCCGGCGCGCTGCGTGAGCTGGCAACGCCGGTGATCGAGCGGATGCTAGGAGTGGGGCTGGTGCCCGTTGTCTACGGCGACGTAGTGCTGGATGCGGCGCAGGGAGCGGCGATCATCTCGACCGAAGGACTGTTTGCCTTTCTCGCGCCGCGCCTGCAACCGCAGAGGATTGTGCTGGTGGGTGAGGCTGGCGTGTACACCGCCGATCCTCGCCGCGATCCCGACGCGGTTCGCATCGCGCAGATCACCGCCGCCAATATCGAGACCGTGCTTGAGCAAACCGGCGCTTCCCACGGCACCGATGTAACCGGCGGCATGGCGGCCAAAGTGCGGCAGATGTGGCAGCTGGTACAGTCAGCCGAAAATCTCGAAGTGCTGCTGATCGGTGTGGATGAGGAGGCGCTGCGAGCGGCGCTGCACGGTGAGGAGGTCAGGGCAGGAACGTTGATCCGGCGCTAGATGCAATCAGGCGGGGCAGCAGTTAGAGCTGTCCCGCCTTTAGTCAGAATTATTCGGCTGCCAGCGTCGTGATCGTGGGGACGCGGTTCCACATCCAGAACGAGATCGGCATCAAGATCAACGTCAGCGAGAAGGCCCACGCAATCAGCGACCAGACCAGCGAGGCCCACCAGCCGATCAGCAAGAACCAGATCGCGCGCAGCGGGAATGGATGCTGCTCCGGACCCTGCATCAGCACGTGACCGCTCGGTGTTACCTGCACACGCACACGGCTGCGTGGACGGAGCGTCATCACCTGCGGCAGCGAATTCAGCATCATCAGCCCAACCGGCAGCCCGATCAGCGAGAGATTAAAGATCCAGGCGCCAATTGTCCAGAACAAGCCCAGCCACCAGCCGATCAGGAAGAACCAGATCGCACGTATCAAGAGATTGCCGCTGTTAGCGATCACGTACTGCACCGGCTGTGTCGTGACGTAGTTCATCACGGTAACATTGGTGGGCGTGCTGTAAGCCATGGCCGGCTGCATCGTAGGCGCGCCGAAACGCACAGTGTTCGGCTGCGCGAGCGCCGTAGCGCAATACACACAGAAGCGTGCTCCGTTCGGGTTTGCCTGAGCGCATGCCGGACAGACCGGCCCGGTCATTGGCGCGCTGGTGTAGGTGTAGATAGGATGTGCAGCGGCCGGCTGAGCAACTGGATGCGCCAGCGATGTGCCACAAACACGACAAAACCGTGCGCCCTCTTCATTATCAGTATCGCAAGTAGTGCACAACATAGAGGCTCCTTGTTTCCAATCTGCACCTTTGACGCTGGCCGGTGCAAATTGTTGCACACCCGGTGCTAAAAGAGCTGCTGCTGTTCCGGGGCTTGCTCAGGAGCGCGCACCGGCAGATTCAGCCGCTCTTGCAGGCCGCGAATCGTAGCCGGCGAGTGGCCTTCATAATGATTGTTGGCGTAGCCGAAAACCTCCAGGCCACGCTCCAGCATGCGCTCGATCTGCCGCGACCACCAGTCGAGATCGTCGTCGCGCGCAAGCTCGGGCCGCACATAGCTGAAATCGTCCGTAATTTTTCGTCGATCGCCCAGCCAGCGAATATAGACGAAATCGGCGGTCACCGGCGTGTTGCGCGGCATCCACGGCAGATCGACATGCGTCAGCGCCACGTTGTGCGCGCGCAGCAGATCGTAGAAGCGCTCGCTCAGCCAGCTCTTGTGCCGCACCTCAACCGCCCAGCGCAGATCGGTCGGCAGGATCGGCAGCAGCGCCGCCAGATCGTCGATGCGCTCCGCCGTGAACGAGGGCGCGAACTGGAACAGCAGCGGGCCGCACCTTGTGCCGAGCTGGCGCATGATTTCGGCGAACGCCTGCACATCGGCCTCGACGTCGAGCAGCTCGCGGTCGTGCGTGATCGATCGGGGAACCTTGGCGGCAAACACAAAATCGTCGGGAGTGCGCTCGCGCCAGGCGTTAATCATGTTCTGGCTGGGTGGACGGTAAAATGTGGCGTCGATCTCAACGCTGGTGAACTGCTGAGCATACACCGGCAGATAGCGAGAAGATGTGGTACCGGGCGGATAGAACGGTCCGATCCAATCGTCGTAGCTCCAGCCCGACGTGCCCAGGTGAATTAAGCTCCGGCTCATTGTGCTTTCCTCCATGCCAGTAGTATACCGAATCTATGTGACAGCGAGCGCCACACGCCGGAATCTTGCGTCGTGGTATCATAGGGCGGATTCCATAATTTGCGCGTGGTCCTATTCTTGCCCATACTCCGGCTTAGCCCATAGGGGCGTGAATCTTGCAGAGCCGGAGATTCAATACTGAGACGGCCTTTAGATATGCTTGAACGACTACACAAAGTCCTGGCACGGGCGGGAGTAGCAGCGCTACGACCAGCCGAAGACATGATTATGGCGGGACGCGTCACCGTCAACGGGCGAGTTGTGCGCGAATTGGGAGCGCGGGTCGATCCCGAGAGCGATGTGATCGCCGTCGACGGCGAGCTGATCGAGATTCGCAAGCCCAGCGATCCGCATCGTTATGTTCTTGTTCACAAACCAGTCGATGTCATCTCTACCGCCCATGACACACACGACCGGCCAACCGTTGTCGGCCTGGTGCCGACCGACCAGCGACTCTTTCCGGTTGGACGGCTGGACGCCGATAGCGAAGGCTTGATTCTCCTGACCGACGACGGCGATCTGGCCTACCGGCTCACCCATCCACGCTTCGAGGTCGAGAAAGAGTACCGCGTGCTGCTCGACCGAACGCCGACGATCGAAGATCTGCGCACGTGGCGCGAAGGTGTCGAGCTTGAGGGCGAAATGACGATGCCCGCGTGGGTCGAGGTGCTGGAGCGCGACGCGGCGGGTAGCTGGATTCGCGTGGTGATGCGCGAAGGTCGCAAACGTCAGATCCGCGAGATCGCGCGCATCCTTGGCTATGAAGTGCTGCGCCTGATCCGCGTTCGTGAAGGCCCGATTGGACTGGGCGACATTGCGCCGGGAGAGTGGCGCGATCTGACACCGGCTGAAGTTCAATTGCTGCGCGCGCATACACAGCATATTCCTTCGCGCGCCGCCGATGAGGAGGCAGAACGCCGTATGGCAGAGCGAAACCGACCAGATGGACGTCGGCTGCGCGTGATCCGTGGACTGCGACGTCCTGAGGGCAGCGAAACAGCGCCCATGACAGATAGGCCGTCAGGAGAAGCCGAGGAGTCACGAGAATCATTCGAGGAGCGACAGACCGTTAGCTACGATCCGCCGTCATTCTCGCACGCCGATCAGCAACGCGCGCCGCAAGACACAGATGACGCGGCGCCCGGCGATCGCCCCCGTACCGATGAGCGACGGCCCTACAGCAATCAGCGGCAGGCCCCGCGCGACTTCAATCGCTCAGGCGATAGCGCACGACGATCGCCGCGCTCACAGGACGATCGTGGAGGCGGCTACCGTGAGCGCTCCGATCGGCCCTACAATAGCGGCGGGCCGCGCCGTGATACCGGCTCACGTGGCCGGGATTTCGGCGACCGCTCCGAGCGCTCCGGCAACCAGCGCGATTTCGGTAATCGCGGTCCCGGCGACAATCGCGGCTTTGGCAACCGTGGGCCGAGCGACAATCGTGGCTTTGGCAACCGTGGGCCAAGCGACAACCGCCGTAGCTTTGGCGACCGCTCCGGCAACCAGCGCGACTTCGGTAATCGCGGTCCCGGCGACAATCGCGGCTTCGGCGACCGCTCCGAGCGCTCCGGTAACCAGCGCGACTTCGGTAATCGCGGTCCCGGCGACAATCGCGGCGGCTTCGGCAATCGCGGTCCCGGCGACAATCGCGGCGGCTTTGGCAACCGTGGACCGAGCGACAACCGCCGCAGCTTTGGCGATCGCTCAGAGCGCTCAGGCGAGCAGCGCGACTTTGGCAACCGGCGCCCAGGACCAGGTCAGGGCGGCAGAAGCTACGGCGGTCAGCGCAGCACAGGCAGAGGCGGCAACTATGGCGATCCGAGCGACTATCGCGAACGACGCGACTACCAGCAAGGCGGCGACGATCCGCGCTCCGGCAATCGCAGCCCGCGCGACTACAACGAGCAGCGCAGCCGGCCATCCGGCCCTGGCGGACCGCGTCGCAGCTTCGGTGAATCGTCACGCGATCGCTATGGACGCGGCGACGACGAGCGCGGAGCGCGCGGCGACGACGAGCGACGCAGCGGCTCGTTCGGGCAGCGCGGCCCTTCACGGGGTCCGGGCGGCTTCGGTAATCGCAGCGGCGGGCCACGCTCGGGACCAGCCAATCGTAGCGGCGGACCGCGTAGTGGCGGCGGCTTCGGTGGCGCTTCACGCGGTGGCAGTGGTGGCGGCGGCTTCGGTGGCGCTTCACGCAGCGGTGGACCGAGCCGAACAGGCGGGCGTCCCGGCGCACGACCGAACCGGCCCGGCAGCTCCGGCGGCTCGTACCGGCCGGGCGGCAATCGCACGCAACGACCACCCTCGCGCGGTCCGCGTAAAGACCGCAACAACGACTAAACTGCTTGAGGAGAAGAATCAGCAGGATCGGTGCTCAGGTGCCGATCCTGCTGATGGTTTAAGGCGCACGATCGGGCGTGGGCGCGGCCGGCTCACACAGCAGCACGCTGGGCTGGCCCTGCACATGCGTCAGCATGAGCGTGAGCGCGTGGGAGCCGCGCAGCCTGAGCTGTTTCTCCAGCACCTGCGGATCGATCGGCGAGCCGCGCTTTTTGATCACCACCTGACCGATATCAAGCTCACGTAGCCGGGCACGCAGCCGCTTGAGATTGAACGGCATAGTTTCCAGCACGCGGAAGGCCCGCGCAAACGGCGTATGTACCAGCGAATCGCTCGTCAGAAACGCGATCGACTCGTCGATCTTGGCAGCGTCGATCTGTTCCGCAAGCTGCTCGACCAGATGCGCGCGAATCACGGCGCCGTCGGGCTCGTAGAGATAGCGCAGCGGCGCGACGACCGGCACCGGCGCGGTAGGCACCGCGTGCAGCGTATGTCTACCAGGCAGCAGCACCGCGCTGCGCGTCGATCGGCGGAGCGCCCCGAACCACAGGCACGCTTCTTTGACCTCGCCCGCCACCGAAACGATCTCAACCTCGCAATCGTAGGGCAGCGCATCGTAGTCGATGCCGGGCGCGACTTTCACGCCGATGCCCGCCGCGTGCGGCAGCCAGGACTCGATCAGCGACAGCGGCGGCTCGTAATCCTCGGGCTGCCAGTGCCGCCGTCCACCGCTGCGCCGCGCCGGATCGAAAAAGAGCCAGGCGTTCGGCGGCACCGCCCAGCTGCGCGCATCGGCCAGGATAAACGAGATCCGCTCCGCTCGCCGGTACACGGCCGCATTGACCTCGGCGATCGCCAGCCGCAGCGGATCGATGTCGAGGCCCACCACCGACCCGGCCTCGGTCAGCTCCAGCGCATCGCCGCCGATCGAGCAGCAGACATCGTAGATCCGACCATCCGCCTGGACGTAGCGCTCCGCTCGGTGCCGGGCGACAAGCTCGCCGCTGGCCTGCTCCAGCGCTTCACGCGTGAAGTACATCTGATCGGCGCGGCTAAACTTGGCGCGGGCGCGCTGACGCAGCAAAACGGTCTCAAGCGCCGCCGAGGCCAGCTCCGGCGCGAACGCTTTACGCAGCGCGGCCAGATCCCGCAGCAGTGTCGCATCGGTGGGCGTGAGGCGCTCAGCCGCCAGCAGCGCGGCCTGTCCGTTCGGCGTAAGCAGCTGGCGCAACGATTCGAGTGTTAGCATATCGCTATTGTAACGGCGATTAAAAGGATGTGCGGGCCGACGAACGTGGTCGGCCCGCAGGAGGGGAGCTGTGCTGATGTCTGGCGCGAATCAAGCCTGGCGCTCGATCGCCGCAACGCCCGCGACTAGTGCCGGTACACTTCTTAGCGGACGGAACGCCGGCCTAGTCACGTCATCGAATATGAACAGTTGCGGAAACATCAGAACAGCATGCTCGTCGTTGAGCAGCGTCCGGCGCGTGCGCATAGCTGGGGGACTACATCGCCGGAGCGTTACCGTTGTACAAACGGTTGCGAATTTCCAGCACATCGGCGCGGAGTCGCGAGTCGGTGTTGATGTCCTCACCGATCTTCTCGCAGCCGTGCAGCACCGTCGTATGGTCGCGGCCAAACGTGCGGCCGATCTCGACCAGGCTCGACTCGGTCTCCTCGCGCATCAGGTACATCGCCACCTGGCGCGGCACGACGATATTGCGTGAGCGCTGTCGGCCCCGCAAAATTCGGCTATCGATGCCGTAGTAGCTCGACACCGATTCGAGGATCGACTCAGTGGTGATACGCTGGCGGCGGGTATTCTCCAGCAGCTCGCTCAGCGCGGCGCTGGCCAGCTCTACCGTGATCGGCTGGCGGTTCAGGTTGGCGAAGGCGACCACGCGATTAAGGCTGCCCTCAAGCTCACGGATGTTGGATTGAATGCGATGCGCCACGAAGTCGATCACCTCGTCGGGAACGCGCACATTCAAGGACTCGGCCTTGCCGCGCAGGATCGCGGTGCGCGTCTCAAGGTCGGGCGACTGCACATCGACGATCAGGCCCCACTCGAAGCGGGAGCGCATACGCTCCTCCAGCGTCACGATCGCTTTGGGCGGCTTGTCGGAGCTGATCACGATTTGCTTACCCGCACCATGCAGCGTGTTGAACGTGTGGAAAAACTCTTCCTGCGTCGCTTCTTTGCCGGTGATGAACTGAATATCGTCGATCAGCAGCACATCGATGTTGCGGTAGCGCAGGCGAAACTCTTCGGTGTTCTGCCGCCGGATCGCGTTAATCAGATCGTTGGTGAATTTCTCCGACGATACATACAACACGTTGACCTCGGGATTGGCATCCAGGGCATAGTTCCCGATCGCGTGCAGCAGATGCGTCTTGCCAAGTCCCACGCCGCCGTACAAAAAGAGCGGATTATAGGCACTCGCCGGATGCTCAGCGACCGCCAGACAGGCCGCGTGCGCCAGCCGGTTCGACGAGCCGACGATATACGAGCCGAAGGTGTAGCGCGGATTGAGCATCGCCGTGCGTGGCGTGGGCAGCTCAAGCTGCTGGGCATTGCTGGCGTGCATACGCGACGCTGCATAGCCATTAGGGCCGTTCACTTTGGTGGTGTAGCCGATCGTCTTTGGCGTGCTGGGCTCATCGTTGGCGTCCACAACGACAGCTTCGCCGGCATTGCCGATCACTACCTGAATCTGAACCGGATAGCCCAAAATCGTGTGGAGGGCATCGCGGATCGGATTGACGTAGCGACCTTCCAGCTTTTCGCGCGCGAAGATGTTGGGCGTACCGATGATCGCCTGGTTATCGGCGAGATCAACCAAGGTGGTTTCCTTGATCCAGGTATCGAACTCGCTTCGCGGCAGCTGGAGCTGAAGATCGCCGAGCGCAGCTTGCCAAATCTGTTTGGTATTCAAAAATGCCTCCTACACACCACCAGTCAGCCTGGGACATGGTGAACGCCACAGAGCGCCGTTTGTAGGGATAGTTGTATGGATAGTTCGCTTGAGAAACCTCAAACGTGACGGCGATCATACTCGATCAGTCGCTATTCTTCAAGAGGATTAGCCCGGTTCTGGCATAAGAGTTTTTTATAGTAGTGCTCGAGTAGACCTCAGCGCCGGTAATTGAAGCGGCGATTAATTGGGGGAAATTTTGGATAAGTTTTCCCCAGCGTTGTGGATAACTTTACCGGCTTTGATTAAGCAATTACTAAATATTGCTTCACAAAGGCTTAATCTTTGTTTACAGCGGGCTAAAGTAATCCACGAGTTATCCCCAGCTCTGTGGATAATCTGGGCGGTCTGTGGAAAAAGTTCGCCACAAACTGGAGATTACGAGATCGTGACTCTCGATGTTTACCATAAATATTTTCGATATAACAGGCGAAAAGAAAGCGAGACCGCGGCTACCAGGTTAGCACAAGCGTGCCGCTGGCAGCCGCGCTGAGATCGAGGTAGCGACTTGCACGGATCGTAGAGATGGTGAAATCGTGGGGCTGCCCATCGAGCGTAGCCTGGATCGTCGCGGGCGCGTCCTGAGGCAGCAGCAGATGCAGATCCACCGCCTCGCCGCTGCCGGTCCAGCTCAGACGCAGACCATTGGGCAGCCGCTCCCAGCGGTAGGCGACGTAGCCATCCGAAGCGCCGTAGCGCACGGTCACATTGGCGGTATCGACCTCGCGAACGCCGGTCCAGCGCGGCGCGATCGTCGTCTGGGAGAAGCGCGCGCCCTCGTCGCGAATGCCCGCCGCGCCTTCGATCAACGCCGCCAGCATCGCCGACGAGCCCCAGCCATCGGTCGGGATTGTCTCCGCGCCGGAGATGCCCGGCTGCCCGATCGGATAGTACCAGAGGTAGGAGGCGTTGGTTCCGGCGATCAGGCTGTAGTAGCGCTGCAAAATATCGAAGCCGTAATCCTCGTGGCCGTGGCTGAACGCGCCGCGCGCCAGCTCGCCGCCGACCAGCGGCATGATTCCGCCGTTGACATACTCGCCGGGATTGTGCCCTTTAGCGTTGGGAGGCATACTCGTAATGCCGGGCGGAAACGGCGGATCGATCGAGTACCACTCGGCGAAGGCTTGATCCGGCGGACGGCGACGGCTCTGGTACTCGGCGACGATCGCCTCGGCCTGCTCCTCGGTCAGCACCTGCCGGTTGAGCGCGTAGGTGTTCGACAGCGAAAGCTGCTGCGACTCGTCCACAGGCACCTCGACCGGCGTGAGATGCACCATGTGCTGGAAGAAGCGGCCATTCCAGGCCAGCGTGTTGAGCCGCTCGATCAGGCCGCGCGACTCGGCTCGCCAATGCTCGGCGCGCTCGGTGTTGCCAAGATGATCGTACATGCGCGCCAGCAGCTGCATGGCGTAGGCGTAGCCGGTGTTATCGCCGTGAAAGATCGACCATTTGGTCTGCTCGTCGATCCAGTGGCGCGGCGCGATATTGCCGTCGGGCGACGTGGTGGGCGGGCCGATCTCGAAATCCCAGGTATCGATCGTGAAGGGCCGCTTGACCAATCGCTGGGTCTCGTCCCAGCGCTGCGGATCGCTCATGGCATAGCTGAGGCCGCGCTCCATCGCCTCGACCTGCTGTCGCAGCCAGTCGTCGTCGCCGGTTGCCTGCCACGCGCGGTACACGCCCTCGACGAACAAATACTCAAGATCGGCCTCGACCTCCTTGCGGCCATTGACCGGCCCGAAGTCGAAGCTGCCGAGATAATCGTCGAACGCGCCGTTGGGCCGCTGCAAGCGCCGGAACTGATCGAGCAGGCTGATCATGTCCGGCTCCCAGTAGGCGTAGCCTTTGCCCTGATGCACATGATCGCGCAGCCAGAGCAGGCTGTTATCGGGAGAGCGATAGCCGCGCACCTTGATGCCGTCAAAGGTGTACTCGGAAACATCCTGATCCATGAACGCCTTGACGCGCGGCACCAGCTCGTCGAAGCGCGGCGCTCCCGTCGCGATCGCGGTAGTGGCGTCCAGCGTGTACACGTTCGTGCTCACACCTGCTATTCGCCCGTCGATCATGATCGTCGCGCTCTGCGGGCCGAGCACACCACGGGCCATATGCTGAACCTCGGTCGGGCTGCCGCTCAGCGTGAAGGTGTCGGTCCAGAACTGGCCGCGCTGATCAGCCCAGAAGATCGCTGCGTTGCCGCTGATGGCCTCGGTCTCAAGAGTCGCGCGCACGGTTTGCAGCGGCTGCACACCTTGATCGATCGGCTTGAGCGTGGCGCGCTGAGCTGCTGGCAATGCGTTTGCGCCGCGCAGAATCTCGTGTGCCGGCAGCCGCGAGAGCGCCTCGTCGCCGGAAGCGCCGCCCAGATCCGAGCGCCTGACTGCGCCGCCGGGATCAAGCTCCAGCCGCGCCCGCTCGAAGTACTGCACCTCGAAGCCGTCGACCCACAGCTGCTCGGTCAGCGGCACGCCAAACGATGCAGCGCCGTCGTTCTGCTGCCAGAAGTCGCGAAACGCGCCGCGCAGCGTGTGGCCGTTGGCAAAGCCCAGCGCGTCCGGCCTGGGCGTGGGCGGCACAGCCGTAGGCGTGGGCGTACTGACGATCGGTGTGACCGAGCAGCCGACGAGCAGGCCGAGCAGACAGCCGAGCGCGGCCAGGCGCCGGATCAGTAATACCATTTGCCGTGAGGCACCAGCGCGTCGAGGTTGCACAGCGAGCCTTTGATCGCGTCGAGATCCACGCCGGCGCCGGGCTTGACGGCGATCGTCTGGACCCAGAAGCTTTCGTCGATGATGTGCAGCGGCACCAGGCCGGCCTTCTCGGCATAGAGGCGAATCTCTTCGGCGGTGCAAAACTGGTTGCGGTGCGCGGGCTTGACGCGCTTCTCGCGGTGGTGCTCCAGCTCCCACATAAAGCGCTCCCAGCCCTCGGGATGCAGCAGATTCCAGGTATCGAAGTAGACCAGGCCGCCGGGAACCAGCGCGCGCGCGATCTCCTGCAAGTAGAGGAACATGTCCTCTTTGTCCATGTGAAAGAGCACCAGATGCGAGTAGGCGCGATCCAGGCTGTTGTCGCGCAGCGGCAGCGCGGCCCGATCCAGCTCATGGAACTGCACATTCGGCAGGTGCGCGGTGCGGCCACGAGCGATCTTGATGATCGACGAGGAAATATCCATGCCATGCCACTGGCCTACACGCGGCGCAAGCTCACGGCCAACCCGCGCCACGCCGCAGCCGACCTCCATCACGCGATGCGTCGGCTCGATCGCCAGCGCATCGACCAGGCGCTGGGCCATCTCGCGGCCGGTGCGCTGAAGCGTGGCCTCGTCAGGCGAGCCGTTCATCATGGTGAAGGTCCAGCCGGCATCCTTGCCGACGGCCTCCCAAGCCTGTTTGTAGCCTTTATTTTTACGGGCGGTCTCGGCGGCGTAGATCCGCAGCGCCCGGATTGGATGGCGCCAGTAGCGGCCCTCGATAAACGCCCGAACCATCTTTTGGTTGATCACTGTCATCGATACCTCATGTACAATTATCGGGCAAAATTGTACCATGCTCCCGACAAGCGACTGATCATCATGAGTTCCACACGCATGTTGCTAACCTTATTTGCGGCGCTGCTCTGCCTCCTCATCGGGCAGCTCTTGTTCACGATGAGTCTACCGGCGGCGCCTGGATTTGCGGTTCTGCTCGGCGCTGTGCTGCACGTTCTGGGCGGCGGGCTGGCCTGGCTCAGCTTCCGCAGCGAAGCCGGCTCCGAGACCGAAGGCGTGCCGTCACGCCGTACGCAGCTGCTGGCGATCGCTGCGATTGTGGTGCTGGCCGGACTACTGCGCTTCGTCTGGCTGGAAACGCTGCCCTTCCGCATCGATGGCGACGCCGCTGCGTTTGCCGCCTCCGCCGACGATTTTTTGCGGCCCGATCCGCCGTCGCTGATCGGCGTGGGCTGGCAATCGCACACCAACGTGTACCTGTTCCTGGAGTCGCGGGTGCTGTGGCTCTTCGGCTACACCGCGTTTGGCATGCGCTTCTTCGGCGCGCTGGGCGGCACGCTGGGCGTGCTGGCGATCTATGCGCTGGGACGCTCGCTGTGGAACTTCTGGGTCGGCTTCTGGGCGGCGCTGATCACGGCGGTGCTGCCGTTTCACCTGGTCTTTTCTCGCGTCGGCACCGAGGTGATCCATGTAACCTGGCTGCTGCCGCTGGCGACGTGGAGCATCTGGCAGGGCTGGCGCAGAAACAGCTGGCACTGGTTTTTGCTGGGCGGCCTGGCGATCGGACTCAGCCAGTATTTTTATCCCGGCGCGCGGCTGATTCCGATCCTGGCGGTGGCACAGATCGGCCTGCTGACGCTTTTTCCGCCCGAGGGCGCGCGCTCACGGCGGCGTGGCGGCTGGGGCTTGCTCTGGCTGGTCATCGGCGTGCTGGCGATCTACGGCCCGATGATCCCGTACTTCATCCGCAAGCCCGAGGTTTATAGTGCGCGCATCACGATCGTGAGCATCTTCTCGTCGGGCTGGCTGGCGCAGCAGCTGGAGCAGCGGCCCTGGTGGAGCGTGCTGATCACGCAGCTGCGCAACGCGTATCTGCCGTTCTTTGTTCCGCTCAAAGGCCCGGCGATCTGGTTCGTCTGGCCGCAGTATCTCGGCCCGTTCGACGCGGCGCTCTTCGTGCTGGGCCTGATCGGCGTGTGGGTGGGACGGCAAACGCCGCGCTGGCTCAAGCTGTTTCTGGCGATCTATCTGCTGCTGGGCATGTTCCTGGCGGGAGTGCTCACGATCGACACGCCGATGCCGAGCCGCTACGTGATCTTCGTCCCGGCGGTCGCGCTCGCTGCCGGCTATGCGCTGGATCAGCTGATCGGGGCGCTGCGGAGACCGGCCGCTCAGCGCGCGCTCAAGCTGGGCCTGGCTATGGCGGTGACCTGCCTCTACCTGGGCATCAATGTTTCGAGCTATCTCAAGCACGACACTGAGGCGATCTGGGAGATCGATCACACCGGCCAGATGGCGACCTATGCCGCGCGCCATCTGCAAACGCTGCCGGATCAAGATTTCGAGATTTTTTTCCTGCAAACCGAGCTCATGTACTACGAGGCCAGTCCAGTGCTGGCGTTTCTGACCGACAAGCCCGGCAACAACATCAAGAAAGAGTTCACCTGCGACGTCGTGACAAATGTCGTGCGCAAGCCCTACACTGTTTTTATCGCGCCCGAGCCGCGGCTCGGCGAGCTGCAAGCGATGAACAAGCGGCTGTCGATGTCGAAGCTTTCGGTGCTGAGCACGCCGCAGAGCACGCCGGTCGTCGGGGTGCTGGAAGTGTGGAAGCCGGTCCAGAACGCGCCGCTGTGTCTCACATCCGTCGAAGATTGAGTGGATTCCTGCGGCTCAGTTGGAAGCGTTGGGTGCTCTCAGCTTTTGGTGAGTCGATCTGTAGTTAGTCCTGGACAGCGTTAGCCAACAAGAGGTGTGATCATGGCAGATCAGGGGCAGATTGAAATACTGAGGCGCGGTGTAGCGGCGTGGAATGCGTGGCGGGAAGAAAATCCTACAGCGGAGTTCGATCTGCGCGGAGCCGACCTTCCGGGGGCCGATCTCCGAGGGGCGTACCTGCACGTGGTCAACCTTCAAGGAGCGAATCTCTCGGGAGCGAATCTCTCGGGAGTCCTCCTGCTCAGAACTGATCTGCGCGGAGCTGATCTGCGCGGAGCCAACCTCCAGCAGGCCAGTCTTGAGGGGACCGACTTACGCAGAGCGAACCTCCAGGGAGCGAATCTCCAACAGGCCAGGCTCAGCCGGGCCGATCTGCGTGCGGCCAACCTTCTACAGGCCGAGCTCGCTAAGGCCGAGCTCGTTAAAGCCAACCTCCAGGGAGCGAACCTTCAGCAGGCGAGGCTCAGCCGGGCCAACCTGAGCCGGGCTGATCTGCGCCAGGCCACGCTCATCGGGGCCAATTTCGAAGGAGCTACCCTCCGAGACGCCGACCTGCGCCGGGCCACGCTCATCGGGGCGACAGTGACGCAGGCGCAGCTGGCTCAGGCACGATCATTGGAAGATGCGGTTGGGCCGTGGTGACGTTCTTCCAGGAGCGAATTTCACCAACATGTAGCCGAGCCGGATCGTTGTGACCGTAGGTGACACAAAACTCTGGCATGCTGCTCCTTCCGCAAGGAGGTACTATGCGAATCGCTGTCACGCTCAGCCCGACAGGTGACTGGAACGAGATTCTACGCGCCGCGCAGGTGGCCGACGAGTCCGGGATCGATGCGGTTGGCTTCTGGGACCACTATCACTCCGAGCAGCCGGAGTGGAGCTATGTCTGCGGCTGGTCGGCGTACGGCGCGCTGGCCCAGGCGACCAAGCGGATTCACCTGCTGCCGATGGTGATCTGCCGCCTCAACTACACACTCGGCGTGCTGGCCAAAGAAACCTCGCTGATCTCGATCATCAGCGGCGGCCGCTTTGAGCTTGGCATCGGCGCGGGCGACTATCCGATCGAGTACACGGCCTGGCACCAGCCTTTTCCCGACGCGATCACGCGCATCGAAGCGCTGGAAGAGTCGATCGAGGCGCTGCGCATGATCTGGCAGGGCGGCGCGGTCAACTACAGTGGCAAGCATGTGCAGCTCACCGAGGCCGCGTGTACGCCTGCGCCGCCTGCGCCGCCGCGCGTCGTCGTGGGCGTTGGCGCATCGCGTCGTCTGCTGCGCCGCGCCGTGAGCTACGCCGACGAGCTCAACCTGTACACCGACCCTGAGCTGATCAAGGAGGCGCGGCAGCTCGTCGCCGACTCCGGCCGATCCGTGGAGCTGTCGGTCTTCTACCACCCGCCGACCTGGCCCGACAACCTGCGCGACGAGCTGGCACGCTGGGCCGAGCTTGGCGTCGATCGGGTAGCCGTCAACATCGGCTATGACCTGAACCTTCCAGAGCGCGTGGCCGAGGTCGCCGAGATCAAGCTCGACTAGCGCAGTCGGCAAGCAGCCAAACCTCAGCAGCGGAGCGGCCCCAGCGGTCGCTCCGTCGTTTATTTGCTCGGGTTGGCGGGTCTGCGGTACAATGCGGCAGTTTGCATAACGTCCATAAATCGAGCCGCGCCGCTTGGTTTGGGATCGAGAAGGGGATATGCCGTACACAGTTCTGACGATCGCGCCGACCTCGTTCTTCGCCGACTATGGCTGCCACGTCCGCATCTGGGAAGAGGCGAAGATCCTGAAACAGCTGGGCCATCGCGTGGTGATGACCACGTATCACAATGGCGACGACATGCCCGGCCTGGATATTCGGCGCTCCTGGGATGTGCCGTGGATCAAGCGAGCGATGGTTGGCTCGTCGCGGCATAAGCTGTATCTTGACGCCGCGCTGTCGTGGCGGACGCTGCGTGTGGCCCTGGCGCTCAAGCCCGACATCATCCACGCCCATCTGCACGAGGGCGCGCTGATCGGCTCGGTGGTCAGTAAACTTCTGCGCATCCCCCTAATTTTCGACTACCAGGGCTCGCTCACCAGCGAGATGCTGGATCACCGCGTGTTTCTGCACCCCAACAGCCGGCTGATCGGCCCGCTGCGCGCGCTGGAGAACATGATCAACCACGCGCCCGACGCCGTGATAACATCGACCTACAATGCCGCCGCGACACTGCATCGCGAGTGGGATTTTCCACGCGATCGGCTCTACACCGTGACCGACTCGGTCAACACGACGCGCTTCAGGCCCTTCGACGGCTCGACCGCGTGGGAGGATGAGCGCCGGCGGCTGCGCCAGGAGCTGGGCATTCCGCCCGATCGCCGGATCGTGGCCTACATTGGCCTCCTCGCGCCATACCAGGGCACAAACAAGCTGCTGGAGGCGGCGCGCATGGTCGTGGCCAAGCGACCAGACGTGCATTTTTTAATCATGGGCTATCCCGATGTCAAGAGCTACCGCGCGCTGGCAGAATCGCTGGGCGTGGCCGAGCATGTGACACTACCGGGACGAATCTTGTACAAAGATCTGCACGCCTACCTGGCGCTGGGCGACATCTCAGTCGCGCCCAAGATGTCGGCGACCGAGGGCGCAGGCAAGATCACCAACTACCTGGCCATGGGCCAGCCGGTCGTCGCATTCGACACGCCGGTCAGCCGCGAGATGCTGGGCGACCTCGGCGTGTACGCCCGCTTCGGCGACAGCGAGTCGCTGGCACAGGAGATGATCGGGCTGCTCGACAATCCTAAGCGTGCGCGAGCGCTGGGCGAGCAGGGCCGGATCAAGGCCGTACGCGAGCACTCCTGGGAGCTGGGCGGCCAGCAGATCGCCGCGATCTACGAGCGCGCATTTGCCCGACGCGCGGGACGGCCGCTGCCGCCGGTGCCGACAGTGCTGGGCGAGGCAGGCCGGGCGCGGTAGATCCTGCGCCCGGCTCACGACTCATAACACCCGTAGCAGTGGAGAGCTATAGCTTCGGGCCATGTCAATAGGCGATCTGGCCCATTTGCGAGCAGAACTGCCCTATTGCAATTTACACAAGCTATGGTATGATGCGCATGTTGTCTATCTGGTTTGGCTCCAAGAGATACCTCGGAATACGTTGCTGCCTGCGCAGTACTAGCCCCGTGCTCGTTGACTCAGACCATTGGCAATTCGGTTAAATCTTTTCTTCAGGAGTGGCGAGCAATGAGCTTCGCAGACAAGACGTTGACGTGCCGAGATTGCGGCGCGGCGTTCACCTTCACGGCAGGCGAGCAGGAATTCTACGCACAGAAGGGCTTTGACAACGAGCCGACGCGCTGCCAGAACTGCCGACGCGCACGCAAGCAGAACCGTGGCGGCGACAGCTACAGCAGCGGCGGTGGCGGTGGTGGCTACAGCAGCCGCGATAGCTACGGCGGTGGCGGTGGTGGCTACAGCAGCCGCGATAGCTACGGCGGCGGCGGCGGTGCCCGCGAGCAGCGCCAGATGCACACCACGACTTGCTCATCCTGCGGTCGCGACGCTCAGGTGCCGTTCGTGCCGCGCGGCGACAAGCCCGTCTACTGCAACGATTGCTTCCGCTCCCAGCGCACCAGCCGCTGGTAAGAACCAGAGCTTTTAGAAATCCACAGGACTCGTCAGATGACGGGTCCTGTTTGTTTTTAACTTGCAGGTATGCGAAAGTAGACACAGCCGATCAGTCACACGGAGGCTGCGGTTCAGGAGCAGGTATGTCCTACCGGCACACGGCGAAAACCAGCGCCGAGCGGCAGCTGGCGCTTTTCGAGGCGCTGCACAAACAAGAGCTGCATCAGCTTGCGGACCGGCTGCTGAGCGACGAGCCTGAGGCGATCGAGCTGTGCGTGGCGTTTATCGAGGCCGATACGCCCGGCACCTGGCATGGTCGCGCGCGGGCGATGATGGCGCGGCGGCTTAAGCACTGCACGCTCAGCCCGCAGCAGCAGACGCGCCTGATCGAGGCGATTCTTGGGCGACTGGTCGACGGGCGCTTCGCGGAGCAGTTCAAAGATCAGATCCGGCTGGTGCTGCATCTCGATGCGCCCGAAGCATTCACGATCGCACGAAGCTGCCTGGATCATCCCAAAGAGTACGTACGCCGCTACGCCGCCTGGATTCTGGCCCACAAGCAGCAGCCTAAATAAGCGGCGGCGCAGGATTGACGAACGGCGCGTTCGCCGGTATGGTTCATACAGGAGGGTTGCATGAGCTTTTTACGACGCCTGTTTGGCGGCGGCGATCGATCCGGCGACGATCGCGGGCTGCATCTGTACATCAAGTGCCAGCGCTGCGGCTCGCCGGTGCATGTGCGGCTGGATCTCGGCAACGATCTGAGCGCCGACGAGTACGGCGACGACGCGGCTGAAGGCTACCATGTGATCAAAGAGGTGATGGACGATCGCTGCTTTCGGCTGATGCGCGCCGAGCTGCGGTTTGACAATCGTCGCCGCGAGATTTCGCGCGAGATCGAGGGCGGCACCTTTATTTCGGCGGAAGAGTACGAGGAGCTGCGAGCTGCAAAAGCCGGTCCCCGCGTTTGAGCGCAAAGTTGCATCGATACGCCCATCTCGGATATTATGCGCAGTAGCCGGTGCTGAGGCTAATTCCGCCGGTCTGGAACGTCGTTCGACACGCAAAGCGAAGACCATGCGCGTTCCGCATCCGATTCCATATCAAGGCAGTAAACGCTCTCTCGCTCAATCGATCGTCGCCTGCTTTCCGGCGCAGGTCGATCGCGTGATCGAGCCGTTCGCCGGCTCGGCGGCGGTCACTCTGGCGGCTGCCCAGCGCAGCGCCGCCACGCGCTTCGTCCTCAACGACAGCAATGCGCCTTTGATCCAGCTCTGGCGTGAGATCGTCGAGCAGCCCCAGGATCTGGCCCGGCGCTACCGGCAGCTGTGGCTGGAACAGCAGGGCCGCGAGCGCGACTACTACGAGGCTGTGCGCGCC
>DASWTW010000129.1:0-2752 GCA_036401895.1 Herpetosiphonaceae bacterium | reverse complement strand
CAGGCTGTAGATAATATCGGCCAGCAGACTTGCCACCATCACGCCCAGCGCCAGGACCACCGTGCTGGTGATCACCAGCGGATAATCTCGCGCTCCCAGGCCGGTTGCAAACAGCTGTCCGATGCCGGGAATACGGAAAATATTTTCGATCCAGACCGAGCCCACCAGCGCATACGCGATCTGCGGCGCGGTCGTCGTCACCACCGGAATCAGCGAGTTGCGCAGCGCGTGACGCAAAATCACCATGCGCTCGGGCAGGCCTTTGGAGCGTGCCGTGCGGATGAACTCCTGGCTCATGGTCTCAGCGACCTGGTTGCGCGTGAAGCGTGCGATGCCGGCGATCGGACCCAGCGCCAGGGTCAGCACCGGCAGAATCAGCTGGTCCGCGCGCGGCACCGGCGTGCGCCAGCCGCCGTTGGGCAGCACGTTCCAGACCTGGCCGGCGAAAATCAGAATCAGCACGATCGCCAGCACATACACCGGCACCACTTGCCCGACCATCGAGAGTCCGGTCACGATGTAGTCAATCCAGGTGTTGCGCCGGAATCCCGCGAACACGCCCAGCGGAATGCCGACCACCAGCGCCAGGCCGATGCCCAGCAGCACGACCGTCAGCGTGCGCGGCAGTCGCTCGGCGACCATATCCTCGATCAGCACACTGGGAGTCTGGAACGATGGGCCGAACTTAAAGGTCGCCGCCCTGGTGATGTAGGTCCAGATCTGCGCGTAGAGCGGCTTGTTCAGCCCATAGCGCTCCTCGAAGAGCGCGCGCTGCTGGCGGTAGGCCTCGCTATTCGGGTTGATCTGCGACGACATCGCCGAGTAAGCGCGCTGAACATCCAGAAAGTTGCCGGGTGCATAATAGAGCAGCGTGTAGGAGATGCTGACGATCAGAGCTAGCGAGATCGCCATCATCGTAAAGCGTTTGAGCAAAAACAGCAGGACATTAACCATCGTATTTCCTCCAGCGAGATCAGCGATGCCGGGCGGGAGAACGCATGCGCCCTCCCGCCTGCTCAGCTTTTATTCGGTCCACTGGAGATACTGGTACTGGAAGACACCGCCCCAGGCCAGCTTGTTCAGAACCACATTCGACAGCCGCGGATCAGTGGTGTAGATCAGCTTTTCATTGTAGATCGGCACCATCCAGCCCGAGTCAAGGGCCATCTGCTGGAGCGGAATAACCGTGTCCCAGGCCTGCTCCATGTTCGCCTGCTGTAGCTTCATTAGCAGTCGCTGAGCTTCCTTGTTCTCGTCGGTGCGGTTGTCGTACCAGGTAAGGTCTTGCTCTTCCTTCAAGACCAGCGTCAGGCCATCCTGGTAGGCGGTGAGCTTCGCCGCATCGTCGGCGGCTTCCTCGAAGCGCTTGGCAATGGCGTCGAACTGGTCTTTGAAGGTGGGCTTTTGCAGCATGTACGTGCCCCACTCGTTCTTTTCCTGCGCGGCGATCTGCTGGCGCTTGGCCCAGGCATCGTTGGCGCGCTTGTCCAGCTCGGCCCAATCGCCGGCTGCCGTCAGGTTCTTGACCTGGTCGATCGCATCCTGCTGCTCGGCGTACTTGGCCATGCCGCCCGGCTTGAAATCAATGAACCACCAGATGTGGGGTGTGGACATCGTCAGGTCCATGGGCTGGAGCCAGTTCATGGTGCCGCCGAGAGTTGCGAAGCCCGGCTTGATATCCTTGTTGAAGCCTGACCATTGCAGCGTGTTGTAGACCGGGCCTTCCATGTTCTGGATCACGACCGGCACGCCCAGGTTGTCCTGCCACATCTTAACGATCGCCTCGATCATCGGCATCTGCGGATCGTTGGCCGGCGGCGCGTAGAAGGTCAGCTCGGGGAAGCCCTGGCCGTTGGGGAAGCCCGCGTCGGCCAGCAACTGCTTGGCTTTGGCGACATCGTAGGGTAGGGCCTTGGTCTGCTCCTTCAGCTTGGGCTCAGCGCCGAAGGTTGTCGCCGGCACGGCCAGACCCTTCAATACCTGGTCGGTGATCGCCTGCTTATCGATCGACATGGCGAATGCCTGCCGCACGCGCTGATCCGCTAGCGGTCCAGGATCGAGCGAGCGGTTGTATTCAAGGCCGCGCCAGCCGAGCGTGTTCACATCTTCTTTGATGTTGTCTTTCATCTCGGGGATGTTCTGTGCGTAGGCAAGCTGGCTAGCATCTTCCAGGAAGGTGAACTGAATCTCCTGGTTCTCGAACGCCTGCAAGCGCGCGTTGGCATCTGCGTAGGGCCGCAGCACGATCGTACCCACATTGCCGATGCCCTCGCCGACATAGTTCGGGTTGCGCGTCAGCACCGCGTCGGCACCGCTGGTCCATTCCTTGACGATATACGGCCCGTTGAAGACGGCAAACTCGGGCTTCCACCAGTCGTCGGGATGCTCCTGCAAGCTCTTGGCATTGATCGGCATGGAGGTCGAGATCGCCAGCAGGTTGGGCAGCGCCGCGTTGGGCTGGTTCAGCCGGATCTCAAGTGTATAATCGTCGAGCTTTTTCACGCCGACCTCATCCGCGCTCCCGCCGCCGCTCTTGAAGGCCCAGGCATTCTCGACCGAGCCCCACATGCCGGCCCACATCGGCGCATCCTTCAGCTCCGGTCCCATAAAGCGTATCCAGGCGGCATAGAAATCGTTGGCGGTCACTGGCTCGCCATTCGACCATTTCTTATCCTGGCGCAGCTTGATCGTCCAGACTTTGTTGTCGGCCGATGGCGTGGCGCTCTCGGCTACCTTGGGCACGACGTTGAGC
>DASWTW010000128.1:0-9176 GCA_036401895.1 Herpetosiphonaceae bacterium | reverse complement strand
GGAGGCTTTTCTGTGTTGGGCTAGGCTATGGCTTTAGGCTGGGCTAGTCGAGCGAAGGTTGCCTAGCAGGCGCTCGGCGTCGTCGGCGACCTCGGGATCGGCCATCACATGATAGCGATCGGCCTGCATCGTCGTGAGTGACGAGAAATCGCGCTGGCCGCCTGAGAGCGCATACGAGATCAGCCCAAAGATCGCGCCGATCACCGCGCCGATCAGCAGACCGGACAGCGCCAGGTTGATCGCCGAGACCAGCGGTGTGAAGAAGCTGAACAGGCCGAACAAAAAGCCGATGAACGCGCCCGTCAGCGCGCCGCTGATCGCGCCGTTGAGCAGCGCGCGGCCGTAGTTGAGCCGCCCGGTCACTTGCTCGACAAACTTCAGGCCATCCGCCACAATCGCGACGCGCTGCACCGGAAAGCCCTGATCCGAGAGATGATCCACCGCGCGCTGTGCCTCGGCATAGGTCGCATACGTCGCGATCGTGCGGCGATGTTGCCGTGTTTCAGAGATAAGCTGCTGCTGCATATGGTTACTCCTGTTCCTGAATTGTCTAGCTTTTCATCGCCCATGCGGCGATCCTGTTAACATAACAAGCATAAGCTGTGCCAGACGTGCCAGGAGTTTGCTGAGCGAACGCTAAGAGCCGGGCAGCTTCTCTACGGCTACACATCGAGATGCTTAACTTTGTCGTAAACCAGATCAAAGGCGCTCTGCTCGGCCTCGGCGCGGCTATCGTACATGAACGGGCTCAGCACATCGTCGAGCATAACAAACCAGGCGCCCTGGTAGCGCGGCGCGGGATGCTGAAACAGCAGGATCGTGTGGCCCCAGATCGTGCGCGAAACGCCGCCGTTAGACAGCGGCTGCCACGGCTCATGTCGCCAGATGCTTCGGAAGTAATCGCGCGAGTGCGTGGGCCAGGTTTGCGGCGCCGGCGTCTCAGGCGGTGTATCGGTGGGTCGCTGGCGCGGCGGTCGTTTCCAGCGGGAGCGCGCTTTGGCAAGCATCGATGGCGACGCAAGCTGCTGAAGCTTAAATTCCCGGTAGGCCGCGTTGATCGCCTGCATGATCGTGGTATCGCCGCCGTGATCGGGATGATGCTCGAAGCAGAGCCGCCGGTACTCCACCTGGGCTTCCTTGAGATTCTTACAATCGGCAAACCAATCTTTCACCGTCGCTCCGCTCGACTAAGCTGTGTGAACATGCTTAACGAATACGAGATTCTTGGCGATTCGTCAATCCACCGTGCTACCACAAAGCAAAGCCCAGACCGAAGATCGGCCTGGGCTCGCGAGCTATGATGAAGTGCCGACGTTAGCGGTAGCGAACCGCCAGGTTGTTGGTCAGGCTGGCGGTGTTGCTTGAGAACTGGAGGGCGACCGTGCCGGCCTGGTTTTCGACGCCGACGGTGGCCGAGTTGCCCTGCTCACGGCCGTCAGCAGCCAGGTTGCGATACTGCGTCAGGATCTGGCCGTTCTCGTTGAGAATGACCTCAAAGTCCATGCGGCGGGTTGTATCGCCGTAGACCGAGACGTTGCGCCACTCGATCACGAACTGCCGGTTGGGCGACGTGCCGAGCGACTGCGTGCGCACGCTGGCCGAGGCGTCGACGTTCAGGTCATCCCAGAACGGATAGATCGCGGCGTTCGGCACGGCGCTGCTCGGGATCGCGCTGTTGGTGTAGCTGGTGTTCGACGCGGCAAAGTTCAGGAAGCCGTTGGTCGAGACATAGGCGCGGTTGTAGTTCGTGCCGTAGAAGTTGAAGTTGAACGGCAGATTGACCTGCACGGCGGTGTCGTCGCCGGTCAGTGACAGCACCGTGTTGGCCTGCACATAGCTGAACGTTGTGATCTCGCACACATAGCGCGTGCCGTCGCCGCGCTGCGCCAGCGTGAAGTTGGCCGTCGTGGCCGCGCTCACCGTGACGCTCTGCGTCTGCGGCGTGCGGCACACATCCGACTCAGCCTTGATGTTGTAGGTGCCGGCCGGAACGCTGGCGAAGGTGTACACGCCGCTGGCGTTGGTCGTCACCGGCGCGATCGGCGCGTTCTGGATGCTGACGGTCGCGTTGGCGATCGCCGTGCCGCTGGAGTTGCGGACCGTGCCCGTCACGGTGTAGGACGCAGCCGCCGTGAGCGCAACGTTCTGGGTCGTCGTGGTGTTGGCGGTGATCACGACGCCGCTGATCGTCTGCGTGGCATAGCCGAACGAGCTAAACGTCAGCGTGTAGGTGCCGACCGGCAGCTGGAGCGAGTACGTGCCCGTCGAGCTGGTCACCGTGTTGCGGTTTGACGGACCGGCCGCCTGGACGGTCACGCCGCTGATTGGAGCGCTGGTGCTGGCGTTGGTGACGGTGCCGGCCAGCGTGCCGACCGGGCCGCGTGGCGACTGATCAACCGCCGCGAAGGCGTCGAGCTTGCCCTCGCCCCAGACGTTGTTGTTGGCCGCCGTGCCGCCGCAGGTCAGGTCCGAGGTATCGACGGCGGTCTGATCGAGGATCGTGCGGGTGGCGTTGATGTCGCCCACCAGCGACGGAGCCGCCGACCACATCAGCGCGACGGCGCCCGCGAGATGCGGCGAGGCCATCGAGGTACCGCTGATTGCGCTGTAGCTGCCGTTGTTCCAGGCCGAGCGGATGTTCACGCCAGGCGCCGCGATGTCGGGCTTGACGCCGCCCAGCGTCGCAGAGCCACGGCTGGAGAACGAGGCGATCGCGTTGTTGACGTCAAACGCGCCCACCGAGTAGCTCTCGGCGTAGTCGCCCGGCGAGCCGGAGGTGTTGCAGCTCGGGCCGCTGTTGCCGTTGGAGAAGGCCGGGAAGATACCCGCCGCGATCCAGGCCTGGACTGTTGCCTGGTACCAGGTGTTATTGCCGCCGCCGCCCCACGAGTTGTTGACGATGTTCGGGCGCAGATCCGAGCGCGGATTGGCACCGCTCAGATCGGTCGGCGCAAGCATCCACTGGCCCGACGAAAGCAGCGAGGCGTTGGAGCAGGAGCTGCTCTCACAGCCCTTGGCCGCGATCCACTTGGCGCGCGGCGCAACACCGATCTGGTTCGCGCCGCCGTCATCGCCAAGGATGGTGCCCATGGTGTGGGTGCCGTGGCCGTTGTTGTCGCAGGGCGCAGTGCGGCCGTTGTTACAGGCGTTGGCCGGATCGTGCCAGTTGTAGTTGTGGTTGAAGGTGCCGCCGCCCAGGTTGCCGCGATACTGGTTGACCAGCGTCGGGTGCGTGTGCAGCACGCCGGTGTCGATGTTGGCTACGACAATGCCTTCGCCGCGCACGTTGAAGGTCGACCAGACCTGATCGGCGCGGATGCGGGAGATGCCCCACTCGATCGCCTGGATGCGCGCCTCTTCCTCGCCGGGCTGCGCCGGGGGAAGCTGCATCGGCTCGTCGTTGAGGATCTCGGCAACTTCAGGCCGCGCCGCCAGCTCTTTGATCGTCGCGGTGTCGGCGGTCACTTTGATCGCGTTGGCGATCCAGAAGGCTTCGAACTTCTTATTCTTGCCCTTGAGCAGGCTCCTGAGCCCTTTCTGGCTCTTCTCGGCGGTCGCCTTCAGCTCATTCACAACCGCATCGCCTTGTTCTTTCCAGCCCTTGACGCGCTTGGCCGACTCCAGGTCGGCTTTGTCGCGCAGCAGCACCCAGAAGGTCGCCTCGTTCTGGGCTGCGGCTTGCTGAAGCACCTTGGCATCGATCCGTGCCGACGGCTTGGCGGGCGTGCTTGCCGATGCGATCAGCGGGAACACGAACAAAGCCAGGATCAACAAAGTTGTCCAACGAAAGGTCCGACGTGTGTCCATTGTTCTTCCTCCGTTAAGGCGAACTGAAGCCACGAGTCCTGCACAGAATCACGAATCTGTGCGACAAGCAGAGTGATAGGTTGGGTTTTTGGGCAACAAGCTGCTAACCGGTGGTTTCCGGCAAAGCATCGCTGATTGCGAATAGGTTGGGGGGCGAGCTGCTAGCCACCATACAGGCGGCGGACGAGTGCCGGGCTGGTTGGCGCATGGGTGAAAGCGTTAGAATCATCCAGGCCCATGCGGATCGATTGGCGAGCACTCCCTCAATGGAGCAGGAGTGAGTACATGGATTTCGTTACAGAGTAGCGATGATGAGTACTTCTTAAAAAATAGTATAACAGATTTGTCAAGAGATGGTTTAAAGCAATTATAGTAGTCGATGAGTTTTTTGCAGATCGTTTTCGGATATGCTACGCTCGCGCGAAGGAGGATGAAAAACCTTGGATCAGAACACGATTAATGTTCAAACCAGCTATGATCGTATCGCCGGAGAGTACACGGCGCACATCGCGGGTGAGCTTGCGCACAAGCCGCTGGATCGGCATCTGCTGAGCTGGTTTGCCGAGCGCGTGCAGGGTCTGGGGCCAGTCTGGGATCTTGGCTGCGGCCCCGGCCATGTGGCGCGCTATCTCCACGATCGCGGCGTGGATGTGCGTGGGCTGGATCTGTCGGCGGAGATGATCGCGCAGGCACGGCAGCTCCATCCTCAGATCGTGTTTGCGCAGGGCAACATGCGCAGCCTGGAAGCTGAGACCGGCAGCCTGGGCGGGATCGTCGCGTTTTACTCGCTGATTCATATTCCACACGCCGATATGGTGGCGGTGCTCAGCGAGCTGAAGCGTGTGCTGCGGCCCGGCGGCGCGCTGCTGCTCTCGTTTCATATCGGGCAGGAAATCGTGCATCGCGATGAGATGTGGGAGCAGCCTGTCACGCTCGATTTTATCTTTTTTCAGACGGCGGAAATGCTCGATTATCTGGGCGCGGCGGGCTTTACGATCGAGGCGGTGCTTGAGCGCGCGCCGTATGTCGAGGCCGAGCATCCCAGCCAGCGAGCGTATATCTGCGCCGCCAGGCCCGTATAAAAGCGGGCAGCGCAATTGGTCTAAGGTTGGCTTTGCGGGGTTGCAGGCGGGAGTATCATAGGTAGTATGAGGAAAAATTCACAAACTCATCTACTCATACAAAAGGATACAGCTATGACACGACTCCATGCTGAAGCATCGGCGCTGATCGCGGCGCGGCCCGAAGAAGTGTACGGAATTTTTGCCGACTATCGCCAGCATCACCCGGCGATTCTGCCCAAACAATACTTTCCTAAGATCGAGGTGGAGCAGGGCGGCTACGGTGCGGGAACACTCTTTACGGTCTGGACTCGCGCGCTGGGCGTCGAGCGGGTCTACCATATGATTGTCAGCGAGCCGGAGCCGGGCCGATTGCTAATGGAAGATGATCAGCAGGCTGGCGTCACGACGACATTCAAGGTTGTGCCCGGCCCACAGGGTCAGCAGACCGAAGTGACGATCGCGACGGATTGGAAGGCGCAGTCTGGTATCGGTGGCCTCGTCGAGAAGCTCGTGACGCCGCCGGTTATGCGCCGCATCTTCCGCAAGGAGCTTCAGAATCTGGCCGACTACGTTCGCAAGCTGCAAACATCGGGCGGCGGCGTCTCATAGGAAGCTACATCAGCCAGTGAGGGAGGGAGTATGCATCGCAGCAGGCTGCTCAATATTGTGATCGACTGCAACGATCTTGAGGCCGGCACGCGCTTCTGGTCCGGCGCGCTCGGCCGCGAGCCTATCGATCAGGACGAGGAATATACCGAGCTGGGGCCGGCGATCGGCGGGCTCCTGTGGGTGATCCTGCAACGCGTGCCGGAGCCCAAAACCTGCAAAAGCCGCGTGCATCTCGATTTCACTACTGACGATCTTGAGTCTGAGGTAGCCCGGCTTGAGGCGCTCGGCGCGCGTCGGATCGAGCAGATCCACGGCTGGTGGGTCATGAACGATCCCTGCGGCAATGAGTTCTGCGTGCTGCCCAACTGGCGCGAGGAGTACGCCGACGAGGCGAAGACGTGGGAAGAGCCAAGAACCTAGAACCTAGAACCTAGAACCTAGACGAGAACAACGGAACAACGAACAAACGAACAAACGAACAAACGAAAGAACAAAGAACAGAGAACCGAGACCAAGAACAACGGAACAAAGATGCTCCGCTATTCTCCCTCACCTGCCGAATCGGGAGCGGGGGAATAGCAGGTGAGGGCCAGGAAACGAGCTAAGAACCAAGGAAAAACGACTTACAATTACTGCGGATGAATTGATGTGTAGGGGCGTGATTTATTACGCCCTGCGCTCAATCTTGCGATTCATAGGCTGTTGATTTTTTGACCTTGGTTGTCATGCTTGCGGCCGTGTTAAGATCGTCAGAACGAGGGCTAAGTAAGAAGCGGAGGTATTTTGATGAGTCATGATGAGTCGTCGGAGAGTCGTGCTGCCAGGCTGTTTGTGCGGCCCGATTTCGATGTGCCGACGCTGTTTGAGACCGAATATTTTCGTCTGCGTCCACTGACGGTGGCGGATGTAGACAATGATTATGCGGCGCTCATGTCGAGTATTCCGCTGCTCAATTCCCTGTTAGGCTGGGGCTGGCCGCGCGAGGATTTTACCCGCGAGGAGAATCTGGTGGATCTCGCCGCGCATGAGCAGCAGTTTATCCAGCGGGTCGCGTTTGCCTACACAGTCGTCGCTCCCGACGAGTCGAGCTGTCTCGGCTGTTTATATATCAACCCGCCACAAGGTCAACCTGTGGATGCGCGTGTGTACATGTGGGTGCGTCAGAGCGCCTACGATCAGGGCCTTGACCCAATCTTGTTTCGCACAGTCAAAGATTGGATTGCGGAGCGCTGGCCCTTCACGAATGTGAGCTATCCTGGACGGGACGAGAACGGCGCGTGGCTGCCACGACCAGAACAATCGGAGTGATGCAATTAGGCGTATAATGCGCGATGATCGTGATGTAGACTTGTATCACTGCTGAAAGTTGAGGACGATCATCGACGAGCCATTTGATCTGGTCGCGTTTGCCGTATCGGTCGATCGCTGGCTGCTGCTGTTTGCCGACGGCCGCGCCGAGACCGAGCACGCGGTGCTGGATGTCCAGGCTGAGCAGATGCTGCGGCGTGACGATGTGCGGGCGCTGCTCGAGTCGGCGTTGCAGGATGCGCCGCAAGATGTGTTTGCGATCGCCAGCCGGATCATCCTGGTGCTGGTGCCGAGCGCTGTGGCCGGAACGCTGCCACTGTCGTTCGATCCGCCGCTAGTGGCAGCGCTCGCACTGCGGATTTTCCAGAAAGGCCCGCTGCTGGATCTGTCCAACGGATTGACGCGAACGCACAGCAGCGCGCCGAACGTGCAGCGACGAGTCCAGAGTCGCCGCAGCCGTCGACGCTGGATCGGCAAGATCAGCTGCGAGCCCTCTGCAACTCGCAGCGCCGAGGCCGATCGGCAGGTTGGTGAGCTGGATGCGATCCCGGCCGATCCTGATCTCGTCGATGTTGCCCGGCGACCGAAGCACTGGCATTGTATCGCCTGCGGGTGGCGCTGCGACCAGAGCTACAACGATTACCTCTGCGGGCAGTGCGGCACCATCCGTCCGTTCGTCGGCGGCTCAGCAACCATGATGCAGTGCCGGCAGTGTCGCGAGTGGAACCTTGCGCTGGCTCGCTTCTGCGAGTGGTGCGGCGCGTCAACCACCTGAATCTGTCAAGCTCAGACAAGCTATCCAATGTAGGAGGACGACCATGCGGCTTGTGCGGCTGTTTTTGACGTGTGCCCTGATGGCGGCGGGGATCAGCCTCGTCGCCACGCCGGGGCGAGTACGATCCGCCGAGGCGGCGACGACCGAGCGCTTCTTTGAGGAGACCGGTCATAGCATCGAGGGAGATTTTCGGGCGTTCTGGGAGCGTCACGGCGGCCTGGCGATCTTTGGCTACCCGATCTCGCAAGAGTTCGAGCAGGATGGCCGCTCGACGCAGTATTTCGAGCGCGCGGTCTTTCAGTTCTTTCCTGAGCATCAGCGCAGCGGCCACGGTGTTCAGCTGATGCTGCTGGGCCAACTCACAACGGTCAATCGGCAGAGCGAAGCTGCCTTTCAGCGCGAAGCAGCCGTCGCCAGCACCGGCGACACGACCTACTTCGCCGAGACCGGCCACGCGGTCACGGGCGTGTTCGGCAGCTACTGGCGCAGAAACGGCGGCCTGGCGATCTTCGGCTACCCGATCTCGGCTGAGTTCGAGGAGCAGGGCTACCGCGTCCAGTATTTCGAGCGCGCCCGCTTCGAGCATCATCCTGAGCACAGCGGCACGCGCTACGAGGTGCTGTTGGGCCAGCTCGGCAGCCAGTACGCAACCATGCGCAACCTGCCGCCGACCGTGACCGAGCGCAAGCCTGGCCCTGGCTCGCCGTTTCCACCCAAAGGCCAGGTCAGCATCGCGCATACGCAGCCGATAGTCGTGAACCACAGCTTTATCAGCCCGCTGGTCGAGCTGTTTGGCGACGTGTCGGTCGGCAAAGAGGTGTTTATCGCCAGCAACACGATCATTCGCGCCGATGTCGGCACGCGGGTTTGTATCGGCAGCGAGACGAATCTTCAGGATAATATTATCTTTGCCGCGCAGCGGAGCCTGCCTGCGCCGGGCTCGGCGTGCGGCCCGCGCTCAAGCAGCACCGAGGAGCGCGTCAGCATCGCGCATCAGGCGTCGATCAAGAACTCCCGCATCGGCAACTTCACCTTTGTCGGCTTCCGCGTGAATCTGGAGAACGTGATCCTGGAAGACGGCGCGTTCGTGCTGCACGGCGCGGATATTCGCAACGTCACGATCGGCAAAGATCGGCTGGTGCCGGTCGGCGCGGTGATCACCACGCAGGCGCAGGCCGACGCGCTGCCGCTCAAAACGCAGGGCAATACGGATTTCCAGGAAGATGTGCTTGAGGTCAACAAGGAGTTTGCCGAGCACTATCCCGATCTCTACGAGGCAGGCGGCGTCGATGCCGTTCAGGGCGTGGGCGCGGCTCCCAAGACTTCGTTCAACAACGGCGCGGCGCCGACGCTGGGCGAGAACGTGACGCTCAAAGAGTTTGCGCGTGTCGTCGGCGATGTGCGGCTGGGCAGCAACAGCGTGGTCGGTCGTCGCACCTCGATCCGCGCCGACGAGGGCTCGCCGATCATCATCGGCGACAACGCGGAGATCGAAGATCGCGTTACCTTCCACGCGCTGAAGGGCACCAGCATTCGCATCGGCGCGTATCTCGACACCGACGACAACATCGTCTTCCACGGCCCGCTGGTGGTCGGCGATCGCCTGACGATCG
>DASWTW010000127.1:0-2440 GCA_036401895.1 Herpetosiphonaceae bacterium | reverse complement strand
GCAGATGGAGCCCGAGCTGCTGGGGTCGAATCAGGCAGCCTGCCTGGATCAGCTGGAGACGGAGCACAACAATATGCGCGCGGCGCTCACCTGGACGCGAACCGCTCCCGACCCTGAGATCGGGCTGCGGCTGACGATCGCGCTGGCCGAGTTTTGGTCTGCGCGCGGCTACTACAGCGAGGCCCGGCGCTGGCTGACGGAGCTGCTCGCACGATCGACCGTGTCCGGCCGCATGCGTGGGCTGGCGCTGACGGTGGCGGGATTCATGGCGATTCGGCAGGGAGACGCCGCAGCGGCCCGGCCGCTCTTCGAGGAAAGTCTGGCGCTGGCGCTCGATCGCTGCGATCAGCTGATCCAGGCGCGCGCGCTGCATGGCCTGGGCGCGGTTGCGCACACGCTTGACGACTACCAGGCGGCTCTCGATCTGCTTGAGCAGAGTCTTGCGCTTTCCCGGCAGCTGAACAACCGCCACGACGTAGCCGCGACGCTGTTTCGGCTGGGACAGGTGGCGCATCTTCAGGGCGACTATGCGCTGGCGCGATCGTTCTATGAGCAAAGCCTGGCTGAGCGGCGCGCCCTCGGCGATCGGCGCGGCACCGCCTTTGTGATGCACAACCTGGGCGTGGTAGCGATCGAAGAGGCCGATCACGCGACGGCGCGCGCGCTATTTGAGCAAAATCTGCCGCTCTTCCGCGACCTCGGCGATAAGCTGGGGATTGGCTTGTCGCTCCACGCGCTGGCCGCGACGGCGCTGCTTCAGCAGGACTACACGGCTGCTCGCGGGCTGGCCGAGGATGCGCTGGCGCAGTTCCGTGAGCTGGGACGCAGCATGGATATCGCCTCCGCGCTGGAGCTGCTGGGCCAGGTCGCCATCCAGGAGCGGCGCTACGATCAGGCCCGGCTGTACCTCGCGGAAAGTCTGGTGCTGTGCAAAGCAAACGACGATCTGATCGGCGTGGCGGGCTCGCTGGAGAAGTTCGCCGCGCTGGCCGAGGCACAATCCCGGGCGCAGGTCGCGATCACGCTCTCCGCCGCCGCCGCCGCGATCCGTGACGCGATCGGCGCGCCGATGCCGCAGTCGGATCGGCCCGGCTACGAGCAGATGCTGCAAGCCGCGCGCAGTCACCTGGATGATGCCGCCGCTGCGCGGGCCTGGGAGTCCGGCCTGACCATGGAGCGCGAGCAGGTGATCGCCTACGCGCTGCGCCCATGAGCACGGCGCTGCGCTTGACGCCGGGTATACAATACAATCAAACGTCAGCCGGCGGCGCTGTTCGCGGCTATGAGAAACCCCCCACTCCTCGACGTTGCTGCCCACCGGGTTTCCCTTTAAGCGCACATCTTTTCAGGAGCAGCCGGCGAGCTTCCGCTCGGTTGATTGCTCGCGGCCTGCACTGCACGGCTTCTGGTGATGGCACTACCTTGGAAAGGAAACGCCGATGGCACCGATCGACGAAATCATTCAGCGCGCGGCGGCAGATCCAACCTTCGCGCAGCAGCTGCGCGCCGATCCGATTGGAGCGGCCAGAGCGGCCGGTTTTCAGATCTCGCCGCAGGAGCTAGCCGCATTTATGGGCCTCGATCGCAAACATAAATCCGATGACGAGGTTGTGGAAGAGTTTCAGGTGCGCCTGGATACTCCCGGCACCACCGGCACCAAGGGCAGCGAGTAGCGCGCTGCGGTGTTCCTGCCGATCCACCCGTCGATCCATCCAGCCGCGCCGGTGTAGCAATGGCTAGCATCCCAGAGGCCGAGCAGACCACCGGCGCTCTCTACGAGCTTGTGGCCGCGCTGTGCTCCTCGGCCCAGCCGGCGGGCTGGCTCACGCCGTCGAGCGAGGACGGCTGGTGGATTCGGGTGTGTAACGCGCACGCTCGATCGCCGGCGCAGGGCTGGAAGCTGCATATCTCGGCCGGTCCGGGCTCGGTGGCGGTGGTGCTGCGCCGCGCGCTGCCGGTGCTGCTGGCCGAGGATGCGAGCTTTAAGGTGATTGCCTCGATCGAGCGGCTGCGTGCGCTCAACGACGGCGAGGCCGGGCTGAGTCAGGTCGGCAAGTGCATCACGGTTTATCCCAACGACGATGCGCAGGCGCTCCGGCTGGCTCGCGTGCTTCATGCGGCTACTCGCGGGCTGGCCGGTCCTGCTATTCCCTCCGATCGGCCGCTGGCAGCCGGCAGCCTGGTGCATTACCGCTACGGCAGCTTTGACGCGCGTCTCGTCCAGATGCCCGGCGGCGCGATCGAGTGGGCGCTGGCGCAGCCCGACGGCACGCTGCGACCGGATGTGAGAGCAGTAGGCTGTTACCGGCCCGAGTGGGCTGTCGATCCGTTTATTGCCGCCGGTGTCGCAGATGCGCCGGAGCCACCTGAGGCGCTCATTGGCGGGCGCTACCTGGTGATCGAAACGCTGGCCCAGTCGGCGCGCGGCACGGTTGCTCGC
>DASWTW010000126.1:0-6634 GCA_036401895.1 Herpetosiphonaceae bacterium | reverse complement strand
TGCTGCCGCTGCGCACGCGCGTCGCGCCGGAGCAGCCGTTTGTGGAACTGCTGCGCCAGGTGCGCGAGACGACGCTCGGCGCCTACACGCATCAGTACCTGCCGATGAATACGCTGGTGGACGCGCTCCAGCTGCCCTACGATCCGCGCTACTCGCCGCTGTTTCAGGTCGGCTTCAACATGTTGAATATTCCCGATGTCCAGATCGAGCTGCCGGGGCTCACCATTGAGGCGGAGCCGGGGGGCAATCCTGGCTCGAAGCTCGACTTCACGATCTACGTTCGTGAGAATGCCGGCACGATCCTGCTCTATCTGGTGTACAACAGCGATCTGTTCACGGCGGCGCGCATGGAGGCGCTGCTGGCCCAGTTCCAGGCGCTGCTTCAGGCGATCGTCGCCGATCCCGAGCAGCAGCTAGGGCGGCTCGGCGACGTCTGAGCAAGGAATGTTTTACAGATCAAGCAGGAAGATTCATCCGTAGGGGCGTGATTCATCACGCCCTGACCCAATGTTGTGATTCTTATTCTGGAAATTGTAATGCTTCAGCCCTTTGCTCTCCTGTTGTCGCAGGCGAGCGCATACCGCTTTTATAAAATCTTGACATTCTCTCGGCCTTGATCTATACTCGCTCGGGTTTCCCCCATGTTTTCAGCGTGTTCGAGCCCAGGCTTCGCCAGAGCTGAGGACTTTGGCACGTCCGGTTGGGGTTACCGATACAGGCTCGCAGACAGCGCGCGGCCTTGTTTTCTCCAGAAGGCACTCTGAACGTGATCCACTCAACCGATACCAATCGCGCCCCTGCCCTTGATCCAGCCCGTGCTGTTACGCTTGTCGAGCTGCTGCGCCGGCGAGCTGAGCACCAGCCCGATCGGCCCGCCTACACGTTTTTGAGCGAGGGCGAGACCGCCGAGGTGACGCTGAGCTACGAGCAGGTCGATCGACGGGCGCGGGCGATTGCGGCGCTGCTGCAAGGCTGTGCAACACCCGGAGCGCGCGCGCTGCTGCTGTATCCGCCGGGTGTTGAGTATATCTGCGCGTTCTTTGGCTGTCTCTACGCGGGCATCGTGGCGGTTCCAGCCTATCCGCCCCAATCGGCGCGACTTGAGCGCAGCCTGCCCCGGCTGCGTGCGATCGTGACGGACTGCGCGCCCACGATTGCGCTCACCACTGCCGCGCTTCACCAGCGACTCTCTCCCGCGCTCAGCGCCGATCCCGATTTCCAGGCGATCACCTGGCTTGTCGCCGACGATCTCGCGGATCAGGCGGCGACCTGGCGCGAGCCGGAGCTGGACGGCGCGACGCTGGCGTTTTTGCAGTACACCTCGGGCTCGACTGCCGCGCCCAAGGGCGTGATGGTCAGCCACGCGAATCTGCTCCATAATCAGCGCCTGATCCGGCAGGGCTTTGGTCATGACGACCACGCGACCATCGTTGGCTGGCTGCCGCTGTACCACGATATGGGCCTGATCGGCAATGTCTTGCAGCCGCTCTACCTGGGCGCGCGCTGCGTACTGATGTCGCCGATCGCGTTTCTGCAAAGCCCGATCCGCTGGCTCCAAGCGATCTCACGCTACCGGGCGACAACCAGCGGCGGTCCCAACTTTGCCTACGATCTGTGTGTGCGCAAGATCACGCCTGAGCAGCGCGCCACGCTCGATCTGAGCAGCTGGACGGTGGCGTTCAACGGCGCGGAGCCGGTGCGGGCCGAGACGCTCGATCGCTTTGCCGCGGCCTTTGCGGAGTGCGGCTTTCGGCGCGAGGCGTTCTATCCCTGCGATGGCCTGGCCGAAACTACGCTGAGGGTGTCGGGTGGCAGCCCGGCAGCGCCGCCGATCGTCACGGCGTTTGCGGGCGACGAGCTGGAGCACAGGCGCGTCGTCGAGCGTGGCGCGGACCAGCCGGGCGCGCGTAGCCTGGTTGGCTGTGGGCAGGTGCTGGGCGATCAGCGGGTCGTGGTGGTCGATCCCGAGACAGGAGCAGCCTGCCGCCCCGGCACGATCGGCGAGATCTGGGTGTCGGGGTCGAGCGTGGCGCAGGGCTACTGGAATCGGCCCGAGGCGAGCGCGCAAACCTTCGGCGCGCGGCTGCCCAGCGGCGACGGCCCTTTTTTGCGCACCGGCGACCTGGGTTTTTTCCACGCCGGCGAGCTGTTTATCGCGGGCCGGCTCAAAGACCTGATCATTATTCGCGGTCGCAACTACTACCCGCAAGACATTGAGCTGACTGTCGAGCGGAGCCATTCCGCGCTGCGTGCTGGCGCAACCGCCGCATTTGCGGTCGAGATCGCGGGCGAGGAGCGCCTGATCGTCGCTCAGGAGGTCGAGCGCCAGCACCGGGCGGCGGATCTCGACGCTGTGGCTGCGGCGATCCGGCAGGCGATCTCCGAGCAGCACGAGCTACAAACGCATGCGATTCTGCTGCTCAAGCCGGGCAGCCTGCCCAAAACGTCGAGCGGCAAAATCCAGCGCCATCTGTGTCGCTTGCGATTCCTGGACGGCGAGCTCGACGCGCTGCACCAGAGCACGATCGCTGAGCTTCCAGCCAATCCCGCGCCCAGCCTTGATCGTGCGACGCTGCTGGCCGCGCCACTCGACCAGCGCCGATCGTTGATCGAAGCCTACCTGCGCGATCTCACAGCGCAAACCGTGGGCGTCGCGCCGGACGCGCTGGTGCTGGAGCAGCCGCTGAGCAGCTTCGGCATCGACTCGCTGGCGGCGGTTGAGCTGCAACACCGCGTCGAGATCGATCTGGGCGTGACGATTCCTATGGTGCAGTTTCTTCAGGGCTTGAGCGGCACCGCGATCGCTCAGGCGATCCTGGAAGGGCTAGCGTCTGATGCCGCGCCGCTTGCGCCGGTCGATCGCGGCCTGCCGCTGCCGCTGTCGTTTGCGCAGCAGCGCATGTGGCTGCTGGAGCAGCTCACGCCTGGAGCGGCTACATACATTATTCCGGTAGCTCTGCGTCTGAGCGGCTCGCTCGATCCGGCGGCGCTTGAGCGCAGCTTGATCGTGCTGGTCGAGCGCCATGAGTCGCTGCGCACAACCTTCAGCCAACGCATAAACGCGGATGGATCGCCGGTACAGGTGATCGCTCCTGTCAGCCATGCGCGCGCGCTCGTCTCGCTGCCGATCATCGATCTCCAGCCGGCGGCGCAGGAGGCCGAGATTACGCGGCTGGCCACTGCCGAGGCGCTGCGCCCGTTCGATCTCGAAGCCGGGCTGCTGCTCAGAACCACGCTGCTCAAGCTCGCTCCCGCCGAATATCTGCTGCTGCTCACCGCGCATCACAGCATCGCCGACGGCTGGTCGATGAGCGTGGTTGCGCGAGATCTCGCGGCGCTCTACGCGGCTGCGATCGCCGGTGCACCTGCCGCCTTGCCCGAGCTTGCCATTCACTACGCCGATTTTGCCGTCTGGCAGCGCGCCTATCTTTCGGGCGCTGTTCTAGCCCAGCAGCTCAGCTACTGGCAGGATCAATTCACGGGCGAGCTGCCGGTGCTCGATCTGCCGAGCGATCGTCCACGGCCCGCGATCCAGAGCTTTCGCGGCGCGAGAGAGACGCTGACGCTGCCGGCGGATCTTGCCGCCGCGCTCAAGGTGCTCAGCCGCCAGCACGACGCCACGCTGTTTATGACGCTGCTGGCGACGTTCAAGCTGCTGCTCGCGCGGTGGAGCGGTCAGCGCGACATCATCGTCGGTACACCAATCTCTGGGCGAACCAGGGCGCAGCTTGAGCCGGTGATCGGCTGTTTCGTCAACACGCTGGCACTGCGCACCGATCTGTCGGGCGATCTTGGCTTTACGGCGCTGCTGTCGCGGGTGCGGGCTGCTGCTTTGGGCGCGTACGCACATCAAGATCTGCCGTTCGAGATGCTGCTGGAGGCGCTGAATCTCGATCGTGATCCCAGCCGCACGCCGCTGTTCCAGGTCTTTTTCAACATGCTCGACGTGCCGAGTCGCCGGATTGAGCGCGGCGGCCTGCGCTTCGAGATGGCGTCACAGCCCGATGCGGCAGTCGGTGCGAAATTTGACATAACGCTCTATGCTCAGGAGCGCGACGCGGCGATCGACCTTGAAATGGTCTACAACGCCGATCTGTTCGATCCGGCACGCATGGTCGCGCTGCTCCGCCAGTTTCAGCATCTGCTGGAGCAGATCGTGGCGCGGTCCGAGTCGTCGATCGAGCGCTTGACGCTGGTCACGTCCGATGATCGTGCGCTGCTGCCCGATCCGCAGACGCCTCTGCCGGCCGCATGGTCGGGCGCGGTTCACCGGCGATTTGCCGAGCAGGCGCGGCGAACGCCGCAGCAGACCGCGCTGATCGATTCGAGAGAAACCTGGAGCTATGCCGAGCTTGACGACCTGAGCGATCGGCTGGCGGCGCGGCTCAACGCGGCGGGCATCGAGCCACAGGATCTTGTTGCGATCTATGCGCATCGGAGCGCTGCGCTGGCCTGGGCGCTGCTCGGCGTGCTGAAAGCGGGCGCGGCGTTTGTGATCCTCGATCCGGCCTATCCCGCGCTGCGGCTGGTGGAATATCTGCGCATCGCCCGGCCGCGCGGTTGGGTGGAGATCGAGGCGGCCGGCGCGCTGCCCGATGAGCTGGCGCAGTATCTTGACGCGCTTTGCTTAAGCTGTCGCCTGACGCTGCCGGGCCGCGACGCCGCTCAAGATCTGTTCTCCGAGACCGAGGTCGCGCCCGGCGTCACGGCCAGTCCCGACGATCTGGCGTATGTAGCGTTTACCTCGGGCTCGACCGGCGCTCCCAGGGCGATTTGCGGCACGCATCGTCCGCTGGCCCATTTTCTCGACTGGCAGGCTGCCACGTTTGGCCTCACCGCTGGCGAGCGCTTCAGCCTGCTTTCCGGTCTGGCGCACGATCCGCTGCTACGCGACGTTTTCGCGCCGCTGACGATCGGCGCGACGCTCTGCATTCCCGCGCCCGAGCTACTTGCGGAGCCGCAGCAGCTGGCGCGCTGGCTCGATCAGGAGCAGATCAGCGTGGCGCATCTGACGCCCGCCCACGGCCAGCTCCTCGCCGCTGCCATCTCTGATGCTTCAGGATCGTCCGTTCCTGTGCTCTCCTCGCTGCGCTACGCGTTCTTCGGCGGCGATCGGCTCAGCCAGCGTGTGATCTCGCGCTTCCAGGCCCTGGCTCCACAGGCAACCTGCGTCAACTGCTACGGCGCGACCGAAACGCCGCAGGTGATGGGCTACTACGTCGTCGATCCGGCCGGCCTGCACTCCTCGGCGGCGATTCCGCTTGGTCGCGGGATCGACGGCGCGCAGCTGCTGATCCTCAACCAGGCGGGGCAGCTTGCCGGCGTGGGCGAGCTTGGCGAGATCGCGATTCGCACGCCGTATCTCGCGCTCGGCTACCTCGATGACGCGGCGCTGACCGAGGCTCGCTTCATGGCCAACCCATTCGTCTCTGCCGCTGACCCATTCGATCGGCTCTATCGCACTGGCGATCTTGGTCGCTATCTGCCCGATGGAACTGTTGCGTTTGCCGGCCGCGCCGACGATCAGGTCAAAGTGCGCGGCTTCCGCGTCGAGCCGGGCGAGATCGAATCGGCGCTCAAACAGCATCCAGATGTGCGCGATGCCGTCGTCGTGGTGCGCGAAATATCCGGCGAGACGCGGCTGGTGGCGTACGTGACGGAAGAACAAAGGAACAAAAGAACAAAAGAACAAAACGAAGGGCAGAACCCAGAACCTAGAACCCAGAACCTAGAACCAAACGGGGAACAAAAGAACAAAGAACAAAGAAGTACCACTGACTCCCCCTCGCCTATCGCCGACGAGGCGGAGAATCGCCGAGGTTCGAGGAAAGGGGGCTGGGGGGATGAGGGCCTGCTCACAAACCAGGGTGAGGGCCTGTTCTCATTCCTTCAATCCTGCCTACCCAGCTATATGCTTCCCAGCGCGTTCGTGCTGCTCGACGCGCTGCCGCTGACGCCCAACGGCAAGCTCGATCGCCGGGCGCTGCCGGAGCCGGACTCAGACCAGTTACCCGAGACTGCGCATGTGCCGCCGCGCACGCCGACCGAAGAGATCGTCGCCGCGATCTGGGCCGAGGTGCTGGATCGCACGGCGGTTGGCGTACACGACAACTTTTTCAGCCTGGGCGGTCACTCGCTGCTGGCGGCGCGACTCATGGCGCGTCTGCGGGCCGCGCTCAACGTCGATCTGCCGCTGCGTACGCTGTTCGAAGCGCCGACCGTCGCCAGTTTGAGCCAGGTGATCGAGCGACGGCGCGGTGGTGATGCGGCGACCGAGGTTGTGTTGCCGGGCGTGGTCGTCGATCCGCAGCGGCGCGGCGAGCCGTTTCCGCTGACCGACATCCAGCAGGCGTACTGGATCGGTCGCAGCCAGGCCTTCGAGCTGGGCAATGTTTCGACGCACACCTACCTTGAGCTGGAAGCCATCGAGCTGGATCTCCCGCGCTTCAATCACGCCTGGCTGCGGCTAATCGAGCGCCACGAGATGCTGCGCGCCATCGTTCGCGCCGATGGAAGGCAGCAGATTCTGCTGACGGTGCCGGACTACCCGATCCAGGCGCTGGATCTGCGCGACCAGGACGCCGCCGCACAGGCCACGCAGATCGCCGCGATCCGTGAGCGCAGGTCGCATCAG